>JAGCLR010000047.1 GCA_017646885.1 Methanobrevibacter sp. | reverse complement strand
ACCATACTTTCCATTGCAGATATCTATAAGTCAAAAACACGCACTTACAATAGATTTTTCTTATACAATGTAGATGCCTTAAAGTTTGCATATAAAAATGAGGATATTGGAAGGGCCTATAGAAATTTCGGATTCTTCTATGTTGAGGAAAACCAATTGGATATCGCAGCGGTATTCTATGATTTCAGCTTGAATTATGATTTCAACCAACAGGCCTTTAGGGAATTGGAATATTTGAAATCTCGAGGAATCGATACTGAAATCGATACAGAAAAAGCAAGGGAAATTATAGAATCAAAGAGCATTCAAGTGGGAGTGAATCCTTTTGTATTAGACACCTTAAGGATAATCTGTGAGGATTTGGAAAATAAGCGGTATTATACTGGTGCATTGCATTTCTATAGGATTCTATATGATTTGACTAAGGATAATCTGATTTTAGGAAAGATCAATTCAATTCAAAGTAGGATTTAATGTTTGATATTTTCGAATATTTGATTTACTTTATATATAATTAAAAACATATTCTATAATGAATTAAAATATTAATTAGTTATTATTAAAATAATTGAATTCATTTTAAAATAATGTTTATTTGGTGAATAAAATGAGAATAGGAATTGCAGATACTACATTTGCTCGTTATGATATGGGTGCTGCAGCTATTGATGAATTGAAGAAAAACGCTTCAGACTTAAAGATTATTCGCGTTACTGTTCCAGGTGTCAAGGATCTTCCAGTAGCAAGCAAAAAGCTTATTGAAGAGGAGGACTGCGAAATAGTAATGGCATTGGGAATGCCTGGACCTATGGAAAAGGACAAGATGTGCGCTCATGAAGCATCTACAGGTTTGATTCGCGCTCAGCTTATGACAAACACCCATATTCTTGAAGTCTTTGTTCATGAGGATGAAGAGGAAGACCCTAAGGAGCTTAAGAAATTAGCGGATAACAGAGCTCGTGAACATGCTCAAAATCTTATAAAAATGATGTTCCATCCTAAACAAATGAGAAAAGAAGCAGGAAAAGGAATGAGAGAAGGTAAAGAGGACGCAGGTCCTTTATAGATAAAAAATTTCAAAGATACTATGTCAAGCTTAAATTCAGATATTGCTAAGGATATTTATTTGGTTGTTCCAGCATTCAATGAAGAGAAAACAGTTTCTCAAATAATCGAGGGAATTGCTGAAAAGGGATACAATGTCATTCTTGTAAATGACGGTTCCAAAGACAAGACCCTTGAGTTGGCTATTGAATCAAAAAGGAAATATCCAGATAGAATATTTATAGTTTCCCATGTGATCAACAGAGGATTAGGTGCAGCATTGAAGACAGGAATGGTCGTTGCACACAATAAAGGCGCAAAATACATTGTAACCTTTGATGCTGACGGTCAGCATGAAATAGAAGACATTTTCCCTGTTTGCAAGCCATTAATCGATGGAAAGGCAGATGTTGCAATTGGAGCAAGGCCATTTGAGGATATGCCACTCAGCAAAAGCTTTGCAAATTACATCATGAATGCCTTGACATTCATATTTTACGGCAGAAACGTTAAGGATTCACAATCAGGCCTTAGGGCATTTACCGCTCAAGCTGCAGATGCAATAAACATCGTTTCAAGAGGATATGGTGTTTCATCTGAATTCATTAAAGAGATAAGCGATAAGAATCTTAGATTGGTTGAAGTTACAATCACTACAATATACACTCCTGAAACCCAAAACAAGGGAACTGATGCAATTGTAGGATTAAGAATCTTATCCAAGATGATAATTGATTTATTTAGAATATAACTTTAATTAGAATTATTATGTTTATAGATTTATTAGAATGATTTAAGGAAGTGTTATTATTATAGGTCCATTTCGTACATATCAATTTTTATTAATCATTGCTACTATAATAGTCATCATATACTTCTATAGGAGATTAAGAGTTAAGAAAATCACTCCAGCTACATTTGTACTGTGGGTTTTAGTCTGTATAGTGGTTAACTTCTTTGCTTTCGCTCCTAGGTTCAGTGACCCTCTTGCAGGATTCTTCGGTTTCGGTAGAGGATTAGACCTATTGCTCGTTTTAGGATATGCACTTCTTGTTTATGCGATTTTCAGATTGTATGTTAAAATCGATGAGTTGAATAGAAACACTACCGAGCTTGTTAGGGCTTTGGCAATAAAGGATGAAGTGAAATTGGAAGATATTGATAAAGAAGAGGAATGATTCCTCAATTATTATTTTTTTAATTAATATTTTTTTTAAGAATTTTTATTATTAAGGTTAAAATATGTTATTATATTTTAGAGGATGTACAGCTAGAGAGAAATTAACTTCAATCAGCAAGGCTACAGAAAGGATCTTAAAGGCCGCTAAGATTAATTATGAAACTTTGGAAGATGAGCAATGCTGTGGATCTGTACTTCTTAGAACTGGTTTTGTAGATGATGCAATTGAGCAGATGAATGGCAATCTTAAGGATTTTGAAGGAAAAACCATTGTCACTTCATGTTCAGGATGCTATAAGACATTGAAAGAGGATTATAAGAAATACCTTGGTGTCGATTTAAAGGTTATTCATATTTCTCAGCTATTAGAGCAATTGATTAAGGAAAATAAAATCAATCTTAAGGGCAATAAGGACTTAAAGGTCACTTACCATGATTCATGCCATTTAGGAAGGCATGCTGGAGAATATGAGGCTCCACGTAATGTCATCCAATCCATTTCAAATTTGGTTGAAATGGAAAACAATAAGGAAAATGCAAGATGCTGCGGTTCTGGCGGTGGAGTGAAATCCGCTTATGGAGAATTGTCCAATTCAATTGCACAGTTACGTATTAAAGAGGCTGAGGATACTGATGCGGATCTAATGGTTAGTGCATGTCCATTCTGTAAATTGAACTTAAGTCAGAATTCAGATAATATGGAGATTTTAGACTTGTCTGAATTTGTTTTTGAGCATTTGGATTCTATTGATTTGGATAAAGATAATGATGATGGGGAGATTCAATGAAAGAGGAAGAAATTGAATCAATGAGAAAAGTATTCCATAATCTTAAAGGAAGAATCGAACCTCTCATAAAGTCTCCTAAGATCCAAGCTCTTCAAAAGAGAGTGATAGACATTAGAAAGGATGCAATAGACAATAATGAGGAACTTATAGCTATTGCAAAGGAAAGCTTTAAGGAAAATGACATTGATTGCTTTTATGCAAATGATGATGAAGAGGCAAGGGAGATATTGCTTGATCTAATCAATGAGGAAATTGAAAAAAGCAATATTGATAGGAATGAGGTTTATATTGCCAAATCCAAATCCAATACTCTACGTGAGATTGATGCATCACAATTCTTAGAAGAGCAAGGCATGATAATTGTCGAAACTGATTTGGGAGACCGTATTCTACAATTGAAAAAAGATGATAACAGCCCTGTTCACCCTACAGGACCGGCTTCCCATTTGACTGTTCATGACATTGCAGATATTGTTAATGAATCAATGAATCTGGATTTGCCTGCAGAACCAAAGCCTATTATGGAGGCAGTTAGAGAAGATGTATTGAATCTTATTGATAAATCTTTCATAGGAATCAGCGGCACTAATTCCATTGCTGCTGAAGACGGTGCTATTTTAATGGTTCACAATGAAGGAAACATCAGCTTGGTTCAAAGCAAAAAGCTTCATATCATCGTTGCAGGAATCGATAAATT
>JAGCLR010000376.1 GCA_017646885.1 Methanobrevibacter sp. | reverse complement strand
TAAAATGTAAATTGATTTCAAATAGAAAAAATAGACTCATATTGTAAATTATAAACCAACTGAAAAAGTATAATCAAAATGTGAAATTAAAAAATTTAAAAAAAATAAAATAAGAAAATAAGAATAATTTTATTTTATAAATGAATATGCCTCAGACAGGATTACAGAAGCGTTTTCAAGCACCATACCATTGTTTTTAAAAACAGATTTGTAATCCACATTGTGCCTTATGCTGATGAATTCATAGTCTTTGGATCTTGATTCAACAATCAATCTCTTTCCTTCTATCTTGTAAACTGCTTCATTATCCTTTAAGCGGTATGCATCTGAGTCAATCCCTCTCTTTTCAAAGAGTTCCTCATTAGAAATCTTAACAACTCTTTCTTCATTAATAAGGTCATTGATAATGTTTAAAACCAATTCAAATTCCAATTCCAGGTCAATAGCTATCTCATCCAAAAAGCAATCATTATATTTAATGAAATAGCTTAGAACTTCCTTTTTTGCATCAAAATAATTGATTTCTCTGAAATTTGCAACCTTATATGTTTTCAATTGTTCCCTTATCGCTTCCCTAAGAAAGTCTGAAATGCTTAGGTAATCACCGTTTTCGATTAGATTCATCAATTGATTATGTATGTTTATTGGAACCTTTGTTGCAATTGTTTTTCCAATTTCTTTATTGTTTTTACTTATTTCGCTCATATTACCCCTTTTATAATTTTTTTAATTGAATATGTTATAAAATAGGTCTTGATTGAATATAAAATGATTTGAAATGCGAAAAAAATAAAAATATCAATTGCACAATTGCACAAAATCACAATTGTGTAAAATCAACAATGCAAAAAAATATGAAATTAATTTAAAAAGTAGTTAAAAAATAGAATAAAAAAAGAAAGAATAAAATATTATTCTTTATTATCAAATGCTGCTTTTACAAATGAAGCAAACAATGGATGTGCATTATTTGGTCTTGATTTGAACTCTGGATGGAATTGACATCCAATAAACCAAGGATGATCAGGCAATTCCACGATTTCAACCAAGAAATCATCTGGAGTTGTTCCTGCAATCACAAGACCGTTTTCAGTTAATACATCCCTATATTCATTGTTGTATTCGAATCTGTGTCTATGCCTTTCCTGAATCAAGTCTTCACCATATGCCTCTTTGGTTTTGGTGCCGTCAATCAATTTACAGTCATAAGCACCTAAACGCATTGTTCCACCCATATTCTTGATTTTCTTTTGCTCTTCCATCATGTCAATAACTGGGTATTCAAGGTCTGTCTTGAATTCACTGCTGTTTGCATCTTCCATACCGATTCTTCTTGCAAACTGAATTACCATACATTGCATACCTAAACAGATACCGAAAATAGGAACTTCATTTTCAATTGCATAATCAACAGCACTTAACTTACCTTCTACACCACGGTCTCCAAATCCTCCAGGAATGAGAATACCATCAAGCTTGGAAAGCTCTTCTTGGAATGCTTTCAATTCCTCTTCATTATCCACATCAACATCAGAGCTAAGGTAAACGATATTCATTTTAGTTCCGTTTTTAGCTGCTGCGTGGTGCAAGGATTCTCTTATACTGATATATGCATCTTCAAGTTCCACATATTTTCCTACAATACCGATTGTAACAACAGGGCTTTGGATTTTAAGGGAATTTACGATTTCTTCCCATTCATTAAGAGTATTCTAGTCATTTTCAAAATCAATT
>JAGCLR010000375.1 GCA_017646885.1 Methanobrevibacter sp. | reverse complement strand
GGTACAGGTGAATTGACATTTAAATTAGGTAACAATACTTTAAATTCTACAGATTAATACTTGAATATTAATCTTATTTTTTTATATTTTTGATTTGATAAAATTTTTTAATCTTTAATTTCTTTTATTATTTGATGTGATAAAATGCTTGGTGAAATCGAACTTAAAAAACTCTTTCCAGACTTTGAGGATTTGGTACAGCCATCTGGAATAGACTTGGAACTTGATGAAATATTCATTCAAAAATCTGGAGGTTCATTGATTGACAATGAGAAAAATCTTCCAGAGATTGAGGCATTAGAAGGTCCTGTTTATACCTTAAAACCTCATACTGCCTATTTGGCTTCAATAAAGCGTAAGGTGAAAATTCCTAAGGGATACACTATGCTATACTTGCCAAGGTCCACTTTGCTTAGGTCTTTTGTTTCTGTTCAGACAGCAGTTGGCGACCCGGGATTTTATGGAACCTTGATGTTCATGATTTACAATCATGGGGAATTTGACTATGAGATCAAATCAGGTGATAGGATAGCACAGGCAGTTGTATTTCCAGTTGAAGGTTCAGGGGAGTATAACGGTTCCTATCAGGAAGAGGAATGATTTTTAAATAGGTTTATATATTCCTAATAATAGAGTATAATTGAAATCTTATGATTTAAGTTTATTTTTTAAAAATTAAGTTAATTTAGAATATTATTAATTATTTTAGTTGATATTATGGTAGAAATAACAATTGGATTGCCTAAAGGCAGTTTAAACAATGTAAACAGAGGAAATACCCATCAGTTATTTGTAGATGCAGGTTATGAAGTAAGGGGATATGATCCTGGAAATGAATCTTATGAGATTGATATTCTTAATGATGAAGAGATAAGTGCCTTTTTGACTCGTCCTCAAAGTACTCCTGTAGAATTGAACAGAGGTATGGTGGATATAGCTATTGTTGGAGAGGACTGGGTTTTGGAAGAGTCTGTTTTAAGTGAAAACGATATAGTTAAGATAGGTGACTTGAATTATGGCCAAACCCGTTTGATTGTAGCTGTTCCTAAGGAATCTCCTTATGATGACTTGTCTCAATTCTTTAGGGAAAACAAGGATAGGGACACTCCAATCTTATGCTTTACAGAATATCCTAACTTAACCAGAAAGCACATTATGGAAAATGAGGCATATCAGGAAATCTATGGAGATGCCAGCCCATATGTTCAAGTTAGAGGATTAAGGGATGGAGACAATAAGAAGGTTCAAGTTATCAATTCAGACGGTGCTACTGAAGTTTACATTGCTAAAGGTGCAGACTTGATTGTAGACAACACACAAACAGGAAGCAGCTTAAGAAAAGCAGGTCTTAAAGAGCTTGAAACCATCTTGCATTCTTCAGCAGGATTATATGCTGGAATAAGCTGTAACGATGAAAAGATGGAAAAGGCAAAGATGATCTATGAACAGTTGTTAGGTGCTGTAACTGCAAGGAAATACTTTGATGTAAAATTCAATATTGCAAACGAATCCATTGAAAAGGTTTCAAATTATTTGGTTGAAAACAAGTTCTGCAGTGCTGAACCTACTGTAAATCAAGGGTCAAGCTTTTCACAGATCAATGTTTTGATTCCTAAAGAGCATTTCCCAGAAATGTTGGATGGAATAAGAGCATTAGGTGCTTCTTCCATTATAAGAAGCGATGTAAAGCAATATGTGATTTAATTATTTTGGTTTATTTCCAAAATAATTCTTTTTTTTCTTTTTTCAATCAATTTGCTCTTTTTTATTCGATTTTTCCATTGTTTTTATTTTTTTCCTATTTTTACCAATATTTTATCATTATAAATTAAGAATTCCCTAGCAAAAACATGATAATTAAATTTAATTTGTAATGATTTTAAATAAAAAATCAATATCTTTTTATATAATAATGTATAAATCACTTAATAATAATGTTAAATTATGATAAATCATTATAATTTATTCGAATTTATCATTGTGATTC
>JAGCLR010000374.1 GCA_017646885.1 Methanobrevibacter sp. | reverse complement strand
TTCTATTCCAAGGACATTGGTGGAACTATTCCAAAATCACAGTTGCTTGTTGAAACTTATCCACAATATGCGACAATGATTTACAAGTTTGAAAGAATCCACCACCACGTAGACTACAGTTCATTTACACAAGAACTTCAATATAAGCCTGAATATGCTCATTTGAAGGACGAAGAAAAGAATGTGCCAAATGAACACGGTGCTTATTGTATTCGTATTCCTTATGACAACTTTGATTGGTTGAGAAATGACGATTACGATAATAGAGAGTATTTGGAGAAAAATTTCCCTAAAGGTTGCCAAGAAGACATTACTAATTCTAATTTGTATTTAATGGATGGTATAGCCGATATGGAAGATTACGATAAATGCCCATATAACTCGCCAAAACACGAAGAAATGGCTAAAAGGTTCAAAGAAAAAGATACTTTAGAGGGTTATTACTATTAAACTAACAATGCCGAGCAATCACTCGGCATTTTTTCATAAATACTATAAATACAATAAATTTAATTTTAAGGAGTATAATATGAAATACGAAACCGCTAAAGAATTGTTGCTTTCCGAAGGTTACAGAATCGTATCGGAAGACTTTGAAGATGACGCTGTCTATGATGACGTTGTTGATACAAACCAAGAAGCTTTGCCAGTTGAAGGTGAAGAACAGCTTGACAGTGATGTCTATGGTGCTGTTGAACAGGGTCTCGGTGACGAAGGATTTGACGCTCAAGAAGTTGCTGACATTATGACAGCTAACAATGAACGCATTGATGAACTCTCACAGAAGGGTGTTGCCGCTGAAGACATTGTTAAGATTCTTGCTTACGAAAATTGCGAATGTGATGGACAGAACCCAGAAGATTTCGGCGAAGAAACTGTTGATGAAACAGGTGTAGAATATGACGATGTTCCAGTTGACGAAGCATATATGACAGAAGGCAAATCTAAGCCAAAGGGTGACAAGTTCTCTCACAAAGAAAAGGTTGCCGGCAGAAAACCAAAGGGTTGCTGTGGTGGAAAGAAAGGCGGAAAGTGCACCGATTGCGATGATGATGAATTAGACGAATCTTTGGAAGATGATTTTCCTGATACTTTCCGCAGACCAAATAATGTTCAGCAGGGAACAGATAATTGGGATGATTTCAAAGACGAATTTAGAGCCAAAACATTGTTCTTGAAGAAAGCCTTGACACCTGCTTTCGTATCTGGTATCATTAAAGATACAGACTTTGAAGTAGATGACAAAGAAATTAAGGCTTACGCATTTACAGTAATTGAAGATGTATTTGGAACAAAGGACCCAGTAAGAAATCTTCAGGCTAGAATCCGTAATCACTTTGTTAAGTAATAATTTCTATTACAAATAAATTCTAAAAGACCGCTGAAAATGCGGTCTTTTTCATAAATAGTATATAAGGAGATTTTAATATGTTATTGAGAGAAGCGATTGAAAAATTAAAGAAATTTGGATATAAAGTTCTTAATGAAGAAATGTATGAAAAAGAATATATGGAACAATTAAGAACCCGTATTCTAAATTTTGCGAAAGAAGTGGATTTTACAGTAGACCCTGAACTATTGGAAACTGTTATGTTTGAAGCATACAGTAAAGATATGGATTTAGACCAGGCATTTAAAGCAGTATGGAAAGCCGTTTATGTTGAAGATGGTGCTTCTACAGTAGTGGAGATTGAATAATGTTAGACGAAGCAAAGAAAGCAGAATTACCCGAAGTTAAATTCACAACAAAGTTTTTGGAAACTGAATTTAAAAGATTTAACAAATTATATTTCAATGGTAAATTAAAGCCAGTTACATTAACTTGGTCTAGTCATTTAAAAGCATTAGGTAGATGTGTTTCTCAGTTTAACACACTTAAACAACAAATTATTACACTTGAAATCATTTTGAATAGAAACGAATTGACTGATTATGCTGCTTTTAGAAACACTTTCGTTCACGAAATGTGCCATTATTTTCACAATACTTCCATTACAAAAGAACAAATAAAAGCTGCTAATAAAGTTGGTTATGCTTTGAGCCGTAAATGGTGTAATGCTCTTGGTTGGGGAACTGATGGACTCGGACATAGTGGTGTTTGGGAAGCAAAAGCAAACGAATTAAATAAGAAGTTTAAAGAACTCCATATACAAAGAATTGGTGGTAAGAACGCGGTTGCTAACAGAACTGCTACAGGTAGAATTAAGAAATCCGCTATTAAAGCAGCAGAAGGTAATCACGCAGTAATGATTACTCGCTGGAAAACATATTTTACATTCCTTACAACTGAAGAATTAAAAGCTGCTAAAAAAGATAGCCTTGTAAAAGAAATCTATGAATATGAATATGACCCAACTAAAGTAGCTGAATATGGATTGAAGGTATGTTCAGCATATACTAGAGGCTACAAACAGAAATTCTTTACATATTTGTGTAAAGAAGGTGTAATTAAGAAATCTACAAAGAAACAAATTAAGTAATTATGAAAATAGATTTATCATTATTCAATGAAGAAGTCCAAATTGGTACTGACTTGTGCCAACAGATTGAAACATTCGGTTATGAAGCATATCTAGTAGGTGGTTGTGTTCGTGATATAGTCCGCTGGTATAAAAACGGACAAAAAGGCGACCCTAAAATTCACGACGTTGATATAGCAACCAATATGCCGATTGACGAATTGTACGATAACTTCAAATGTACTTCTAATAATGGTGAAGCCCACGGCACTATTCTCGTTAAATGGCAGAACGAAGTTTTTGAAGTAACACAGTTCCGTACTGATGGCGATTACAGTGACGGTAGACATCCTGACTCTGTTCAATTTACAAAGTCATTTAAGGACGATGTAGCCCGTAGAGATTTCACAATAAATGCTATGGGTATTGACTGCCGCGGTAATTTGATTGACTATTATAATGGCGAGAAAGATTTAGACGATAATATACTTAGAACAGTCGGGGATTCTAACCAGAGATTTAGTGAAGATGCTTTAAGAATTATCCGTGCTATGCGTTTCGCAGCTAGATTTGGAATGAAAATAGATGCTGACACAATGCAGGGCATTAAGAACATTAAAGGCAATTTGGATAAAATCGCAAAAGAAAGAATTGGTGCTGAACTAATGAAAACTGCCGAATATGGTAAGAAGGCTTTTGCTGATGTTATTGGATTGTTAATGAAAACAGGTGCGAATGAAGTAATTGACCCTGAAATGTTAATCAACTGGAAGTTCGCAAAACAGTTCACTAGAAAATATGCTCAGATGGATAACACTGATGCTGACCCAAAGGTTTTGTTTGGTTTGTTATTCTACGATTGCGACAATTTGCCTGAATGTATCAAATTGTTTAGATTGGAAAATGATTTAATGAAAACTTTGAGATATGTTTATGGTTCTCTTGGATTTACAAATAATTTGTATGGAGACTTGAACAAGACATTAACTATCTTCACGAATAAAGATTTTGAAATTTTGAATGAAGTAAATTATGTAATCAACGATGAAGCAATTTCTAACAAAGAAAGAAAAGTCTTAACTGATTTGGCAGAAAATGTATTGCCTGATAATAAGAAATTGAGTAATGCTATTATAGATAGTGGTGTACACGGTTCTCAATTTGGTGCGATACTAAATGAACTTAAGAATTGGTATTATGGTGCTTATTTGTATAACCATAGTAAACCAAGTCAAGAAGAAATTGAAGATAAAGTTGAAGAATTGATGAGGTGATTTAATGTTTTTTAATAATGAAAAACTTCGTGGCGCAGGCGAAACAGTTCAAATGACTGAAGAAGAAATCAAGGAATACTTGAAATGTAAACAAAGTATTTTCCATTTCGCTAAGTACTTTACTATCATTGGTCCTGCCGGTGAAGAAAAGATGAAACTTCGTGATTATCAGGAAAAGATTGTAAAAGTAATTTGTGCGAAAATACCTGAAAAGAATAACAGAATTATTATGATGGGACGTCAAACAGGTAAGACAACTATTGCTACTTTATATATTCTCTGGTATGCTCTTTTCCACAAATCAAAGAACATTGCTGTTCTAGCAAACAAAGCTGCTCAGGCCGAAGAAATTTTGCTTCGTATTAAGAATGCTTATACAGAATTACCATTATGGCTTCAACAGGGCCTTATAAAATGGAACAATGGTGAAATTTCAATGGAAAATAAGACCAAGATTTTCTGCGGCGCTAGTTCTAGTTCTTCTGTTCGTGGTAAATCTATTGACTTATTGCTTGTAGATGAATTTGCGTTCATTGACGATAATATGGCTACCAAGTTTATGCAGTCTGTTTTCCCAACACAAGCAGCAAAGAAAGACGCTATGATGATGTTGATTTCAACTCCAAAGGGAATGAACCACTTCTATGACATTTGGACTAAGGCCGTTGCTGGAAAGAACTCATTTATACCTTGTAAGGTTCAATGGTACGAAGTTGAAGGTAGAGATGAGAAATGGCTTCAAAAACAAATTCAGGACAATGGTGAAATGTTTGTGAATCAAGAGTATAAATGCCTTTGTGGGAATGAAAAAGTAAAAGTTCAAGATAGTTATGGAAAAGTCCAAGAATTAACACTGGAAGAATTATATACTTTGGAACAAGAGAATCTGGTGGTCTAATAAATATATTAGAGGTATAACAGAATGGGTGAACCAAATAAAGATATAAAACCTTGGAAGAAGGACGAAGCTTACAAGCCACATCCTCCTCTTCCTGCACCATTCCCACCGGGTCATTGTCCGAATCCGGGTGAAGGAATTCCACCTAAAGATTGGAAGGAAATTCCACCTGATTGGCAAGCGGTTCCACCAGATTGGAGTGTAGAGCCACCATCAGGAAAGTATCCAGACCCACCTGAACCACCTCCTCCACCTCCTAAACCACCTGTTCCACCATTTCCACCACACCATTTAAAGCATATTCCTAGAGATAACTATTGCTGTGCTCAGGATATGTTTATGGCTGACCACGAAATACAGAACATTCCACAGTTGATTGCTTACATTAAAGGTCAACTTGGTTCTCCTGTAATTTGTGTTGAAATATCTGATTCACAGTTGATTGACATTATTAGAGATATGGTTCAGTATGTACAAAGATACTATTATCGTGAAGGCAACTATCGTGATTATCTTTGTATGGAATTGTTACCAGGTAAAACTCATTATAAACTTTGTCAAGAATTGGAATCTGTTGTAGATTTCCAAACTGCTAGCTGGTTGGGTAACATTAACGAATTATTCACTATTCCACACAACATTTTGTATGACCAGATGATGGGAATGAGTAACTGTAATTATAATGGTATGTGTTATGGTGATTCCAGTTACGGTGATGTAATGGGTAACTTTAATGCTCAATTAGTTTGGTTGGAACAAGTTAAATTTGATTTGGGTGAAAGCTATCAGGTAAGATATAATATGAAAGAAAAAGAACTTTCTGTATGGCCGACACCAAAAAGACCTGTCCACGGTTTGATTGAAGTAGTAAAGAAACAAAAATCATTTAAGATTTTCAATGACTACTGGTTCAAAGAACTTGTAGTATGTAAAGCAGGTATGATTTGGACTAATGCTTTGAGAAAGTATAGTTTGACTATTGCTGGTGGCGGTCAGTTGAATGGTGATAGTTTGTATTCTTCTTATAAAGAAAGATACGATGCTGCTATTGAAAGAATTGATAAAGAAAGTCCACACGGATTTATCTACGTTGGGTAATAAATGAATAACATAACATACAGACCAAATTATTTAAAAGAAGAAAATACTGAAGGGTTCCTTGAGTATGATTTGGGTAGTATTAACTTCGGAAATTATGATTTCGGAGAAACTAAATCGTATATGGTTCACTATTACGAAGTCGGTAGACCAGATATTATTTCCCAAAACATTTACGGAACTTCAAACTTGTGGTGGTTTGTAATGTGGTATAATGGAATTGGCGACATTTGGAACGATTTAAGAGATGGACTAATGCTTCGCTATCCACAGTATGAAATGGTAATACAGGCATTTAAATTATATAATAAATAAGGAGTTAAAATGGATTTAAGAGAAGCAAAAAAGATTTTAAATAATCGTGGCTTTTTGTTAGAAGATGAAAAATCTAATACAAAGTCATTGGTGTTTAAATTTTGGAAAACTAGAAAAGAAGGTAAAACATTATCAAATGAAGAAGCAGAACAATTATTAAATGCTCCTGACTTTGATACAGTAGTAGACCAAAAATACCAAAATTTCATAAAGTCTAGTTTGAACAAAGTATTGGGTAATGCTCCAGCAGCCACAAAGAAACCAGTGAAAGGATTATTTGGTTCTGTTGAAATGTATGGTAAACCAAATTTCGCTGTATTGAATGTACCAGTAAATACCGAAACAAATGCTAAGGAAGAAAAACAAGCCGAATTAAAAGAAATCGTTAATAAGTATATTGACGAATATAAAGACATAAAAGATAGATTTAAGGCATTAAGTTCCGAAAGTTTAACTGATGATAATTTGGACGAATATAACAAATTGGTATATGATGCTTATTTAAATTCTTTTAATGAACACGCATTTGAAGATTTAAGACCTTATTTCATACACGTTACTCCAATCTATACCGCTAGAGGTCATGAATTTTTATTCAATCATACCACAGATGTACAATATAAAAAGGTTTGTGATAAACTAGATAAGTATAAATTGAGTTATAATGATTATGTTAAAATAAAAGAATTATTGCTAACTAATCTTAAAGATATGAATTATAATGTTAAAACAGAAGGTATTACTTTTGTTGTTAAAGGCGAACATTGTACAGTAAAAATCTATACACCTTCTAGTAAAGATAAAACAAGAACTGTAATGGATATGAAATTAGATAGTGGTGTACAGTTTGATGTTGAAAAATATATTGTAGATACTTTTGGTGAAAATGCTTTATACAAAAAAGATTATGCTGTATTTACTTTCGCTCGTTTGAGAGCCGCTATTGACTATATGGATGAAATCTACGATGGCTTGAAAGCACAAAAAGATAAAGACGATAAAAAGAGAGCTGATGAATTTAATAAATGGTATAACAGTTTGAGTGATATAGCCAGAGACCAGTATAACTACTACCGCGAACACCCAAATGGAAACTGGTCAGGAGACTAATAATCACAGTTCTTAAAAATTAGAAATCGCCCACACCGGGCGATTTTTTGTTATATTTGATTTGTATAAATATATTCCAAACAAAATAGGAAAGTTATGGTAAAGTTAAAAATCGTAAAAAAGCAAATGACAATAATTGACGATGCAGAAAGTACACCAGGTCAGTCACGATTGTTTGACTTGTTTGAAGCAGAAGTGCTCCAATACTTAAAGAAAAATCCAAATGCCTGGTTAGCTGTGTTTAAACAACTTGATACTGCATTTGAAATTGCGTCAATAGAATACAATAAAGAAACAGACGAAACAATAGTAATGTTTAAATTCAAAGGAGATAAGTAATGGCAGAACATAATTATGGTGCGGATAGCATAGATTTTTTGAAAGGCCTAGAAACAGTTCGTAAGCGTCCACGGAATGTACATTGGTGCAGTAAGTGGAAATCCATCTGATGGTTTGTATAGACTTTTTCGTGAAGCATTAGATAACTCTATTGACGAATACTTGGCAGGCTATAACAAACAAATTTATGTTTTCTATGATTCTAAAACAAAACGAATTACAGTAATTGACAATGGTAGAGGTATTCCTGTTGGTTGGAATGAAAAAGCCCAAATGGACTCTCTAACACTTGTATTCACTCAATTACACGCAGGTGGTAAGTTTGATAAGCAGAATTATGCTACTTCATCAGGCTTGAATGGTATCGGACAAAAGGCTATTGCAGCTCTTTCTAAAACATTACAGGTTTGGTCTAATAACAGTACAGATAATTGGTGGTACACACAAACATTTGAAAAGGGAATTGCTACAAGTGATGTAACCCGTTGTAGAATACCTGAAGAATATAAGAAACTCATTAAGAAAAAAGGAACCATTGTAACTTGGATTCCTGATGAAACTATATTTACTGATTCTATTGACTTGGATTTACCTCGTCTAAAAAGAGAAATTAAAGACATTCAGTATTTGTGCCCTGGCTTACATATTCACACAAACATTGACGGTGAAGAAAATGAATTTTACTCCGAGAAAGGTTTGGAAGAACTTGTTTGTCCTGACGCAGACGAAAATGCTGACTTGTTTACATTCTCAGATGATTACACAGAAGTTGCTTTGAATTTCACAAAGAAAGATGGCAACACATTTAGAAGTTTCGTTAATGTATGTTATACGAACCTTGGTGGTACTCACTTGAATGGTTTGAAGAAAGCAATTTGTAATGTAATCAAGGATAATTCCAAAAAGAAAATTCTCAATGATGACATTATGGAAGGTATTGTCGGCGCCATTCACCACAAAATGGCTGAGCCACAGTATCAGGGTCAAACAAAGAACGAATTAACCAACACTCCTGTTGAAAAAGAAATCATTGAAAAGTTGACTCCACCACTTACAAAGTTCTTCCGTAAGAATAAGGAACTATTGAACAGAATTGTAACTTATGCGGAAAAGATGCTTGAACAAAAAGAGAAGATGAAAGCTTCTAAGGATTTGTTGAAGGGTCTAAAGACTTTGAATGCTGGTTCTCGTTACATTAGTGATAAATTCTTGGACGCAGACAGAAGAAAGCACAAGAACCCTAAAGATTTGGAAATGTTCATTGTGGAAGGTGATTCTGCTGGTGGTCACTTTAAACAGGCCCGTGAGTCATTCCAGGGTGAATTGAAAATCCGCGGTAAGATTATTAACGCAGCTAAAGCAACTCCTGAAGAATTGTTTGGTAAACCAACAAAGAAGGGCGAAGCTAAATGCGAAGGTAATAGAGAAATTAAGGACTTGGTTGCTGCTCTAGGTTGTGGTATTCAGGACGATTATGACGAAAGCAAATTGAGATTTGGTAAAGTCATTTTGTTGGCTGATGTGGACCCGGATGGTTTCCATATTTGTAATTTGTGTACAAGTTTCTTTATTAACTATATGCCTGATTTGATTAAGAACGGTCACTTGTATATCATTGATGCTCCATTGTTTATTGCTACAGGTGCGAAGGTAAAAGCATTTGGTATGACCCGTGCCGAAGTTGATAAGAAAATGAAGGCTCTCAAATGTACTGACTACACAGTCTCTCGTTTGAAAGGTTGGGGAGAAGCTAATGCTGAACAATTATCCGAACTCTGTCTAAATCCAAATTCTCGTAAGTTGATTCAATTACAATGGAATGACTTGGTTGAAAAGGCTTGTGAAAATACTATGGGTGAAGATACTGCGTTCCGTAAAGAATTGCTTGGAATTAGTAAATAACAGTATTTCCATATACGAAAAAATAAAATCTAGGGTTGTAAAAGACCCTAGATTTTTCTATATTATGAATATGATTATTGACAAACTAGAAAAAGACTATGATGAATTTGATAATGTAGCTTCTAAAATACTAGAAAAGCACAAATCTACATTTTATGAATTTATTTCTGATTATTCTAAACAGAATAACATCAGGTTAATAATAAACACTACAAAACGATATGATATAGCAAATTATAGTTTTTCAGTTAAAATAGAATACATTTTTGAATACCCAACTGTAGATATGCCGATAGAACTTAGTAGCTGTAATGATTGTAAAAAAATTGAATTTGAATATAAGGACGATTTTCTACACCCACACAGAAACAAAATTTTAGACGATTTCAAAAAGATAGTTCCTTTTTGGAATGAAATAAAAACTGCTGAAAACAGAGATTTGGCACTAAAAAAGCTGGATATGTTAGTCAGGTCTTACAAAATGAATGAAGATTTCCAGTAATGTAAACAATTATTTACAAAACCCATTGAAAACAATGGGTTTTTCTTTTGTAAACAAAGTTTTACATAAAAATACACAAAAACCATTGACAACGCAGTTTAAATTTACTATATTATATGGTGTAAAAGAAATAAAGAGGTAACACTATGGCAAACACACTCACCAAATTCTACGAAAAACTCGTCATCGCTTTCGGTACCGCTAACAAGAAGATTCTTGACCGAATCCATTGTGAAATCCGCGAAAAGGAATTGGTGGTTACTATTCGCAGTGAAAAGCAGGGTTTGTGTAACTGTATCAACGCTTCTATTATTTCTGTTCGTCCGTCTAAAACTCACCAGATGATGATTGAAGAAATTATGGTTGGTTACGATTCCGAAGGTTCTCACTGGTCTGACCACATGGGCGGCACCATTGTTGATTGCTCTGGTATGAATGTTCAGGGTGCCATTGAAAAGATTGTTGATGGAATGAACGAACACATTTAAGATAAATAATAGTATGAAGAACTTTCCTAGTGTATTTAATTTCGCCGCGATTGTAAACGAAATGAAAGTTTATGCCGCGTTCTTTGACGAAAAGACGAATGTAGATTATTCTACTGACGAAATTATTAACCGCGTTTGGTCTTACAAGTGGTCGGAAAATAGCTTCTTGGCGAACAAAATAATTTTTATGTACAGCAAATACGAAGCTACTCTCTATGATTTTTCCGCACTTCTCAGAGAAGAAGTTACTATTGAAAATTGTAAAGATTTTGAAAATAAGTATGGTGTCAAGGTTTACGATTTAACGAAGGAACGCTTGCCCATTTCCAAAATCAAAGAAATTTTAGCGAACAATGCTAAAGCAGCCATCAGGGCTGAAACACTCACAAAACAGGTAACAAAATTCAAGTCTATGTCTGAGGACTTCTAATGCTCATTTCACTCAACAACATCAAGATTAACTCCTTTAAGAACGTCAATAAGATTCTTACTGAAAACACAAAGAGTGCCGATTTCAAGAAGAATGTACTTTCTATTGTGTATCGTCCGGTTACCCACGAAATTACTGGTGGGATGAATTTGAAGCGGAATGTAAAGAAGAACTTGGAAGATGGTTGTATCTTTATCACGCTTTCAAACAAAGATTTTAAGAACTTTACAGAAATGAAGTATTTCCACTTGGTAAATCAGATTAAGATGATGATTAGACTACACAATGTCCAGGAAGATTTTTAATGAATGTAATAACTTACCAGCAAGCAACAAAAGTCTTTAGTATTTTGAACGGGAGAATTGGAGAAAAAGATAAGTTTGTTCTCTATTATGACGAACACGATGACAAAATAAATGCTGGTTATAGTTATCAAGAATTAGCCTCAATGAATGACAGAATTGTAATTCCCAGAAACATTATAGCAAATATGACAGAAGGAATTTTCAATTTGTATGTGAACAAACTAAAAGAAAAAGTCAAACTTAACAAAATGAAAGAAGACTTCTAACAGTTTCAAAAAATTAAAAATCCCACACAAAGTGGGATTTCTTTTTATATTTGTGGTATGAATTGGAATGAATTACAACCACAATTAGAAGATATTTTAAGGGAATTTGGTTTTGATAACTCAAACAAAGACCCAAAGTTTAATACATTTGTTTTGAAAAATCCCTGTAAACGAAGACCAGGTCCAAGGGTAGTTTTTGTTCCTTTGTATGGATGTAATATGATAAAGTATAATACGATTTCTTATACTTTATTCCCAAATGGAAAAGAAAGTTTTACTTCAAATGAAAGTTCGGATTTTGTAGATAGAGATGACTGTAAAGGTTTTTCTAGTTTAGAAAATTTTAGAAACTGGTGTGATTTGCAGAAGACAATTATAGATAAAGCAATTCTGTTACACAAGAAAGAAGAACTAGCTGATAAAGAGAAAAAGTTGAGTAAAGATTTTTGATTATAAATACATTCCAAACAAATGTAATATAAGCGAGATAATATGAAAAAACAAAGCAATATAGACAATTTTTTTGAAAACGAAACAGACGGAAAAACCTTAGGCACTGACCAAATGCTCCATAAGAATATGGAAGTTTATGGCTTGGATGTTTTGGAAGATAGAGCATTGGCTGACTATCGTGATGGATTGAAACCAGCACAAAGAAGACTAATGTGGACAGCCAAAGAATTGAAAGCAACTTGGGATAACAAGACCGTTAAGTCAGCAAGAATTACAGGTGATTGTATGGGTAAGTATCACCCACACGGTTCTGCTTATGGTTCTCTAGTAACAATGGCAACAAGTGAATACCCAGTAATTCACGGACAAGGTAACTGGGGTTCATTGACAGACGGACCTGCTGCTGACAGATATACAGAAGCAAAAATTTCTCAAATCGGTATGAAAATGTTGGAATGTATGGATGTAGCAGATTACATTCCAAACTACACAGGCGAATTTAAAGAACCGATTGTATTGACAACACGCTTGCCAAATTTCTTTATTAACGAATGTTCAGGCATTGCTGTTGGTTTGAATTGTAACATTCCAGCTCACAATTTGAAAGAAATTGTAGAAGCTATGAAGGTTGTAGTTAAGAAAGGCAAACAAACTAAAATCAAGGACATTATGAAATACTTGAAAGGTCCTGATTATAAGTATGGTGGTAAAATCCTTTCTACTCCTGAAGAAATTGAACATTTGTACGAAACAGGTGAAGGTTCAATTAAGTATGAATGTGATTACACACTTGTTCGTGATAAAAAGAATGTTCTTTTGACGATTACAGGTTATTGTCCTGGTTTCTCACCAAACTCCTTCATTAGCAAAATGATTTCAATGATTGATGATGGAACTGTTTTGTATGTAAATGACTCTTCAACAAAAACAGAAGCTTGTAAGTTGGAAGTTATGTTAAAGAGCGAAGCAGATTTTGAAAGCAAAATTCACAAGCACTTGATTAAGAGTGAATCATATCGTTACTATGCGATTGAACGAACAAAGTCCAAGGATGTTTCTAAGGATGTAGATACAAAAGTTCTAATTCCTAATATGATTGAACTAATGAATAAGTGGATTGACTGGAGAAAAGAAGTTGAAACCAAAATGTGCGAAGTAGAAAAGAACATCTACGAGGATAAGAAACAAAAAATGAATTGGAGACTTCTTGCTTCACAAAATCTTAAGGTTGTTGTAAAGGGACTTGAAGAAAAAGACCCAATTAAGTATATTGCGGAAAATATGCCTGGTTTGAAAGGTAAATCTTTTGCTAATGACGCCGCTAAATACATTTGCGACCAAAAGGTTATTAGTTTACAGAAAACAGACCAGAACAAAATCAAGCAAGACATTACCGATTTCACAGCACACATTAAAGATTTGGAAAATGACATCGCCCATATTGAAAATGTTGTAATTCGTGAATTGGATAAACTCAAACCTTTCTATCGTGATAGAATGTTGAAGGTCTAATGAATTATAGAATTGCTTTATGTTTAATTACCAGATATCAGTTGCCAATAGATATGCAGCGATATATTGAACACTATACAAACATTGGTGTTACTGATATTTTTGTGTATGATAATGAAAGTAAATCAGATATAAAGAGCATTTGTGATAAATTCACAAATGTTTTTTATACATTCATTGATGAAGATTATATTTGTAAAAATCCACAACATAAAATATACACTGATTTCTATAATCAGCATAAAAATGACTATGATTATATTTTATGTTTAGATGATGACGAATATCTGTGGTTGAATAGTAAGAAATATAAGGATTTACACGAATTTTGTAATTATTTGGATAAAGAGAATATAGAACAATATATTTTACCTTGGCAATACATTTCATATAAAGATAATGAAAGACCATATAAACGAAGTAATAGTATGATTGAAGATTGTCATTATACTTATCCGTCATATTTTCAAAATAACAAAAAAGATACTTGTTTTAAATCCATAGTTTCAACAAAGAGTTCAGCCGTTTATTCTTATGTTCATTATTTTACTGATATAGATGGTAATTACAAATTATGGTATAATGATAAAGTATATTATACAAATGATATAGTAGACTCGCACATAGATGTTAATTTTAGAATTGCTGATATTAAATTATTCCATTATCTACATAGAAGTTTAGAAGAATGGAAAATAAAAATGACTGGTCCAAGTTGTGATAATAGAGCATATAAAAATTTAAAAGAAAAATATATTAAAACTTTTAAACAACCTGCCACAATTTCTATTGGATATACAGAGTATATAAATCCATTTAATACAAACAAACAGACAAATGAATTAGATTTGAGTATATTTAATATATGAATGAATTAGACATTTCAATAATTAGTCCTTATACAGGTAAAGAATCTTTACCTGACATTTCGTATGCTGATTTAATGTATAAGCATTTCTGTGTTGAACCAATTATCAACCAAAATATACTTAGATACAGTTTTGATAATGATAAAGGTTATCGTTTCTACACGAAACCCTGTTTGTGTTTTTTAAATGATAAAAACTTTGAGATTCACACAGACGATTTTGATGAATTGTTTGATAGTGAAAAAATCAAGTCTTTTAAGAGTAATATAATTAAAGAAGACTATTATAATTGTTCCAAGTGTTCCAAATACCAAAACTATAAACAAGGTTCGGATAGTGCTTTCTATAATTGGAAATCCTTTATTGAAGAATATGGATTGTATGGTAAGAGATACTATTACAATAAGGACAAAATTGATGATTATCCTTTATATTCAATAAATCTAAATGTTTCCGAAGTTTGTAATTTGAAATGTAAGACTTGCCGAAAAGATTTTATTACAAAAGAACCAGATTTAACACCTGAAGATTACGAAAAAATCGTAAAGAAAATTAAATCAGTAAAAAGATTGAAAATTGGTTGTGATGGAGAAACATTCTTCAGTAAAATCTATATGAAAATTCTCAATGAAGATTTAACTAAAGATAGTGAATTAGAAAGCATTGAAATTTTCACTAATGGAACTTGTATGACTGAAAAACGATTGAAGGAAATTCACCCAAATAACTGGAACATTATAAAAGAAGTTAGAATTTCTATTGATGCTGCTACAAAAGAAACTTATAAGTTAGTCAGAGCTAACAATGATAACCAATGGGAAAATCTTTTAAAGAATATAAAGTATTTAAAAGAAAATTACAATGTAAAAATGGCTTCTTGTTTCACGATTTCTAAATACAATTATAAAGACACTATGGATTTTATAGATTTCGCAGAAAATCTTGGTTTTGAAGAAGTAGCATTTGCTTTTGCTAAACCTAGATTGAAGGATAATGATAAAGAATGTGTAATCACGAATGAAACTTACAAAAAAGATATAATTGAAAAGATAAATGAAATTGTATTTTATAAGTCAAGAAAAATAAATGTGGTATTAACATAATGCTTAAAGTATTACAAGGTTACGAAATACAGAAATTATACGAAAGAACCGGTAAGAGAAAATACAAATTAAATCTTTTGCCTGATTCATATTTCATCAGCAAAAATGAAAACTATCAAAGGCTTTATAAAGAAATAACTGAACGAATGGATAAAGCTGTATTAAGATTTGGTAATACAGAAATAAAGACAAGTGATTATTACCAATTAGAAGAAAGACGAAAAAATTTAATCAGAGATGAATGTTTTGATTTGAAATGGCAATTAGAACATAACAATGACATTATTATTTTGAAAAAGTATTACGAAATAGAGATAGACGATGAAGACTGTAGTAACAATGACTTGCTGGACTAAACGAATAAATCAAATGCCTATCTTTTTAGATTATTTCTTTGCCACACAAACAAAGAAACCTGATTTATTTTATTTGTGGCTTGCTACCGAAGAATTTCCAGACCATATTTTGCCACTTGAACTACTTGTAGCCATACAGAAATATGGTGTAATTTTGAAGTGGATTGCTAATAATGAATACTGCCATAAAAGATGGAGAGTTTATCCTGAACATTATGACGATGTTGTAATTTCGTTAGATGAAGATAAAAGATACATAAATGATTTGATTGAAAGGGCGAAAGAATGTAAATCAATTACCCTTTTATCCATTCCAAGAACTGAAAATTATCACGAACCATATTATCTCGGCTTTTGCGGACAATGTATTGTACCACCAAAAACATTTCCAATGGAAGCATATAGTGAACAATACAGAAATGACAGACTATTAACTACCCCAAAATGTGATGAATGTTGGTTAAATACATTTCTATTGAAAAATAACATTAAATTGACTGTAGATATATCGTTATTAAATCCATTTGAATTAGATTTTAATTGCTGCTATGATGATACCGCTCTATTCAAAAGTTTTAAAACAGACGAAAAGGGTAAAATGTTCTTGAACACAGTTAATTATATGAAAAACAAGTACAATTTTGATATAGATATGGATAAAGTAAATTCAATTATAAAGTATATGAATATAGTATCAAAATAATAAATACAATATGAGTAATTGGACGCAAAATACATCAGCAAGAAGAAATGACCCTGTTTATGACCCATCAACCCATCAGTTCAAGAAAGGTTGGATTGACGGTCATCCACGTGGTGGTTATCCTGCTAACTATTTCTTCGCCGATACAATACGTTCTGTTATTGTAGGTTTCGGTAATTTCTTTAATGACCTTTATGTTATTCGTTATGACGAAAAAGGCGAACCAATTAAACAGATTCAGGTCCCTTTGAAATATGGACCTAGAATGAAGTCCCACGATTTTAGAGTGGAACAAGAAAGTGGTAAGAAGTATTACATCCAATTACCTAATATGACTTACAGAATTGAGAATATAGCATTTGCTGCTGATAGATACTCAGGTGCTGGTGAGTCAAGAGGTTTCTACAACAAATACTTTGAAGTAAATGGTATTGACTATTTAATGGCTAACAAGTTTTGGGCTGATGTTCACCCAGTTCCATATAATTTAACAATTACTATGGAAGCCAAGACCGAACATATATCTGATGCTAATCAGATAATGGAACAAATTTTAGTTCGTTTTGCTCCTGAAGCATATTTTGATTTGAAGGAGTTTTGGTTTATTAACAAGCGCCGTTCTATTAAAATGAAATGTGAAAGTTCTAATATAGAAATGACACAAGATTTCGGTGAAGAAGATAAACGAGAAATTACTGTATCTTTTTCATTCAGTGTAGAAGCGTGGTTATATAAACCAATTAGAGAAACTTATATAATTGACGAAATTGTTACCAAGCTCGGTGTAAATGGTGATAAAGAATACTGGAAAGAAAGAATGGCTGGAAACTATGATGGCAGTTTCGTTTCTCGCCACGATTTTGATTACCAATTCGGTACAAAAATCGGCAGAGTTTCCGCTATGCTCCCATTTACAGAACAACCAGCTCCTATTGTTCGTAAAAATCCTGAAACATCTGCCGTTGAAGGTTGGTTATACGAATATAAGTATGAAGAATTGCCAGACATTACCAATTATCCGACCGGAAGTAAACTTTTATTAACAAAAACTATCCAAAATGACGAAACCAGTGCCACATATTCAGGAATAAATCAGTATTTGACGTCCCTTAGCGGCACTGCCCCAGTAAGTTGGTATGACTACACCACAAACCCACTTGGAAAAACGGGTCCTTCGCTCAAGTACTGGCAAGTAACGGCAAATAGCGGTGACTGGCTACAAGGTAATTTACAACCTGATGTAAATGGTGATAGAATTTACCAGATTTATTATGACCCAAACTATATAGTAAAAGAAGGAAAAATCCAAGACGGAAAAGTTGTGGAAACTGCTACATTAGGTGGAACATTTATTTTGGAACACAAAAATTTGAAGGGTTTCGGTGACTTTAGTGATAATTTATTCTTTGGAACAAAAGATGCTGAACTCAATGGCACAGTTGTTAAAGATGCTCCTTGGGTTTCTCAAGTTTCAACAGAAAATAACGAAATTATATAAATACTATAAAATGGAGTTTTTGAATTATGGAAAATAGACAATCACAATTTATTGAAAAGATATTGAAAATCTTTACCAATGCCGGATTTGGTGTTGAGAAATTTGACGCAGGTACTTACGATATTGTAGACCGTTCTATTATTGGTAAAGCAAAAATTGGTTCTATCAAGGCTTTAGGTGATGGTAACTTGTCCGTTAAACTCGGTGGCGAATCAAAGAAGCACGGGAAATTTAATTCCTTAATGAAACATACTTCTTTGAAGGCTAAACCAACAGCTAATGTTGCTACAGTCGCCAAAATGGTTAAGGATATGTTGCTTGATTACAAGAAAGCCAAAAAAGAAATTTATAAAGAATCGTATAATCAGTATACAGTTCCTGCTATCACCAGAGATTCCCTTGAAGGTGCGATAGATAGTTATTTAACAAAGGTCGCATTACTCAAAGAGAAGACTGATATAGAAGAAAACTATGCTGATTTATTGACTTTTGTCGCTGACAAATTGTCTTTGACAGAAGATGCTTGCGAAGCTAAATATGGTGAAATTCTTGATTTGACATTGAACTATGACGAAAGCAAGTTCAATAAGGCTATGGATAGTTTGTTTGAAGAAACCGAATTGAAGACAGACTTTAGAAATTTCCTTAGAGAAGCCGAAGAAAACGATTTAATGACTGAAATCAAGAATGACAGAGCTTTGAAAGCTTTGAGAAATACCGACTATTATAAGAATTTGGAAGAAGATGACAAATATCGTAAGTTGTGGAAATACATTGTAGGCACCCACGGTTCAAAATTTTCACAGAGTGAAGATTTGGAAGATATTTGTAGAACCTTGGCACACGAAGATGACGAAAACTTTTAATATAAATAAAATAAAATTTAGGAGATAATATGGATTTCAAAAATTATTACCACAACAAATTGAACGAAGAAGGTGTTACAATGGATGGTTTGGATGCTGATGCTCCAAAGCCACAGCAACAGCCACAACAAGCTGCTCCACAAGGTAAGAGTGGCATTGTTTCATCTTATGTAAATGGAACTTCTTTGAAGCTTGGTTTGCGTAAGCTCGGTGACGAAGTTGGTGACGGTATCTTTGAATATGCTACAAAGCAGCTTGTTCAGCCAACAGACTTCAAATCCGAAGATGACTACATTAAGTATTGTCAAGAAATTAGAACCGGTGTTGCTGAAAAGTACAATAAGACCTTGTCTGATTTGCTTTCTCAAATTGGTTTGTTCATTGACAACAAGGTTCACAACGCTTGCCCTAATAAGTAAGTTCAATACAAATTAAATTTTTGAAAGGTCCCCTATATAAATGGGGACTTTTTCTATATTTGAGATAGTATGCATCATAGTGAAATTATAAATCATTACATTAAAAAATACAATTTAAAATCATATCTTGAAATCGGTACTAGAAATAGAGCTGATAATTTTAACAAAATTCAAGCTCCTGAAAAGATATGTATTGACCCGGATATAATTGCTTATGCAGATTTCGTTTTGACATCTGACGAATTTTTTAGAATTTGTAATAAAAAATTTGATATAGTTTTCGTAGATGGTTTACACGAAGGGCACCAAGTTTATAAAGACATTCAAAATTCTTTAAAACATTTAAATCAAGGCGGAGTCATTATTTGCCACGATATAAATCCTGCTCAATTTGAAAATGGATATGACTATGAAGAATATGACGGTACTGGCATTTGGAATGGTGACTGTTGGAAAGGATTTGTGAAATTTCGTTATACAAGTGATTATGAATGTTATGTTTTACCTGAAGACGAAGCAGATGTTGGTGTAATTGATACTAATGTAAAATCTACTATAAATGAAAAACAGTATTTTAATTTGGGTGAACTTACATTTAACGATTTGAATAATAATAGAAATGAATGGTTAAATATAAAGACTTTGGAAGAAGTCGGTATATTATAAATACTATATGCGAACAAACAAAATAGATACAATATACTTGGATATGGACGGTGTCATTTGCGATTTCTGCGGTGCTTGCGCAGAGATTGATGCCATTGAACATTACAAAGTAGATTGGGAAAAAGTACATGCCGCTGGAATTGACTTTTGGGCTAATATGAAGTGGACTAAAGAAGGTGAACGCTTCTATAAGTGGCTTGAAAAATTCTGTGATGAAGAAGGTATTGACCTTTGTATTTTGTCACAGGTAAATTATAACGATGGTGTGAATGGTAAAATTGAATGGCTTATGGCTAATACCAAAGTTCCAAACAAAAACATTTACATTGTCAAGACCGGAAAGGCAAAAGCCAAATTTGCGAATAGTTCTAGTTTGCTCATTGACGATTTTGGAAAGAACATTGAAGCTTTCGTGTTGGCAGGTGGTGTCGGGTTAAAATTTGAAAGCCCAGGACAATGCCGACAAGCACTATTACAGATTCTCGGGTAAACTCTACTCGGTTCGTGCGGAAAAGACCAGTATCCTTTTGGGTACTGGTTTTTCTTTATAAATATAGTTGAGGTATAGTAAATGGCAAAATTTAAGGCACATTTGTATGAGACTGAACATAGTGGTTTCTATGATAATAACGATGTAAAGCACATTCCGTATTTTTTGCCAAGTGCCTGGACTACATTTACTCCTGAACAGATAACCACAGCTACATTTAATATGGTCCCTAAAACTTGGACTAAATTTACTGTAACTGATGGCGATTGGATGACAAAGAATACTCTTATTCCTTTGAGTTCAAGAGATTTGTATTTGGCAGATTTATTGGATAACTTAAATCCAAAAATAAAAACATTTGTTCCAGGTAATCATACAACAATTACAACAGATGCCCGTGGACTTAAATATATTAACCAGTATTATAATGCTGAAGATTTCAAGCATGAATTTAATTGCGACCAGGGTACTATTTCCATAGACTTTATTGATAATGAAACTGCCGAAATAAAACTAATCAACGATACATTTGATTTAAGTACTGATAATAGATGCCAAAATTGGAATTTTACAAATGCATTATCTTGTACGAATTTAACTGCATTAAATAATACTGCTACATTTATAGATTTGACTGCTATTAATCACAACAATACTAATTTAACTTCAACATCTGGACAAGCAACAAGATTAAATAAAGATTTTTCCAATGCAGTAATTTATAGCACAAATTTTAGTGCTACTGATTTAGATGCTCTAAGTTTAATTACACCAGGTGATTATAAAGTATCAAATGATTTCTCTGCTATGACTGCTATTTTTAGCGGAGCTGGTACTGATAATAAGAGTTTGTGTGTAAACGGAACAGCAAATCATTTGACCGCATTAAATGATTTTAAAATACAAGCAAATGTAAATATCAGTGCTGTAACATCTACAAATACCTTATCAACAGCAATTAAGAGTACAAATCTTAATTATTCTACAGCATATTTTAGTGCGTTAAGTGCTAAAAATTTGAGTGCTATCAATATAGATAAAGTTGCAAATGTAATTACTGTAAACCGAGCTGTTTATGGAATGAGTTATAATAACACAGCAAATTATATGAGTGCTAATTATCTTAATGCGTCAGGAAGTACTGTTGCTAATATGTTATCTGTTACAAGCACAAACTATAATGCATTTAATGTTAGTGGAGACTTTAAAGTATTTTCTGCAGCAGAACCACAAAAACATTCTTTGTCTGGTATATTAACTAACATTAGAAATGCTCAAATGAAAAATACAATAGGAATTATTGGTTATGAACCAGATAATTCAAATGTAATCATTTATTATAATAAAGATATACCTAACGGTGCTGTAACAGAATATAACTCAACTAATTTAAATAATCTAATTAAAAATGATAATTTAAATACAATTATTTTTAGACTTGGTAATCTAAGTAGAACTACTAATGTTATTTTACCAATAAATGTTTCATTGTGTAAACCAACATTAACATATCATATAAATTTGGTTGTATTTGATAATCACCAAAAAAATCGTTTTATAGTTAGATTTTTTGATACTGTAAAATCAAATTTTTACTTCTATAATGCTCCAAAATCTATACATTCATTTAATAATTATTATATTGAACCAGTAGTATGGCCTGAAAGACGAAGTGGTACACGTGAATATCCCGATTTATCTAATGTGAACAGTTTCTTTACAAATGTGCCTGCTAATGGTGGTGTATATGCGATGTATGGGTCAAGTTTATATAGTGATTGGGAGTGTGCTACACATCCTGATAGTACCTGGTTAGATGATTATGCTAAATATAATAAAGTTTGGGGTGTTTTAAATAAAAATATAATGTTTAAAGTATCTAATACTGATGAAGGGCATTTTATCTATTTCTTAAATGGAAATAATTATTAAGAGGTTATATGGGAAAAATAAAAGAACATTTAGATTCATATATGCACGTGTACGATAATGGTACAACTGCAAGATTATATGCTACTCCCTGGGATAGAAATACAGTAGCTGATGGTTACTGGCAGACTGTAAATACCATACAGCCTTTGATTAACCGCGACGTTTATCTTGCTGATTGTATTGAAGAATTATCAAGTAGAGCTGCTAAATACGAACCAGGGGATAACATTACATTTACTGATATGCCTGACGGAACTACACAGATAAATGCTAGTATGGCATTTAGTTTGCGTGGAAGTAACGGTATTGCTATTGTAGATAATAACATTTATTTGTGTGGTGGTATTATTGATGCTAGTTTCAAATTCCAAAATTTGTCTGCTAATAATTTAAGTGCTACTAATGCTCAAATTAATAACCTTAGCACAACAAATGAAACAGCTACATTATTCGTTTCAACTGATGCTAAAATAACAAATATGACTGCAACAAATTTAACTTCCGACAGCGCATTTGTTAATAATTTATCTGCAGGCAACATTTCATCAAGAAACTTCTCGGGAACTAACATTAGTGCTAATAAATTCTCTGCTAATTCAGCACAGTTCAATGATATATCTGCAAAGAATTTTAGTGCTAATCAGTTTAGTGCTACTTCAGGTTCATTCACAAATTTAACATCTAATAATATATCTTCAACTAATTTGTCTGGTACGAATTTAACGGCAGTTAATTCAACTATAACAAGTTTATCAGCAACAAATATATCTGCTACTGATATTTCTTCAACTAATCTAACAGGTAGTAAATTCTCTGCTACATATTTGTCTGCTAAAAATTTGAACTGCAATACATTATCTGCTTCTACAAAAATTACAACTAAAACATTAACAGTATCTGGTGGAGCAAATACATTTAGTGTTAGTGGCGACTTCGCAGTATTCTCTGCAGCTGAAGCACAAAAACATTCTTTGTCTGCTACATTAACAATGTTAAATAATAACAATACAAACTATGGTATGGCTTATTTTGAATTTGGACCTCACGAAAAACGATATAAAGTAGACTTTGACCCTTATTGGTATAACAATAATGTTACAACTGCTGAAGGTAACTGGAACAGTTGTTCTACTAGAATGTCTAATGGAACTATAGGTGGTTATGTTGCTTTCCCAAATGATTACGATGGTCAAAATGCTAGAAACATTGAAATTTCAAATTATCTTGATAATAATATAACTGATTATGTTATTAGAAAAGGACAATTATTCACTTATAATTCTGAACATAGAGCAGATAAAGGCATTGGTTGTGGTTTATCATTAAAAATTGAAAAATTAAAGAGATTCCAAAAATATAGATTCTCAGTAGTTAATTTATCTTATTGTAACATTTTCGCTGATTACATTGGACTTAGATTTTATAGTAGTAATATAAAAAATCTTTATTTCTATAATGTACCTAAAACACCATTATATTATTTGGAAACAGCTAAATATGATAATACTGGTGAATATAAGTATACAAATCGTAGCGATGCATTAGATTGGGTTGTACCAACTATGTGCGATTTCCATATAGATAGTTTCCGTATAACTAGACAATTTATGGCAAATCCTTCACCAAATGTATTAGTTCCATTTAGTTCAAAAGAATCTGATGGTCACGGTATTTGTGTAGATGTTCCATTACTTGGTTCTTCTGTATGGTGTAAATATAAAGATTTGTGGGATAAATTTACACATATAAAAGAAGAAAGTTTTAGTGCGACATATAATCACTATAAAGCTGATGGTACTAGAAGTTATAAAACTCCTGAATGTTCTGGTTATGCTAGCCAGCAAGCCTTCAAGAATTTTTATAGAACACAAAGTGATATGATGGACTGTGCTAATGTATTCAATACTCTAAATGGTGCTTTAAATACTGTTACAATAAGTGGAACTTGGTCAGATGGTGTAGATAGAATTATAGAAACAGCCAGCCCAAGTATAGAAACATTTATGAATGGAACGATTGAATTTTATTGTGACTGGAATGAAGGTGGTGATGCTTTCGTCTATATACTTAATTCTGATTATGAGCAAAATTGGTAATGAAAACAATAATTCCAATAAAAAGTAAAACAAATCATATTAAAGACTTTCAAAGGATTTTCAAAAATCCTTTGTTTGTCTTTGATAGATGTCAAATTCCAAATGACTTTACAGGTGATTGTAAACAAACTAATCTTAATTTACCAGACGATGTTTTTATGGCAGGATATGCTAGGGATATAGGTGCTGAAGGAATAGATGACGATATACTATTTTTAGACCAGGATAAAGTTCCAACAGAAAATCCTGAAAACAAAATAAATGAATTAAAAGATGAGTACGATTGTATAATCTTTTATCTTAAAGAAAATGACCCACGATTATTACATACAAAATGGGAAGGAATTAAACCAACAAGATATGTTATAGAACCTGAAAAAGAACACGATTATATTCCTTGGGAAACCTATGCCGAACCTAGAAATGGAGTTTATACGGCTGGTATTTGGTTATCAAAGAAAGTTCTTCCTGAAATAAGAGAATTAAATCAGGGTAGAATTTTCAACTCAAATTTTGATGGTAACTGGGGTGAAGAAGATAGATTTTTAGGTGACGAATTAGCAATACTTGGTTACAGAATAGGTTACATTAGGGATATAAGATTACAATACTCTGGTGTGTCAAATTCTATGGATAAAATGAACGAATTTTCTATAAATTTTGGTAAACGATTACAATTAAGAAAAATGTTATCACCACTATTTTATGAACCAACTACAAAGATTGAATGGGGTGTTAGAAAGTTATAAAATGGTCGCTTTTTAGCGACCTTTTCTTATAAATATAGAGATTATAATTTAATTTGTGAGTGAGTGATTTTATTATTAAGTTTATAACAAAGAGGTAATTTTATGGCAAAGTATTCCGTGCCAGGTATTCGTTTTACAGAAATAGACAATACCATTCGTTCTAACTCTTTACCAGGTTTGGGCATTGGTGCTATCGTAATGAAGTCCAATAAGGGTCCTGTAAACCAGAGAGTTTTGACAACATCTTATGACAATTTCACCGACATTTATGGTCAGCCCGAAAATCTTGACGATTACGGTCACTTCGCTGCCGAAAACTATTTGGCAATTTCTAACCAGTTGTTGACTGTTAGAACCACGATGGGTGATGAAGGCTATGCTCAGATTCAATACCCATATACCGATGCTGACTTGAAGGACACATATCGTTCAACCGATACTTCACAATTTAAGTTCATTGACAATGAAGATAACTCTAATTTGAAGATGCTCCAAAATCTTGATACAGTAACACAGGTTACTGCTATTGCTGGTGAAGGAGAATGGATTGTTGATGATGCATTAAGTGGTTTCGGTATCTACCAAAAAGCTGGTTTTGGTACTGTAGTAGATTTGATTAACGATAATGCTCCTGCTATTGCTGTATTCAAGAATGTTGGTGACAAAGATACTGATATTGAACTTGAGAACATTCAAACCGCTTCAGGTAAATACATTGAATTTGCTACTAAGGTTAATAGCCGTGGTGAAGTCGGTAAAATGTATGATGATTTGATTTTTACAACTTCTGCGTGGTCAACAGGTTGTATTTATCCTGATACTATCCAAATTAACAAGACAAATCCATTGTTATACATTAGTGCTAATGAAGAAGTTACTGGTGCCCCTGCAGAATCTGCCGTTGGTTATAAAGTAACATTTAGTGTTCCTGCAACTGATACATTAAATAGTGTTGGTACAACATTGACTGCTTATTTGACTTCTGCTGCTGTAAAGACTATTGAAGATACATTAGAAGCTACAAGTGCTTATAAGTATAGCGAATTGTTCAAGGACGAAAACTTCTATAAGGGTGCGGCTACTTGGAATACAGGTGAAGATGTTGTAACATTGTGTAAAGACCCTATTGACGCAAGTAAAATCCAATTCCGTGATTGGGATGACTGCGTTAATAAGACTTACTATGTTGATACTACTGCATTCTCTGCCACAATGGGTCAAACAGTTGGTATTCAATACCGTGAATATGGTATGAATACACTTCAAGAAGCTCTTGCTGGTATTGGTGTTACTGGTAAAGATAAAGACCTTAACCCTGTAACATTTGAAGTAACAGTACAACCATTAACAGAATTAAATAAGACTGAAGAAGGTAAAGAAAAACTTGCTGCTATCGCTGATTCTTATGGCGCTGACATTTCCGAACTTATGGCAGAAGGAACATATAGTTTGCTTACATACTATGATGTATGGGAAGGTGTAGACCTTGAATACGAAGGTGATAGTGAATACATTTTGAATAAACCTATTGAAAAGGTAATTTTCACTAAGGATTGGGAAAAATTTGCTGCTAAAGTTGGTGCAGCACCTAAAAATGCTTACGATTGGAAGTTGTTCTGGACTATTGCTGAAAAGAACGCAAAGGCTCCTACAACATTGTCAGTATATACTTCCGATAACCCAGATCCAGTAGTAATTCCTTGGCAAGAAGGTACACAGAAACCAGGAGATGTTCCAGTCAACAAAATGGCTGCATTCGCTACATCCGAAATCTTGAATGGTACAAATGAAAGATATAAAGATGGTTATACTGTTTCCATTGAATCTGATGACGAACCAGGTAATGGTGACGTAGAACAGTATGTTTCCAATAAGGCAAACCAGTTGATTATCACATCTATTGGTCCTGGTGAATATGGTAATGACATCGGTGTTTCCATTATCACTCCTGAATGTGCTGAAATCCCAGCATTGAATCACCAGAATGCATTTATGTGGAAGTATAAGTATGACGATGAAGATAAAGTAGATGACGTTGAAACAGACCAGGATACTTTGACTTGGACAAAGGTCTATCGTATCAACGTCTATGTAAAGACCAAATCACAGACTGCTGAAGCCGCTTGGGGCACTGGTATGGATGCTCTCTTGAAGGACCCAGCTGAATCTTGGTTTGTATCTAATGACCCAACTGCTAAGGATGCTGAAGGTAATTCTTTGTATGCTCCTAACGTCATTAACGGTCACTCTGATTACATTTATGTTTCTCGTAATTCTGTAAACGAAGCAAGAACCGGTGCTGGCACCTATGCTATGCCACATCAAACCTTCGCTATCTATGGATTGACTGGTGGTTCTAACTCAAAGAAGAACAATGTAACAGAAAAGATTGCTGGTTTGAAACTTTATGCTGATAGACAGAAGGCCGATTTTGACATCTTGTTCAACGTAGATGCTATTGACACATTCAATGGTAAACAGAGATACTCTGCTCTCCAGAGAAAGATTGCTGAAATTGCTGCTAGCAGAACTATTGACATTGGTGTAGTTCAGGTAACTTCAAGAGAAGCTAAATCTGTTAAGAGAATGCTTGGTGAAGCCAAAATGTTCTCCTTCAACAATGGTACTTATGTAGCTGAATATGCTGGCTATGACAAGTATTACAATGGTACACTTGCTTCTTGGATTTACTTGCCTAAGTCTATTGCTGGTGCTTGCCGCATGGCTTACTGTGATATGACAAGTTATCCTTGGTTCGCTCCTGCAGGTGTCCAGCGTGGTAACATCACTTATACAAACGGACAATTAACTCGTTTGACTGATGACGAAATTGGTCAGTTGTATAACATCAACGTCAATACTTCTAGAGATTGTGGTGGCTTTGGTGAATGCTTGTACGGACAAAAGACTGCTTTGAAGAAAGAAAGTGCTTTGAACAGAATCAATGTTCGTAGATGTTTGAACTACATTGAAAAGGTTCTTGAAAATATGATGCTCCCTTACTTGTTCCAGCAGAATACTGCTAACACAAGAAGTGCAGCTAGAAACTCTATTGATGCTTTCTTGAACCGAGTTCAAGCCGCAGAAGGTGTGGAACAATACTCTTTGAGTGTTACACAAGATAACGAAGACCCACACATTATGAATGTTGCTATTCGTATCGTTCCTGCTGAAGCTATTGAATTTATTGATGTTAAGATTACTGTTGATAGAAATACTGGTGTTATTACTAGCGAAGCTATGTAACACAAAATTCAATAACAAATTAACAAAAGGACCGAGTAAAATCGGTCCTTTTCTCTATAAATAGATTATGACAAAAAATGAGATAAAATTACATACAAAAGAACTTTATGAATCTGTCATATTGGTTTTCAAGGACGAAGCCACAGTTGACCTCGCAATTTATGAAAATCTGTTTGACGATGATTATATGAAGGTTTTTGTCCTTCTTTTGAGTTATTTTAAGCTCGCAAAGGTTCCAAATAAAGTTCTTGAAATTTGTTTGAATTGTAAAGAAATTCCACAGCAAACATACAACATATTCTTCCAGTATTGTCAAGATAAATGGATGTATAAGGCCTGTGGCGAAATTACAAAAACAATTAAAGAGATTGAAGAAGGTAAATTCTAATGTCAATGTTTAGTAATAACTATTTGAAGGGTGACTTTATGCCAAAACATCCTGAGAAATGTCTAAATTACAATGGCAAAGTAGAAGGACACCCTGTTACATTCCGTTCCAGTTATGAAAAGATTATGGCTAATTGGTTAGACCTTAATAATAACATTTTGGAATGGGGGTCGGAAATTGTAGAAATTCCTTATTATTCCCAAATTGATGGAAAGACCCACAAATACATTACAGACTTTATGTTCACTTGTAAGAACAAGCAGGGGAAGATTGAGAAATGGCTAATTGAAGTTAAGCCAAAATCCCAAGTTCCACAATTAAACGAATGTGGGCAAATTATGTTCCCAAAACTTCAACCAACAAATAAGGGCAAATTGAACCAAAAACGAATAGAAAGATGGCAAGAGTATTGTAATGTCCTTAAGAAAAACAAAGAAAAGTGGGATATGGCTAAGGAATGGTGCAGGAAGAACGATTACCATTTTAAAGTAGTTACAGAAGAGGAGTTAGGTCTGACAAATAAATAAAATATGGGCAACAGGAGGATTTTATGTCAGACGAAGAATACGAAAAGTTAAAACAATATATGGCTGACCAAATAAAAGAGATTGAAATTCACAAATGGTTAGAAAGTGAAAAAGCAAACCGAGATTTGGGTGAAGAAGCCGTAAAAGATTGGATTGAGAAACACGCTGCTGAGTTCCGTGAACGCTGGGAAAAAGAACACAAAAGTTATAAATAGTATATAAAATAAAACGAGGTTTAATATGGCAGATTTTAAGAAATTATTTAACGAACAATGTTCTGCTCCCGTAGACTGTAATGTACTTGAAGAAAGTGTTGGTACAATGAAGAAACAGCACATGTATATTTCAGGTCCATTCTTACAAGCAGAAGATAGAAACCGTAATGGTAGAATTTATCCACAAAAAATCATTGAGAGAGAAGTAAAACTTTTCAACCAGTTGATTGAATCCCACGAAGCTCTTGGTGAATTAGACCACCCTGATTATGCTGAAATCAAATCTAAAGCATCTGCAATTCGTATTACAGAACTTGCTATGGATAAGAATTTGGCTTTGGGTAAGGCTCTTGTTCTTGATACCCGTAATGGTAAAGAACTCCAGGCATTGCTTGAAGGTGGTTGTAAGATGGGTGTTTCTTCCCGTGGTACCGGTAACCTTCTTGAAGGTAACATTGTAGCCGATGACTATCACATGGTTACTATTGACGCAGTTTATATGCCTTCTGCTCAGGTCGCATATTGCGATGCTATGTACGAATCTGTACAAAGAACTACCGAATGGGTATTGAACGAATCTTTGGGCTTGTATGTTGAGAGAGAAGCCGAAAACAATGCTGACCAAATGGTAAATGGTATTCAGGTTACTTCTCCACAGAAAGCTGAACAAATTGTTCGTGCTACCGAAGAATTTAACAAGAAGATTGACCGCAAAGGTTCAAGAGAAATCAAGAAAGCCTTTGCCGAATGGTTCAAGACCCTCTAATTTGGAGTTTGTATGTTATTGAAAGAAGCTAAAGAAATTTTGGAAAATAATGGTTATCGTGTTCTCAAAGAAGACGCAGACGAACCAGCATCTAGCCGCCAGTTGTGGGCATTGTTCTGTATCTACAAGAAAGACTTCCGTAATCAGGGCTTGACAAAGGGTGAAGCTAGTGAACTTATTAAGAAGGGTTCTAGTGAAAGACCTGCTAAATCTTCTGGCAAATCTTTGGATGACAAAATTTGTGAACACATTGAAACAGTCTTAAAACCAAAGCTTGATAAGAAAATGGAATCTGCTTTTGATAACCAGTCTGTTGTTGGTGATGCCGATTTGGAAGGTAATTTAATTCCTGGTCGCAAGAGATACAAATTCTTCGGTGGCGGTTGTGGTTTCGCTTGGATAAAGTATGACAAGCGTAATAAGAAACTCGGTGAAGTAACAGACAGATACCTTGACATCTATCGTGACAAATACTGGGATAAGTATTGTCAAGAATACATTAGAAAGTTCAAAGAAAAAGAAATGGGTGCTGTACTCTCACAGGATTTGGATGTTCAATACACAATTAAACAAGCTGCCCTTGATTTTGCTGAATCTATCGGCATTAACATAGGTAAAGCTTATGTAGATGGGAGATTAGACTAATGATAAACGAAAACACAACATTCAAACAATACCTTAAAGAATCTGGTTATTCTTTAATGCAGTATCAGGAAGAAGTTTATCATACTTGTTTGGCAAAAAGTTCCAAATATAAAAACATTGACCTTTATTTCCAGGACGAAATAGAACAAGGTTTTAATGATAATACTTCCATTGAAGATACTGCTAATACAATCTGTGAAAAATTTGATGATTTCTTTGATAAGACAAATGTTGAAGAAGAAGATGAAGAATACACTCCTGAACAATTACAAGCTTTTGCCGATTATCCACAGGATAGTTTTGACGAAGATATGAATGAAAGTACTGACGATGGAATGTCTGACGGTGAATCTTATACTCAATGGAAAGAATATGTCTTTAAGTATCTTGACAAACGAATTGAAACTGACAAGATTAAAGAATTAGGAACTTATATTAAAGACTTCATTAAGCAGGAATATGACAATGGCGAACCTTCTTGGTTTAATGTTGCCGAAAGTGTAGTAAACTATGCTAGAACAAATTACCCACAAGCAATAAAACCTCGTGAAAGTAATGCTTTCTCTATTACAGAAAATAGAAAGAATGAAGCTTTCATTCAGGACGATAGAGGTACAGTTTCTTTCATAAATCTAAGTGATGTTATTCTTAAAAGAGCTGGAGTAATTGACGAAAACGGAAATGCTACAGTAGATAACGAACAATTACTTTATAGTGCCGCTACTTATATTGCTGCTTTCTATGCAGCTCAATCTATGCCACAGGGTGGTATGGCAGCTTGGGGTACTAGAGATTTGAAATCATTTATGGCTAGACTTGACAAAATGAGTCCTGAAGATGCTGTTCGTTCTACACGTTCTATTATGGTTGCTAAAGTTCCTAATGACTATAAGAATGAATTTATTGAAACAGTAAAAGCTTCTGTAAGAAAACAGAATGCTGACGCAGAAGAAAAACGTCGCCAAGCATATCTTAATAGTGAAGAACACAGACACATGCAGGACCCAGGTTGGCGCGGTCCTAGAGGAACTTGGTCTAACGATTAATTATACATAATCTAATTAGACAGACACAATAACTAAGTTCAAAATTTTTAAAAATGTTTATTATACATAAACTATTATTCTAAATTTAACATACCAAAAACAAATTTGTGAGGTGAAATAATATGATAGATAGAGATACATTAAGAACTGCTCGTAGAACAGTTGAAAGAAATGGTTTTACAGTACTTCCACCTAGAGATAGAGATGAAAGAGACTTGAACCGTTTCCGTACCCGTAGAGAAGTGGAAAAAGAAGGCAACGAAGATTATCGTCCAACTCGTCAGGCACCACGATTCCGTGATGCTGTAGAAGAAGACGAACAACCACGTCGCTTTAAGCCACTCCGCCAGCGTGAATATGACGAAGAAGATTATGAGCCAAGAAGAACAGCTCGTCCTTCCCGTAAGGTTGAAGATGATTATGACAATGAACCACAGCGTCAAACTCGTCAGGTTCGTCCTTCTCGTCCGGTTGAAGATGACTATGATGACGAACCACGTCGTCCAGCTCAGCGTCCAACCCGTTCTTATCGTGAAGAAGAAGATTACGATTATGAACCACGCCGCACTGCTCGTCCAGCTCCTCGTAGAGAAATGAACGATGACGAAAAGTTGGGTGCTGCTATTCGTACAGCAGAAGAAAATGGATTTACTATTCGTAAGATGTCAAAGCTTGACCAGGCAAAACAAGTAGCCCGTGACAATGGCTTTGAAGTTCGTAGAGCCGATGACGATGACGATGCTCCACGCAGACCAACCCGTCGCCCTGTTGATGCCACAGTAGATGGTGGTAACGATAGACCTGCCCGTACCGTTCCAGGACGTGCCCAGAGACCATTGGTTCGCCCAAAGGCAAACCCAACCGTTAATGATGGTATTCGCACACGTACTGCGCCAGACACGGAGATTAAGGGTAATGTAGATACTACAGCTACCCAGACACAGGAACCAGCTCCAGCTGCAGCTCCAACAGAAACTCCTGCTGAACCACCAAAGAAGCCAACATACGCAGACGATTTTATGGACCGTGCTGCACGCTTCTTCGGCGAAGACGAATAATAAGTTCAAACAAACTAATAAAAAATTGAAAGGACCCTCGCAAGTGGGTCCTTTTTCTATATTTGGTAAAATTATAAATATAAAACCCATTTAGAGAAAAACATAAATTTGATTTGAGTTTATTAAGTAGGTTATAAAAAGAGGTTATATGAAAATAAGAAAGCGTAATGGTTCGGAAGTTACTTTCAACCGACAGAACATCGTAGAGGCTATATCAAGAGCGAATGAAAAAGTTAGAATTGACGAAAGACTAACTGTTCAGGAAATCAAAGATATAGCCAAGTCCATTGAAGATACTTGTAAGGTTTCACCAGTTGCTATTGGATATAAGGACATCCAAAAGATGGTTGAAACCGCAATTATGAAAGCTGGTAAATATGAAGTTGCTACTGAATATATCACATTCCGTTATCAAAAGGCACTTGAAGAAAGAAAGAACACTATTGATGACCGAGTATTGTCATTGTTGAATGGTGAAAACGAAGACATCCAACAGGAAAATGCTAATAAGAACCCTAACATTGTAAGCACAATGCGTGATTATATGGCTGGCGAAGTTTCTAAGGATATATCCCAGCGTTATTTAATTCCAAGCGACATTTATGATGCTCACAAAGAAGGTATTATCCATTTTCACGATATGGACTACTTCGCTATGCCAATCCACAACTGCTGCTTGATTAACTTGGATGATATGCTTCAAAATGGTACTATCATTTCCGGTACCCAAATTGACAAACCACACACATTTAGAAATGCTTGCAACATCGCTTCTCAAATTGTAGCACAGGTTGCAAGTTCTCAGTATGGTGGACAAACTATCACAGCATCTCATTTGTCTAAGTTCATCAATGTAGCAAGAGAATACTTCAAGAAAGAATACCCAACATTGAATGAAGCCCAAATTGAAGACTTGGTTAAGAAGGACATTCGTGATGGTGTTCAAACTCTCCAGTATCAAATCCTCACATTACAGACCACTAACGGTCAAACTCCTTTCGTTTCTGTTTGCTTGTATTTGAATGAAGCAGAAAATGAAGAAGAAAAAGAAAATCTTGCTTTGGTAATTGAAGAAATCCTCAAGCAGAGAATCAAAGGTGTTAAGAACGAAAATGGTCAGTACTATGCTAACCCATTCCCAAAACTCTTGTATGTACTTGAAGAAGATAACATTCACGAAGGAGACAAGTATTATTACTTGACTAAACTCGCAGCTGAATGTACAACAAAGAGAATGGTTCCTGACTACATTTCCGAAAAGGTTATGAAGAAACTTAAGGTCAGTAAGAAGGGTGAAGAAGGCGATTGCTATCCTTGTATGGGTTGCCGTTCATTCTTGACTCCATATCGTGACCCAAAGACAAAGAAACCAAAGTATTATGGTAGATTTAACCAGGGTGTTGTAACCATTAACTTGCCAGATGTTGCTTTATCAGCTAAGGGTGATTTGGAAAAGTTCTGGTGGATTTTGGAACAGCGTTTGGAATTGTGCCATAGAGCATTGAGACTTCGTCACGAACACTTGCGTGGTGTTAAGTCCGACGTAGCCCCTATCCTTTGGCAGAATGGTGCTTTCGCTCGTTTGAAGAAGGGTGAAACCATTGATAAACTTCTTTACAATGGCTATTCAACTATTTCATTGGGTTATGCTGGTCTTTATGAAACCGTTAAGGTTTTGATTGACAAGTCCATTACCGACGATGAAGGTATGGAACTCGGCAAGAAGATTATGCAGAAGTTGAATGACAAGTGCCGCGATTGGAAGACTGTAGAAAAGATTGACTATTCTGTTTATGGAACACCTATTGAAAACACAACAGAAAAGTTCGCTAAGTGTCTCCAGCGTAGATTCGGTACTATTCCTGGTATCACAGACAGAAACTATATCACTAATTCTTACCACGTTCCAGTCTTTGAACAAATTGATGCTTTCAAGAAGATTGACATTGAAGCAGAATTACAGAAACTCTCTCCAGGTGGTGCTATTTCTTACATTGAAACTCCAAATATGGAAAACAATGTTGATGCTATCTTGTCAGTAATCAAGTACATTTATGACAACATTATGTACTGTGAAATTAACCGGACAACTTGATTGGTGTCACTGCTGTGGTGGTGTCGGTAAAATTGAGATGATTCGTAATGAAGACAACAAATTTATCTGGCACTGCACTAACTGTGGTAATGAAGATATAAACCGAATGAATGTTGTACGTAGAATCTGTGGCTACCTTGGGAATGCGAATGCGATGAGTCAAGGTAGAATGGGTGACATTCATGACCGTGTATATCACTTATAATAGATAAAGGACAGTCGTGTTTCAATCCGCGATTGGTGGTCTGTTCCCGCAGACCACCTAACTTTTTATAAATACATTAGACCAACGGGAATTGGTCTTTAAATAAATGGAGATTGAATATGGTATATGATGTTAATAACATTAACTGTATAGAAGAATATACAGTAATTAAAAATAAATTAAAAAGAAAAGATTTTGTTACTTATACTTGTAGAAATTGTGGCATTGTAGTAAATAAGCGGTTCTCGTTGTTATAAGAATTTTAATAATTTGTGCCACAGTTGTTCTGTATCAAATACAATAGCAAATAGACCAGTAGAAATACAAAACGAAATTTCGGCAAAAGTTCAAGAAAGCAGAAAACTTCACCAGGAAGATATAAATGCTAAAATTTCATTGGCACATAGAAATAAAACTGCTGAACAAAGAGAAATTTCTAAATTAAAAAGACAAGAAACTTGTCTTAAATTGTATGGAGATAAGAACTACAATAATAAAGAACAAGCACAACAAACGATGTTTGAACGATATGGTGGAACTACTACTTTAACATCTAATTTGAAACAAAATGTTCAACAAACTAATATAAAAAGATATGGTGGTGTTTCGCCAATGTGTTCTACAGTTATTGTTGATAAATTAAAAGAAACCTATATACAAAATAATGGTGGTATGGGTTTTGCAAGTAAAAATGTATTAGAAAAATTTAAAATAAATTATAAAGAGAAATTTGGTGTAGAAAATTCATCACAAAATCCATTAGTTAGGCGAAAACAAGCCACAAAATATAAGTATGAAAATATAAATTTTGATTCAAAACCTGAAATGGCTTACTATATTTGGTTAAAAGATAATAATATAGATTTTGAATTTCAGCCAAATGTTAAATTTGAGTATTTGTATGAAAATAAACTTTATTATTACATACCAGATTTTAAAGTAGAAAATGAATATATTGAAATCAAAGGATTACAGTTCTTTAAAAATTATGATATAAACGAAACTATGATAAATCCATTTGATAGAACACAAGATGCTAAATATGAAGCAAAACATCAGTGTATGATTAAGAATAATGTAAAAATTCTCACAGATACAAAAATCTATGAAAATTATGTCAAAAATAAATATGGTAGAACTTATTTAGATAGTTTTAAAAGGAAATAATATGAAATACGGTAATATAAAATATGTGGATTCGTCTAATGGTCAGGGTGTCAGAGTTAGTTTGTATGTAAGTGGCTGTCGCAACCATTGTAAAGGTTGTTTCAATGAAGCTACTTGGGATTTTGAATATGGCGAAGAATTTACTCCAATTCAGGAGAATGAAATTATTGAAGCTTGTAAAAAATCTTACATATCTGGTCTAACTATTCTTGGTGGTGAACCATTTGAAGAGGAAAACCAAACTGCACTATTACCATTTATCAAACGATTTAAGGAAGAATGTCCTGATAAAACATTGTGGATGTTTACAGGATATGTTTACGAAAAGGACTTGGTAAATGGTGGTAAGAAATGTTTAGAAAATGTTACAAACGAGATACTAGACGCAGTTGACGTTTTGGTGGACGGACCTTTCATTTTAGAACAGAAAGATTTGACCTTAGCATTTAGAGGTTCCAGTAATCAACGCTTACTGACCAGAGAAGACAGAAAAGCCTTGGTTGGATAAACCATACTAACAACCTATAAACCGAGCTGCCTGGGGTGTTTCCTGGGCAGCTTTCGCATTCCATAAATATATTATGGATATAAACGAATTGAGAGATAAATGGCAGGAGTTTTTGGCAACAAGTATATCTGCGAAATATGGGACTGCCAATAAAGACGAATTAGCCAAACAGATAGAAGAATTTGACCGATTTTGGGAGGAATACAAAAATGAACAATCCCGAAATAGAACAGGAAATCCTGGAGAAACTGAAGAAACTAGGATTTAAATGTATTCTAGGTGGCGAACGATACTCGGGAAATGACGAATACCATAATTGGTATATGGTGGGTCTGAATGACACTGCCATTTTTGGCGAGTTGGAATTTTCCGCAAATCCTATATGGCGAATAAATTGGTGGCACGAAGGAAAGTATCATAGAGATACTGGATTTATCTTGACTGGTTTTAATCGTTTCATTAACCACATTTATGACGATTGTATTCCTGGTTTCAAACACAAGAAACTAGACGAAAAACTAAAAGAGATGAACGAAGATTTTATCTAAACTTCGCAGAAAGTCATAAATAGTAGTAGAGAGGTTTTTAAATGCTAGTAAGTGGTGGAAAAATAATTGCTATTGATGGTGTTAATACAACCAGTGCCACATTGTCTGGTGATGGTGTATTCACTCCACTGGGTGTTAATACAAACACAATCGCTACAACAGGATATGTAAAGACTAAAGATGACGAGATAAAAAATACTTTATCTTCTGTAAGTTCTACATTGTCTTCTGCTATTGATGAAAAACAAGACCAGTTAGAATTTGGTTATAATTCTTTTGATAAAATCAATAAAATAAATGGTAGTGCTTTAGCTGCTGGAAATAATGTTATTGTTTCGGCTGGTGACGATAATGTTCACGTTCAATCAGCAACAGAAGGCGAAAATACAATTTATTCTATTTCTATCACTGCTAACCCAACAGATGTTACTGTTAGTGGCGAACACGGTTTGTCCGCTAAAAAAATTCCTAGTGAAACACAAACCAATTTCACTCTTGGTTTAACACAAACCGCCTATAATGCAGTAACATCAGTTTCTAGTAAACTAGATACCACAGCATTTAGCACTGTTAGTGGAAAATTCCTAACGGCTGTTCCAGGAAGTGCATTATGGGAAAATGCCTCTAAAGAAGTTACTTCACATTCAGCAAATTGGAATAATAGTTATAATACATTAACAGCTAATTCTGCTGATTGGTTGAAAGAAGATGACATCATTGGTTTAGCAACAAAGGTTGAATTAAATACTGCTAGTTCAACTCTTACTGGACAAACAAATTATTTGTCAGGTAAAATTGATGGTATTACTGCTGATGTAGATTATCTCAGTGGACAAATTGACAATAAATTAGATAAATCCATTTATGTTAATGCAAGTAGTAAATGGGAAACTGCTAGTGATAAAGTAGAAGCTAGTTCTAATTACTGGAACAATGTTTATGACACAGTAAATGACAACAGCGCCAAATGGGATTCTGTTGCTGACAGTGCTAATTACTGGAATTTAACTTATAATGAATTTACTGCTAATTCAGGTATTTGGAACGAAACTACACAGAAAGTAAATGATAGTGCAGATACTTGGAATACTGTTACTGCTAAAGCAGACAAAGAAGATTTAGATGACTTGCGTGACGAAGTTGAAACCGTTAGTTCATTTATTGAAGACCAAGTAGATTGGCTAGACGAAGCCATAGAAGAAGTTAGTGGTGACGTTCAAAAAATTAGTGCTGATGTAGAAAAGAAATTGGATAAAGCCGATTTCACTGCTTGGTCAGCTCAAACAACTGCTTGGGATGTAGATGAATATACTGGTATAGACCCAATTAAAGTAGATAATCACGAAATCTCATTAACAGCTAAGTATCTTTCCGCAAATGCTCTTGATAATTTGAGTGGTAACTGGCAAAAAGCAAGTGATTATGTTATTGACAATTCAGCTAAATTTGAAGACTTATACGATACAGTAGATACAAATAGTGCTGTATGGGATACTGTTGTAGATAAAGCTGACCAGGAAGATTTGGAAACATTGAGTGGTGAACTAGAAACTGTTAGTTCATTCATAGAAGACCAAGTAGATTGGTTGAAAGATGCTATTGATGAAGTTAGTGGCGACATTAGTGTAGTAAGTGCAAAAGTTAATACCAAATTAGACACTACTGCATTTGAATCTTGGTCTGCTCAAACAGACGATTGGGATATTAAACCTTATATTGCTGGTGATAATGTAACCATTGACCCAGACCATATTATCAACAGTAAAGATTGGACTGATGAAATTGAAGAAGCTAGTGCTAATGCAGTAACTACAGTAGAACACAAATTTGAATTTGACGAATATAATAAAATTACAGCATATAATGGTTCTGCTATTGTTGATACTGATACAACATATCAAGCTGGTTATGGTTTAGATTTAGACGAAACCACAAATACATTTAGTGCTATTGAAGGGTTATTCGCATTATCAGGTGATGTTTATAATCAAGGCGAAGTTGACGAAAAACTAGACGAATTAAAAGAAGATTTGGAAAAAGAACTTGCTAAATTTGGTTTCTATGTTTGTGATACTGCTACTGAAGTTAAATCTAATGGTGAACCAGATGAAGAAGTATTGACACAAGAAGGCAAATTATCAACACAGAAAATTTATCTTGTATTAGATTCTACTGCTCCAACTCCTGACCAATACAAAGAATGGATTTGGACAGTAGAAGTATGGAAGTGTATTGGTGATACTTCAATGAGTCTAAGTGAATACTTGACTAAAGCTGAAGCAGAAAGATTGTACCAGAAGAAATTAACTGCTGGTAATCACATTGACATTACAAATGACATAATTAGTGTATCTGGTTTACACAATACTACATTAACTTCTACAAATGGAAGTATTGGTATTACAGCAACAACGGCTGTTAATGGTGATGTTGAATATGATTTGGGTGTTCGCACAATTCCAAGTATCTCTGGTATAAATGGTGTTAGTGCTTACTATGACGAAACTGAAGACCAATATGTTGTTGGTTTGGATGATTATAACGATATAGGTTTCGCAAAATATAGTAGTTCAGCCAATGTTTATACTGCTAGTGCTGTAGTAGATGGTTACACAGAAGATTTGAATGTAAATCCAACAAAGATAACTTTGGATAATGACAAGATATTGTTAAAGACTGGTTTCTATCACGTAGATGTACAAACTAACTTTACAATCGCAAATCCAGATAACAATTACTACAATGTATTCGTTAAATCAATTCCAAATGCAGCTTCTATTACTCAAATGATAGATGGTTCTTATGCTCACACAGAAACCGTTGATTTATCATTTGATATTAGAATTACAAATGACGATACTCCACTTGAAATCAGTGTAGAAAACTTTAAGACAAATGAAACATTTGCTATATCTAATTTGAACATTCACGAAATTGTAAGTATGCCTTCACAAATTGAAGGTGGTGATGGTAATTATCAAGCAGGTCCAGGTATTAGTATTGTAAACGATACTATTGAAGCTAAATTAGGTAATGGTCTTGAAATTGATGGTAGTAATGCTATACAAGTTAAACTTGGTGAAGGATTGGCATTTACTGATGACCAAGGTATAAAAGCAATCTCTATTGACCCTGCTGGCGATGTTGCTGAAGTAGTTAAAAGTGTAGAAGCATTACAAGATGAATTAGACACAAAAATTACTGACAACTTCCCACCTGCTATGATTACTCTTGCTGACTTGCAAGTAGCAACCGGAACACAATATGCGCCTAGTAACGGTGGTATGTTGATTGGTTATTTGTTTACTTGTCCTATTACACATAACATTTATGTTAATAATGAAAAGTATCAGACTAAAATTGGTATCTATACTAAACAATGGTCAGGAGATAATAAAAAAGTAATTCTTGGTATTTACGAATATGACCCAGATTATAATGAAGGTGGTCAAGTAGGTAAAACTGAAGCATTGTGTGATACTGGTATAATTGAATTACAACAAGGTTATGCTGAATATGAAATAAAGAATGTTGGTGAAAAAACTACTCCAATAATGACACCAGGTAAATTCTATTATGCAACCATTTACTTATCTTATCTAGCAGGCGATACAAATGGTATAACCTTGTTTGGTGCTCCAGGTTATAACACACAAGTTAATAACTTGAAACCAGGTATTACAATTACAAATGTTAATTGTATTAGAGCATCTTTGTATGATAATATGACTGGTTATGACCCTAACTTGAACTTTGATAAAATGGGCTTTAGTTGGGAATACAATAGTTATCCGCCAACATCAACAGCTGACCCAACAACATCACAAGGTATTGTAGAAGCACATGCTGCTGGTAGACCATATTTTGCTATTAGAAATGTTAAAAAGTAGGAAATTAAATTATGTTAAATTCATATAACAAATACAAATTACAACAAGATACTTCGGAAGAAGCAAGTAAAATAATTTATAATGCAACATATCCTACTAAATTATCTGGTTTGGAGTGGAACCAGTACATTGGAAGAATAATAATTAACGATTTCATTAAACAACTTGATTCTTTTGACGGTACAGATTTCGCTCAATATATGGGTGTTCTTCCTTATATTGAATATGGAATGTTCCAATCAGCTATTAAAGTTATTGAAACGATAGAAATACCTGGTTTAGAAGGAATTAAATCGTGGCTACTAAAATCATTAGCAGAGGGTGAAGATAGATATGAGTAAGTTAAATAAATTAGTTACAAATTATCCTGTTGAATTAACAGAAGAAGAAATTTCTAATCTATCTGGTACATTAGCTCCTGTTATTGCTGCTTGTGGTGGTGGCGGTGGTGGCACCGGTGGTAAAATTTATACTGGTATTGGTTTTGTTAGTGTTAATAACACAACTAATCAAATTGGTTTAACTAATGAAGCTAATACAAAATTAAATCAGGATATACCAACTAAAGTATCTGATTTGTCCGACAGTGCTAATTATCAAACTATTGCTGGTATGGATGAGTATTTGACTACTGCTAATGCACAAACATTGTATCAGACAAAAAATGATATGTCTGCGTATTTGACTTCGGCTAATGCTTCTAGTACATACCAAACTAAAGAAGATATGACTGCATATTTAACTACTGCTAATGCTAATAGTGATTATGCTAAAAAAACATTAGTAGAAACTGTTAGTGGAAATATAGTTGCTAAAATTCCAACAAAAACTTCTCAATTATCAAATGATAAACCATTTTTAATTCTTCAAGATATGGTTAATTATGGTCCTGGTTGGATGGACTTAAATGATGGATTATCTACTAAACAAGATACATTGACTTTTGGTTATGATGAAAACGATGCTATTTCTAGTATTGATAACACACCATTAGCTGGTCAAGGCGGAAAAACATATACCCCAGGACAATACATTGACATCACTAATGACGAAATTAGTGTTACTGGTGTATTGGCCTTAGACGAATATGCTCAATACGAACCAGTGTTAATTGGTGATTCTAACATTACTGCAACAAGTTCTAAAATTGATAATCATACACAATGGAATTTGGCTATTAACAGTACACCAGTTGTAACTGATACAAAATTGGTTGGTGAAAATTCAATTACAGCACACACTACTAATGTAAGTGGTGAATGGTTGGTAGGTCTAGAACAAACAGCACATAATGCTATCGCATCTATTGATGGAATTTCTACTGATGTCGGAACATTGAAAACTGCTAGTGCTGGTTGGGATAAAGTAAGTAATAAATTAGATACTACATCATTTAGTACTGTTAGTGGTAGTTTTTTGACTGCTCACCAAAGTCTTGATGATTATGCTACTAAAACTGATATAAGTGATATGGCAACACAAACTTGGGTAGGTGAACAAGGTTTTTATACAAAAGCAAGTGGTGATAATGATTATGCACCTAAATCAGTTACTGGCACAGTTAATACTTTAACCGGTGCTAGTGCTGGTTGGAACGAAGTTACTGCTAAATTGGATAAATCCATTTATTCTAATGCAAGTGGTAATTGGGAAGCATCTTATAATGTTTTGACTTCATATAGTGCCGCAGGAACTTGGTTGACTGCTCACCAATCTTTAACAAACTATTATACAAAAAGTGAAACAAGTGGTGCTGGTGAATTATCTACTGAATTTGCTAAGTATGTTACAAGTAGTAATGTAACTGCACAAGATACAGATTATGTAATGACTACTACAGGTTGGAAGGTATTAACTCTTCCAGGTGGTGGAATGACACAAGTTTATCACGATACCACATTAACAGGTGATGGTAATGCTAATGATAATCAACTTGGTGTAGTTTGGTCTGCATTAAGTGGAAATACTATTGCTTCTGCATTGAGTGCTGATGTTGCTATATACTATTATGACACTGTTGATAATATGCCAATAGGTATCAGTACAGCAATAAATGGCATATATAACTCACTTGATAATTGTCTTTTGACAGGTGACATTATGCCTGATAATGGCATATCCGGTGGCTATAATAGTCAAGCACAAGTAGTTGAACTTGGTTTAACACAAACCGCCTATAATGCAGTAACATCAGTTTCTAGTAAACTAGATACCACAGCATTTAGCACTGTTAGTGGAACATTCCTAACAAAATCTAGTGCTGATAATGATTATGCTCCAATAAGTATTACAACTACTGTTAATACATTAACGGCAGCTAGTGCTGGATGGAATAATAAAGTAGACAAACCAACTTCTTTGAATGACAAATACTTAGTATTACGAACAGATAGTAATGGTGCTGTAAGTGGTTGGTGCGATTTCCAAGACCAATCTTACTCTAAATCGGAAGCATTAGGAACATTCGTAGCAACAGCTAATATAGACACTACAACATTATCAGGTGATGGTAAATCTGTAAGTACAAAACTCGGTGTAAAGACAGATGTTATTGCTACAATAGATTATGTAAATAGTAGTTTCTTACCATTATCTGGTGGAACAGTATCTGGTTTAACTACAATTAGTGGGAGTGATTTTGACAACACATTAGAAGTTAAAAGAGCTGGACAAGCTAATAATTTTGCTCACATTGGTTTAAATAATTCTAGAGGCCTATCATTTAAGGCATTTGATACTAACGCTTCTACTAATGTTCAATTTGATTTATTCCCAAATAATTCTAATAGTGCTCTTATACAAGTTCAACATAATGGTAGTACTGTAGGTAATTTAATTCCTGCCGTAACTGCTACTACTACTGCTGGACTAACAAATGATGGTATCTTACATATTATATTAGAGAGTTAGTGAATGTTAGATAAATTCTTATTTGGTAATAAACAAATTCCTGAAATGTATTTCGGCAACATTCCAGTTGCTCAGGTATACTTCGGGAATACACTCATTTGGGAAAAGTTAGTCAAGCAACTTGTTGCGGGTAATCAAAATGTTGCTATTGAGTATATACCATCACAAGATATATCTGTAACTGATATAGGAATTTTTACAAATGAAAATAGTACAGGTAGAAGTCCTCGCATTAAGATTTTTCACGATTGTGGCTTGTGTGTTGCATTTGCCAATGGTGACATTCAGACTACAAACCAAGAAGTATATAATTTAAGTGGTTCAAACCACGATGCAGTAATTCAAGCAACTACCCTTAAAGCAGGACAAAAATACTATATCGTATATTCACCTGGCTATGGTAGTGGCAATACCTTTTACCCTGCGTATTTTCAAAACACTAATGGAAACTATAAAGTTTATGAAAATGAAGAGGAAAATATACAAGTATTTGATATAAGCGAAAATGCACAATACTTAAAGCCTTCAAAATACAAAGGTATTTTGTCAGATTCAATGGGAATCTTTGCGTTCTCTACTGATGATTGGTTTGTTTGGATGGGTTCAACCCAAACCGGAATGGCACAAGGACAAGTATATAGAAGAACTAATGTAGGTGAAGGTTGGATTTTTACTGGAATAATTGGCGACCCAAATAATACACACACCATCACTGCAGATGATTTACAAGCAATAATTTCAAAACCACCTAATGCTGACTTTATTTGGTACGTTGACCAAGTTCCTAATATGACCCGTGGAGAAATATGGGGAAAACCTTCAAATTGGGTAACTCCAACATTAGTTGATATTTTAAATGGAAAAGATAATATGCAGAAAACTGCTAGAATTCTTATGAATTTAACTTCATCTAATTCCAAAGTCATGATTTCTGATGGAAGTTTATTTACATATAATGTTGGTGATACTTTTTCACTTAAATCAGGATATACTTCAAAGGTAGTAAGTGATGAGCCGCTTACTACTCTACCAAGTAACACAAATGTAGGTGATATTTATTATCTATCTGGTAGTATAGGACAACAGGTAGGATATAACGATGGTATATTTGTTTGGAATGGCAGTTCTTATGAAATTGTAGTTCAATGGGAAGCACCAAATTTTTCTAATTATTTTAATGTAGAAAATATATCATCATTATTAGAATATATTGGTAAAAACTCAGACCTTCTTGTTGCATTAGATAATGCTGATTATACATTCTTAAATGCAACTGTAAATACGGACAAGAAATTTTATCTTAAATTAAATGGAAATGAGGTTTAAAAGATGCATTATGCTATCAATAAAGAAACAAATTTGGTAAAGTATTCTGCTGGTAATCTTTACTTACTACAACACGTATTTGAATTATACAATGATGATATACACAATTATAGAATTTTGGAGGAAAGCGGCATGAAAGTTGTTAGCCGAATAGTTTATGTAGATGGTGAATGTATCTACAATTCAAAGTCATTCTGGCTATCAGA
>JAGCLR010000373.1 GCA_017646885.1 Methanobrevibacter sp. | reverse complement strand
GTTCAGCAAATATAAGATATAATAGAAACAAGAAATAGAAAGGAAAAGAAAGTATGGGAACAATAATAACAGCAAAAGTAAAATTAAATAATTATCGTTATCCAAAAGATAGAGTGCACTTTTCTGGACAATTTGCAATTGTTTTATTAAATATTGTTGAACTTGTAGAAGGAGAAATTCCTAATGAAGCTTACACTGCTTATGGAAACAAATCCATTATTGTCAGAGGAGAATTACCTCATTTAGTACAAGACGCTGTCTATACTTTAAAAGCAGAAGAGATTATAGACCCAACATGGGGAATTCAGTATAGACCACTGTTTATATCTATGGACTATCAAATGGATAGTAAAGAAGATCAGAAAAAATTCTTAAGCTTCTTTTTAACAGAAAAACAAATAGAGTCTTTATATGAGAATTATGACAATCCTATTGCTTTATTAAGAACAAACAATATTGAAGAACTAATAAAAATAAAAGGAATAGGTCGTACCACTGCGGCTCGTATCTGCATGAGATACTCAGATAACATACACAATGGTAAGGCCTATGTTCGTTTAAAAGGATTAGGTTTAACTAAATATGCAATAGATAATTTAGTTAGAGAATTTGGTTCTGCGGATACAGTTATTGATATTATTGAAAACAATCCTTATCTATTAATAAAATATGTTAGAGGATACGGCTGGGAAAAAGCTGATAAAATTGCATTGTCTAGAGGTTTTGGAAGAGACAGTAGAGAAAGATGCGTGGCTTATACTAGATATAGACTAGAAAAAGAAGCATCTGTAGAAGGAAACTCTTGTATGGTTTTGGAAAATCTTTTTGATGAAATCTTAGAAGTGTGTTATCCTATCACAAAAGCAAATGCTGCTCAATATGTCAAAGAAGAAACTGTTGGTGTTGAAGAATTTGAAAAACTATATGAACGAATAGTTAACGGAGAAAGAGGTATTACTTATCCTAGTTTCTTTTATTCTAATAAAACCAAAGAAATAGGTTTGTTTGTCTATCGTTTGATAGAAAGAAAGATCATGGCTGAGTTTAAACGATTAAAAGAAGCTGCTCCTAGATTCTATTACGATAAAGAAGTCTGTGAACAACTTATAGCTGAAACAGAGAAAGAGCAGGGATTTAATTATACTCCTGAACAGAAACAAGCAATATGGAATATTTTAAACAACAATCTTAATATTTTAACAGGTAGCTCAGGAACAGGTAAAAGTTCTACAGTAAAACCTCTTATTAAGATTTTCCAACACTATAATTTAAATATAGCACAATGTGCTTTATCAGGAAGAGCTGCCAGTGTGTTAACTGAATACACAGGTTTAGAGGGTAAAACAATACATAGATTATTAAAATACTCTCCCGAAACAGAAGAATATGGTTTTACTAAAGAAAACCCCTTACTAAATGATGTAATTATTTTAGATGAAACATCAATGGTAGGAGAGGAATTATTTTTAAAGCTTATAGAAGCTATTCGTTCAGGATCAAAATTAATCATGTTAGGAGATATCAAACAGCTACCTCCTATAAGTGTAGGAAATATTTTAAGTGACTGTCTTGCTTCTGGTTATGTAAAAACAAATGTTTTAACAATTATTCAAAGACAGGCTCTTAAAAGTGGAATCATTTCACAGTCTGTATTGGTTACTCAAGGAAAACCTTTGGTTAAATCTGATTTTAGTGGTTCTCAAATAAGAGGAGAATTATCAGATTTTAAGATAATTTGTGATACCGAAGCTTTGATCGTCCACAATAATGCTTTAGAAGAGTTTAAAGAATTATTAAAACAAGGTGTTAGTCCTGATAAAATTCAAATCTTAGTTACCACAAGAGCAAAGGGTATGAATAGCTGTAGAATGTTTAATGCAGAAATTCAACAATTAGTTAATGGTGGTAAAAAAAGAAATTGTGTAGTAGAAGTTATGGATGGTGGTATTAAGTTTGAGGTAACCTACAAAGTGGATGACAAAATTATGGTGGTCAAAAATAATTATCATGCTAAAACTATTGGTGGTTCTCAAGTTCCTATTTTCAATGGATATTTAGGAAAAATTACTAAAATAGAATCAGATTACATGATTGTTAGAATTGATAATGTGGGAGATATTATATTAAACCAAAAAGAATGGGGTAATATAACTCATGGTTGGGCATGCACTACTTACAAATTTCAAGGTTCTCAATGTGATTATGCAATTGTATGTTTAGATACATCTTCTTACATGATGCTTACAAGAGAATGGTTATACACAGCCATAACAAGAGCAAAAAAATATTGTATACTAGTAGGACAACCAAAAGCTATTAATACAGCATGTAGAACAAGTAATATTAAAATCAAGCACACATGGTTGAGAGATGAACTAAACAAAATTTATATGGAACAGTTTGAGAAGAAAGGGGAAGAAAATTAACATGATCTGGTTAACTTCTGACTTACATTTAAATCATTATAATATATTAAACTTAGAAAGGTTTAATTTAAATAGATTTGGTCTAGGGTACATTAAAACCTTAGACCAATACAATAATATGATTATATCTCACATAAATGCAAAGGTAATGTCTCAAGACACTTTATATATAGTGGGAGATGTGGGATTTGGTCCTTGTGCAGAAATCAAAAAACTTTTAGATAAAATTGTTTGCAGAAACCTTATTTTAATATTTGGGAATCATGATAAATATGGAATTGCTCAAGCAAAAAAGATTGGTTTTAAAGAGGCAATATATGGACCTTATTATTTACCTGAATCTAAAGGAAAAATTCTATTATCACACTACCCTAGTTACGAGGCTCTGTATAATCCATATTTGGCATATAATTTACACGGACATTTACATGGCAGTAAACTCGATGATGACCAGTTTTTTAATTTAAACATAGCTATGAATGAGTATTATCCTGTTAAGGCAGATGATTTTTTAAAAAGAGCAGAATCAAGAGCAAAAAAGAGAGAAGAAAAATTTCTTAGTGAGTGGTTTATTAGAAAACAAGTTTTTATAGATAAGAGTCGAGGAGACGTAGAATTTGGTCCAGATGGAAAAATAATTTTTCCTAAAGATAAAAAATAATAGAAAGATATTGACATAGTAATTTATTTCGTGTATAATACAATTGACAAGGAGGTAGATGGTATGTCAACTACAATCGATACAATTAGAAATACAATAAAAAATATAGTGGAAAAAAGAGGATATATTTTAGAAGAGAGAAAATCTGGTTCAACAGATTCTTGGTATTTTAAGATTAGATCAGGTGAGTGCTCTTTATTATTTAGAATATCTGACCACAAAACAAAAACCAATGTTATTACTTTAAGAGTAGACCATAAAACTAATTTTAAGAATATTGTTTCTTTTATTAATAACAGATGTGATGATCTAGCTCTTAGAGTAGTAAAAAATACATTAGGCATTCATTAGGGAGGGCAAAGTGGATATATTTTTAGATGCAGCTAGCAATACTCCTGTAGATAAAAGAGTATTTAAAGCTATGAAGCCATATTTAAGCGAGGATTTTGTAGGAAATTCTCGTTCTATACATAATTTTGGTATTAAGGCTTCAGAAATTATTGAAGAAGAAAGAAGAGATGTGGCAAAAATTTTTGAAACATCTCCATTTAACATAGTATTTACTTCTGGAGCAACAGAAAGTAATAATATGGTTATTAAAGGGTTGGCTTATGCCGAACTATGTAAAGAAAATAAAAAAGAACAACGCAGACATATTATCTGTGGAGCAACAGAACACGACTCCGTTATCAACCCTTGTAAACAATTAGAAAAACTAGGTTTTGAAGTTCAGTATATAAGACCTGGGGCAAATGGCAGAATTTGTGCAGATATATTAAAAAATTACATCAGAAAAGACACCATGTTGATATGTGTGATGGCAGTTAATAATGAGTTAGGAAGCACTAATGAAGTGGCTAAAATTGCAGATCAAGCTTCTTTACGAAACATTCCAACTCTGGTAGATTGCACACAACTAGTTAGTTATGGAGGAGATTATCTACACTTTAAAAAACTATTTCCACATGCAAGCTTTTTTACTTTTTCAAGTCACAAAATATATGGACCAGAAGGAGTTGGCTGTTTAGTGGCCAATGATAACTGGTTAGACCTGTTAAAAAACAATGGCTTGGTTGTGGGAGGGGCTCAGGAATTAGGACTTCGTGGTGGCACCATGAATGTAGCTGGTATAGTAGGTATGTGCGAAGCTGTAAAATTAATGAGCCAAGAATCTTATAAGGAATATTATGAAAACCTATATTATTATTTACAAGTAAAGTTAAATGAAGCATTTGGGGGCAAATGTAAATTAAATGCAGTACCAGAACATCGTAATATAATTTCTCTTAATTTTAGCCAAATAATAAATTCTGACTCTTTGGCGATGGACTTAGCTATGAGAGGAATAGGAGTGAGCGCAGCTTCCGCGTGTGATTCAGAGCACGATGAAACAGAGGGAGGATTTAATCCTTCTCATGTACTATCAGCATTAGGTTTAACTGAAAAAGAAATTAGAAATACTATAAGAATATCTTTCTGTAAATACACTACAAAAAAAGATATAGACCAGTTGGTTTTACAGTTACAAGATATAAAAGAAATAAATGAAAAAATTTTACAATTAGAAGGGGAAACAAACAATGATTAAATTTGAAAAAGTATCTAAGGAACAATTTATAAAAGACACAAAAAACCTTTTCCCTTACATGGAAGAAGAAGACATCATAAAAGCTTATGATAATCTACATCTTCCAGAAAGAGGGTCTATAGGTTCTGCGGGCTATGATTTTTATTCTCCATTAGATTTCATATTAAACAGAGGAGACTCTCCTATAACAATTCCTTTAGGTATAAGAGCTATTATGCCAAATGATGTGTTCTTAGCTATTGTACCTCGAAGCGGAGTTGGATTTAAAACAGGGGTATCTTTGGCCAACACAATAGGGGTAATTGACGCAGATTACCAATGTAGCCCTAACGAAGGACACATGATGTTAAAGTTGGTTCCTGGTTTTAAAGATTATGCAGTGGCAGCGGGAGACCGTGTTGTTCAAGGTATTTTCTTACCTTTCTGTGTAACCTCTGATGATACAACAACTGCAGTTCGAACAGGTGGTATTGGTAGTACAGGTAAGTAATCATGTTAGTTAATTTATTAAAAGAAACAAAAGAAGCACTGAAGAAAACAAATCACAGTGTAAAGAATATTAAATTTATAAGAAACGCAGAAGGATATATTTTTATATCTGATTTTGTAGAAGCAGCAGAGAATTTTAATTATGATAATGAATCAGATTCAGCACAAGTTGATCTAAGCTTAGCTATAGTTGGAAAGCACTGGTGGCTAACAAGATATTATCGAGAAGGACATGAGGGATGGGAATTTCATCTTAGACCTACAAAACCAGAACTTCAAGCTGTGGACTTCTTATTAAAAAACCAAAAAAAGTAATTCCTTATAAAATTAAGCGTTTTTTACACTCAATTTTGTTTAAGGTATAATTTACCCTGAAAATAAAACAAAGTTAAAAACCCTTGATTTTTATAAGGAAAAATGAGTAAATTTTCAATATTTCGAACTATTTACTAGTATATAACTTAAAAAGTAGCTCCAAAAGAGCGATTTTATAGCCTAAAAGGCGAAAGGAGATTTAGAAATGAGTATTTATAGTGGAAAATGTGATTTATGTGACCATATTGGTGGTATGGGTGGTTGGTATGATCGAGATGGCAACCCAGTAAAATTTGGTGATGAAAATGTTCATGTTTATTATTCAGATGAGATGCAAGACTTTATTGAGTTTAAGAGAAGAACTGGTGGAGTCATGTATCAACATATGAGAATCGAGGTTACAGAATTTAATCAAAATTTTGTTGCTAAAAAATGTGACGCATTTAAAGTAATTGAACATATTGAAAAGGTAAAAGACAAGAGATTAAAGTCTGGAGAAAGAGAAAAGAAAACTTATACATATGAGTATTTTGGAAAAGAATACAAAACATTAAAAGAGCTTAACAAAAAACATGTGTATATTACAAAAGAAATACATTTTGATACGTTATTAGATGTTATTCCATATTATCCATATATAGTCTCAACTTGTTATTCTGATAAAGACAAGATGGTTGTTTATCTTTCAAAACACAGCTACGTTGATGAACAGGAAGAATCGGCTTATAAGTGGGGGCGAGAGGGAAATTTCGCAGCTCATTATAGTAGAAAAGAATTGCAAGATCATTATAGAGAAGTTGTTTTAAGATATTACAATCCAGCTGGAAGAGAACAAATAGAGTTAGTTAGCTTTAATGAAGAAGGCGTCGGATATGTTTCAAATCCTATAGATACAAACTTCTATGTTAAGTGGAAATTTGATAAACCAACATCATTTTGGACTTCACCTGAAGTTATTGATGCAGATAAAGGAATAATTAAAATGTCTAAAAATGATTTATTAGAATTAGGAAACAAAGTAAATGTCTATTATGTAAAACAAACTGACAAGAAGATTTACTTGGGGTAAGGTCCAAGATACGGAATTTAGAGAAATTTAGGTGGAAATATGGAAAAGAAAATTATTGAAATAGATTCTCATGTTTTATGTAGAATGATGGTTGTAAACTTAAGATATTGTTATACTAGAAATAATCACCTAGAACCAACTTGTACTTATGATCTTTTTAAAGAAGAGTTATTGCCAGCCTTCTTTGAAAAAGATGAGGAAACAGCACTACACACTGCTAAACAAATTTGTGAAGAATGTATTAGTGATGAGATTTGTACTAGATTTTTCGAAGGTGAAGACGATGAATTTGACAATAGAGAATATTCTATTAAATTTGTTAATTATCTTTTAGACCTTATTCATGAATATGATGAATATTACAAACCTTATAATTTTGATTCTTTTTTGAAAAACTTAGAGCATGACAATGACAAAATTTATCAGATTTATGAAGAGGACATTGATAAGAACAAAACATTAGTTACAGAAAAAAATTTTTCAAAAAAAGAATACTTTGACTACATTTTTAAAGATGTTTTAAAATTAACAGAAGAAGAATTAAAAAAAGGTGTTTATTACAACAAAAAAAGAATCAGAAACAGTTATTTAGACGATAAAACAGGTAAGTATGTGCATGTGCCAGATGATTTTAAATATGCTATTAAAGAACCTATTAACAGAGTTTTTTATATAAAAAACATAAGAGGTGAAAAAAATGAGTAAAAAGTTTAAAATAGAAGAAATTATCACAGAAAATTCGCCTAAAATCAAAGTGTTATATGAAGAAAAAGATTTAAGAATTCATGTTATATCTAGGTTGGTTTTTGAAAATGAAATAACAGGGTTTGTAAACTTGCCTGTGTCAGAAGGTGTGGGAATTGAGGCCAAAACTTCTGATAATCATTTTTATGTAATAGCTTTTGTCGAACCAGATAAACATGGAAATGTTAAGGTTAGAGAGATAGCAAGCGAACCTGATACGGAATATTTTTACAATAGAGTATTGGATTACTTTGCCAAAGCCGAAGGAAATGATAAGTTATATTATTCAGTATTAGAAAAAGCAAAACAAATTGTGAGGGAAGCAAATAATGTATAGTATAGAAGATGATTATGAAGATGAATATGAGTATCTCTATGATGAGGAATTCAATAAAAAGAGACACAGACCTGCTAAAAATTTAGAGGGTTCAGAAGGAATTAAAAGTAAGAAAAAGAAAAAAGACTATAAATTGGGTTCTAAACAGGAATTATGGGATAGATATTCTGAAGAAAACACTGAAGATTTTGAAAAAGAAATAGTAAAAGAAGTAAAAAAAGAAGAGAAGAGAAAAGTTTATATTAACAATAAAAAAGTTTCTCATATTCGCAATTTCAGAGGTGTGTCTATTAACTTAGATAATGTTTTATCAATTACTAAAATTGAAAATACATATAATAATGTTAAAACTTTTGGTATAAAATTTATCTTTAAACAAAAAGAAGAAGATAAATCTTATAGAATCATCTGGTTTAATCAAAATGAAAAAGCTTGTGATGAAGTTCTTTCAAGAGAAAGTAAAATTTGGGAAGATATTAAAAAATCTTCTAATTAATAAAATTGTGTAGGCGATAGTCTACACATAAACATCGGCGTACTCAAGTGGTTGAAGAGGTGACTTTGCTAAAGTTATAGGTCCTGTAAGGGGCACACAGGTTCGAATCCTGCCGCCGATGCCAAAGGAGTAAAATAATGGTAGATAAAAATCAAATCAAAGTAGAAATTTTAAAACACCCAACAGAAGAAGATTGGTTATGGTGTAAAACTTGCACCCTAAACACAGTGGGTAAAAAACTATTATCAACAACTAAAACGGTTGATATAGAATGGAAGAAAAAGTTATTAGCTTCTGAACACAGTCCTATCAGAGAATTATGGTTTGGAATCAAACTCACAATACCATACTATATCCAAAATCATATAGTAAGACATCATATAGGTTGTAATCATTATGTATCAACACAAAGAGATGACAGGCATCCTGAAAGAGAAAAATCCAGGGAAGATCTTCCACAGGGAACTTTCGTTTCTCATATTTTAAGTATTAATGCACAAGAATTAATGTTTTTTATGCACAAACGTTTATGTAACCAGGCAGACCCTTTGATGCGATATGTAGCTAATTTAATGAAACAGGAAGTTTTAAAAGTAAATCCTGAATTTGAGGGGTTATTGGTTCCTTTGTGTGAATATCGAAACAATAAATGTACAGAAATGTTTCCATGCGCAAAAGCTGAAACATTTGGAGATAAAAAATGAGCAATTATATTTTTTTAGATTTAGATGGGGTTTTGAATAATACAACCTATTTAATGTCTATTTTGGATGAATGGGGTTTAGATCCTAAAAACATATCTGTGTTAAGAAAAATATGCGAAGATTTTAATTGTAAGGTTGTCCTATCAAGTAGTTGGAGACGAGATTTTAATCCAGATACATCAGTTAGAACTTCTTCAAGTTATAATATTGAATGGGCCAAGCTTATTGCAAAAACTTTTAAAGACGCAAATATAAACTTTGTAGGAATCACAGACTTTTCTAATGATCGATATTTAGGATGGGATAGAATTGGACAAATTAGGAGATATATAGAAAAACACCTTGACAAAAAAGATAAATATATTATAATAGATGATGAAGATATATTTGGTGGCGCAGGCTGGTTATCTAATAAAGAAAAACAAATGTATTCTCATTTTATTAGAACAAGAGCTGCATATGGTTTAACTGAAGATGCCTATGACAAAGCTCGTAAGATTTTCAATAAATAGATTTTAGCACCATTAAAGAATAGGGGTAGTAATATGACAGAATATACAGGATGGAAAAAATGGTTTCCAACAGACGAAGAGCTCGTCAATTTATATCAAGACGGAGAGTGCCCTCTTGAGTTACTAGAAAACGAATATTTAATAGTAATAAACAAAGAAGACAATACAGCTTCTTCTATTTACAAAAAGAAGAATGGAAAGCTAGAAAAAATAAACAGAGCTTCTATTAAAGTAAAAGATCCAAAAGATGGTAGAATGAACACTGTCTATAACCCTAAAAACGCAGAGCAGAGTTGTGCTTTTGATATGTTACATGACCAAGATTCAACAGTTAAGATTATAACAGGCTCTTGGGGTACAGGAAAGACGCTTTTGTTAATAACAGCTGCTTTAGAAGCATTAAGAGAAAAAACTTTTGAGAAGATTGTTTGGATAAGAAATAATGTAGATGTAAAAGACACAAAAGATTTAGGAGCGCTTCCTGGAGATGCAAAAGAGAAGCTCCTGCCTTTCCTCGGACCTTTCATAGATCATGTAGGTGGCGAGAAGAGAGCTTTAAAAATGATAGAAGAAGGACAGCTAGAGATACAACCTCTACAATTTTTAAGAGGTCGAGATATTAAAAATGCCATTATCATGTGTTCAGAATCAGAAAACCTTAGTAAAGAACACATCCAACTTATTATAGCCAGAGCGGCAGAAGGAAGTGCTGTTTGGATGGATGGAGATATTGTTCAAAGAGATAAAACTTCTTTTGAAAACTCAAGAGGAATTGAAACCATGATCGATAGATTAAAGGGTAACCCACTATTCGCTCATGTAAAATTGGTAAAATCAGAGCGTTCTGCTACTGCAGCTTTAGCAGACAAATTAGACTAATGGAGGTTAAAACTTTATGAAAGATAAAATGAAAGTAGGTTATTCCAAATCTTTCTTTGAAAGCTTAAGAGATGTTTTAAAGCGTGAGACTAAGCTACAACACAAAGTTACAAAAAGTGAAAAGGCTGGACACGCGTTTAGAGATTTGAAAAAACATCCAGACTGGAAAAAAAGATGGAGAGAATTTTGTAAGTATGATATGGACTGGGATTGGCTTTTTATGGTAGAGCTTTTAGTTCATAAACTTACTTTAATGAAAGAATATTACAAAAACTTAAAACATATGGTTGATGACGAAAAAGAAAATATCGTACAAACTTTAGAACAATGTATAGAAATAGGTAATAGAGTAATTTCAGAAGATTATAATCAAGAGTCTCTTCAGTTTTTTAAAAAAGTAGCAAAGTACACTGTAGGACATAAAATCGTAGGAAAGAAAGATGGAAAAGAAATTGTGTTGTTTAAAACTCATGATGATATTGTAGATGGTGAGCAGGTTCCATTCTCCAGCTATCGAAAATGTGCTGAAGAAATTAAAAAGCATCCAGCAATGTATGGTAAATATGAAAATGTTGAAATTTATTACAGTTCAGATTGGTTAGAAGATGACAGATTAAAATACAGAGAGCTTATAGAAAAAGAAAATCAGAGAAAAGAATCTGATATAAAAGAGTTTTTTAACAAGATTTCAGAAAACCTCCAAAACTGGTGGTTTTAATTAATCACACATTATCACACAATCTTCCCATAATTTCCCACAATTACTCTAAATAAAATCACCATTTTATTCGGCAGTTTTATGGTAAATTTTGGTATAATTATGGGAAATTATGTGAGTTAAAAAAATAAATCTTGACATTGATTTAAATTTTGATATAATAAAATCGAAGAAAACAAAAGTGTTCTTCGTAAAAATAAGAAAATAAAGAAAAAAGAGGATAAAAAAAACATGAATGAAATCAACAACATTGAAGAATTAACAGAATTACTAGGAATGGACTTAGACAAAGAGGTTACAGATACTGTATTACCTGATCCAGATTTACTTACTTTTTATAATAATTTAAAAAACAGAGAAATTTGGCTTGATGATAGTATCGACGACCATAGTTTAGAAATCGGCAAACAAATTATGCGCTTTAATAAACAAGACGAAGGTATTCCTGTTGAAGATAGAAAGCCAATTAAAATTTATCTACATTGTTATGGAGGAGATGCCGCAGTGTGTTTCTCTCTTATGGACATAATTAATTTAAGTAAGACTCCTGTTTACACTTACAACATGGGAGTGGCTATGAGTGCCGCTTTCTTAATCTTAATCTCAGGACATAAGAGATTTACTCTTCCAACAGCCACAGCATTAATTCATTCAGGCTCTGGAGGAGCTCAAGGAACTTTTGAACAAACTCAAGCTCAAATGAAAGATTATAACCATACTGTTGAAAAAATGAGAGAGTATGTTCTTCAAAAAACTAAAATTGATGTAAAGACTTTCAACAAACATAAAAATAGTGAATGGTACATGTATGTTGAGGATCAACTAAAGTATGGAGTGGTAGATGAAGTTATGTCTTCCTTATAAAGAAAGAAAGGTAACAAGAATGGAAAAGAAAAAATATTTAAGACTAGCAATAGATCATGTTGATGAAGATACTTTTTTAGATGCATGGTTTGGTTATCTAGCACAGAACAAGATCTGGTATTCAGCATCAGATTCTAAAAAATATAGTTTATATAAGCTTGACTCTACTCATTTATATAATATCAAAAACGGTATTATAGAGTTGTTTATGGAGAGCACTAGTCTTCCTCAGGGTGCAGCAGCGCTAGTAGCAATGATTGATTTCCTTTTGGCTAAAAGGGCGAAGCTTGAATATGAGGCATCGACAGACCTTCCATTCTAAAAAAAATATAAAAGACCAGAAAATGGTCTTTTTTTCTTGACATAGACATTTTTTTGTATTATAATAGGGTGAAAATAGAGAAAAAAGGAGGAAAAAACACAAAAAATGAAAAATTTTACAGTAAAAATCGGTATTTGGTTTGCAAAAAACAGGTGGTTATACTACATTTTAAACTTTACATGGGGTATTGTAGCTAATATTATGGGTGCTTTTGTGGCTTTAGGTCTTTTAATCACAGGTCACAAACCAAAAAAATACTTTGGAACCGTTCAATTTATAGTTGGTAAGTGGTGGGGAGGATTCTCACTAGGTCTTTTTCAAGTAAGAGATCAGGACTCTTCTGAAGAAGTTTCCTACCATGAGCTTGGACATTCATACCAAAATGTATGGATGGGACCTTTCTGGCTCTTTGTGGTAGCAATTCCTTCCGTGATCAGATATAATTATCAAAACCACAGAGAAAAGAAAGGACTTCCAAATGCAGATTACGATTCGATTTGGTATGAGGGGTCGTCTACGGAAATAGGAAAATATATTTACGAAACAAAAAGAGGTGAAAACGATGTACACTGAGGAACTTAAAAAAATTATAGATGAAGCTATCGTAGCTAAGAACTTATCTGAAAGCGAACAAAACAAGATCACTATCGATGAGTTATATCTTGTAAACAGTAATGAGACATACAAAGGATATTTCTACACAGGAGATGAAGGACGACATTATAACCATATACTGGTTATTGGTTATTCAGTAAAAACTAAAAAACATTATTTCCTTTCAGATGCATGGTCTGATGTATTAATACTTCAAATCTTTAATCATGATAAAATTAACATGGATATCCCTGCGGAGCTAAATTGTTTTCGACTTTTCGGTTTTCATAACCCATACACTATTAAGTTGATTCAAAGCACAATATGGTTATCTAATGAAGAAAGAGAAGAGAAAGAGGTGGAATAATGATTACAATCCCAATTTGGTTATTAACATTACTAATAATTTTAGCTGCTCCTGTTGCACTTTTTGCAATCGCAATATCTTTGTGTCTTATCACAGCTCCATTGTTTGCTCTTAGAGCAGCAGCATTAGCAGATAGACACATGGAAGAAAAAAGGAGTGAAAAAGAAAATGAACAAAGATAAAATAGAAGATCAAGTTAATCATCCTGCTCATTATACGGACGGCAATATAGAAGTTATAGATTATATTGAAGACAAAGGGTTGATAGAAGGATTCTGTAAAGGAAATGTTATAAAATATGTTTCTAGAGCAGGAAAGAAAGAGTCTGCTTCTCTAGAACTCCTAGATAAAGAAATTCAGGATCTAGAAAAAGCTCGTTGGTATTTAGATAGACTAATCACATATTATAAAAAACAAAGAAAGGAAAATTAAAACTATGATACTTAAAATCAGTTTATTTGTTTTATTAGCAATAATTATTTTATCTGTTACAGCAGGTATGTTCATTGGCTACAGTTTAGATTTTTTAATTAGAAAAAGAAACGAAGCTGATGATGAAGAAGAATCTGGGGAGGATAGTGAATAATGAATATTTTTGCTTGGATTTTGTGGTGGATTTATACTGTATTTTTAGGTCTCACAATTATAGGCGTAGTAACTGTTGCTATAATTTATAGAACTAAAAGATTTAGAAAAATATCTATTAATATAGATGGAACAATACTTTTAAGTATAGCTACCTATGTATTTATTACCATGCTTGTTTTTGGTAATTATTTATAAGAAAAGCTTGCATTAATAAAAAATAATGATATAATAAAGGTGGAATAAAAAAATGTTTTATAAATTGTTATTATATAAGAAAAAAAATATTATTGAACGTTGTGGCACGATTGATTATTACATCGATATAAAAGTCGGAGAATTAGCTTTCTTAGATAAAGAAGTAGCAGAATCAACCATGCAACAATTATTAAGACAGAATCTTTTTAGTAAGATAGAAATAGTCAAAGAGTGATATGTAGGAATGGGGTAGGAATATGTCTAAAGAATTAGAATCATTTATCAGAATAATGGAAACATACGGAAACACAAATTCATTAGAAGGAACGTATGATGATTTTCTAACTATAAAAAAAGCATTACAAAGACTAGAACAAATAGACAACTCAACTCCTGGCGAAGCTTTGGAATGTTTAAAAAACATTGAAGCAATGGGGGAAGATTGCCTTGATGACTGCTGTGTTGTATGGTTTAATGTTGTTAAACAAGCATTGCTAAAAGCACAAGAACAAGAAGAAGAAAATACCAAATTAAAAGGTCAAATAAAATATTTGGGTGAGATTATAACTGATTTTCAAAAAGTGTTAAAGATTGTTTTTGAAAAGAATGTTCAGGTTAATAATTTAAAGAAATGCAAAACATTAGAAGAATACAATATTTTATGGACCACAGATGAACTTACCCAAGAAGAATTTGACACATTAGAGGAGTGGACGAGATGAGCAATATAGAAACATTAGAGAAGTTGTTATCATTCGCTTTTGTTATGAGTGAAAACATGGTTGGTCTATCAAAAGGAAATTATGATGAAGCCACTTTCGTTAAGAAAACTTATGAATATTTACATAAATACATAGGCAATTTTGAATGTAGAGATATACTTAAATCTGCATTACAACGTCTAGAAGCGATAGACAATGCAAAACCTAGTGAAGCGTTGGAAGAACTATTCAAAACAACTTATTTTGGTAGTAAAGAAGAATATGATAAAATAAATAGTTGCTACGACTCTATTAAACAAGCCCTAATTAAAGCACAAGAGCAAGAAAAGGTATTAAGTATTGTATTTGAAAAGAATGTTGATGTTCTAGAATTAAGAATTCTTATCAAACATCATAATGATAGAATGGTTTTAAAACTTTATAATCGACAATATAAAAAAGAATGGCAACTTACACAGGAAGAATTTAACTTATTAAAGGAGTATTTTAAATATGAAAGATAGGGAATTTATAAATATGGTAATTGATAGCTATCTGTCATATGCTACTGATCCACACATGGCAACATTAAACAATACTGTTGCTAATAGATTAAACGATATCGCAGATAAGTTAGAAAAGCAAGAAAAGTTCATAGACATCATTATAAGAAAAGGAATGTTTATATCTGCAAAAGAATTAAGCGCAATGAAGACTTATGAAGATTACAAAAATATCATTAATGAAAGAAAACTACAGCAACAGCTAATGATGCATATTACTCCTACATTAATTGATTGGGATAATCTTGAAAGCACACCGTTTTACACTGAAAAAGAATTTAATATAGTTAAGGATAAGAGTGAGTAGAGTATGGTTAAAGATATAGTTAAAATTACTATTTTTCAAGATAGAATTGATTTTTTAAATGTTGGTGAGCACGAAGTTTCTAGTTGGAGCGACCAAGTATTAATCGGACATACATGGGAAACTTATAGCAATGGATATGTTCCTGATGAACCAGAAGAGATATGTAAATATCTGATGAATAAAAAAAGAGCATTTAGAGAGGAAATTTTACATTTTCAAAGTCTTATTGATACAATAGATCTAGAACTGGCGAAACAATGCAAAAGAGGATAAGAGTGAGTAATTATGGAATGGTATCAAATTTTAAGTCTCATATTGTGTATTGAGGCGTTTTCAATTATAATATTTATTATTCTTGCTGCAAATGAATGCTTCTATAGTGCGTTTGGTGTATGTGTACCAATGCCTAAAGATATTAAAAATAATACTAAAATGAACTGGTTTGGATGTATTGTTTGTTATATAGGATTATTTATATTATTTCCAATTCAAAACATTTGTAAACTTGTTTATTGGTTATTTCACGTTTAAGGAGATGAAGATGGGTTATGGAAAATACTGTATTAATTAATAGAATACAAAATTCGGTTTTGAAGTATTTTAACCGAAATTTTAAAAGTAAGGAGAATTTTTATTGTGAGATAGAAAAAATAACTTATAGTTATTTTGAAGCCGATTATGACGATGTTTATGTCGAAGTAAAATGTCGTTGTGGTCGCTATGATGAAAAACGTGATGATAAATATAATTTTAGTTATACTTTTACTTTACAAGATGTTCAAGATAAGAGCGAATCATATATCGACGGTATGGTTGATGTTATATTATCAATTAAGAGTGGTGAGTATGAGTTAGAGGGGGTAAAATAGTAATATGTCTATAATTTTAATTTTTATAATTTGGACATGGGGATTAACCCCGACTTGGGTAAATATAGTTACAACCGTTATATGTGGTTTATATATTCTAGCAGAATTAAGTGAAGACTAAGAGGTAGAAAAATATGACAGGATCAGAGAAAATAACTCTCGAGCAAAAGAGAGAAATACAAAAACTACACAAAGATAGAGGTGTCTCAATTAGCGATCTTAGCCGTCATTTTAAGATAAGCACATCCCGCGTCAAAAAGATAGTTGAAGAAACACTTCCTTTTTCTGATGAGGATATAAAAAAAATGGTCGACTCATGCGCCTTTAAAACAACAACTATTTCTCGTGTGTTATACCGTGGCGCTAGTGTTGATCTACCCAGAAAGATTCAAATACCTGACTGCGGCTCTGACACCGAGTTAACATCTTATCATGCTATATCTGAAGTTGTCAGACAGTGGAAGAAAGACCTCGCGGAGCTTGACAATTTAAAAAAGAATCTGATATATATAAAAGGAGGCAACGACCACAAATGATAACAACACCAATAGAAGACATCATGTCTAAAATCGAAGACACACACCAATTCCTTCTTGAAAGTTACAAATCCGCCTGGGAGCATCTTGTTTCTATAAAAGAAGAACACTTCTCACCCGTAGACATCCACGATCACCTTTGCCGTTTTGAGTCCGCTCAGGCAACGGTTGTCGCATATTTCAAAGCTCTTACATACTTTGAAGAAACTTTCAACCTAACACCAAAAGGAGGTACCAAGAAATGAAAACATTAATAGCAGATAAGGTTAAGGTCGACGAAGCTACCGCTAAAGGAACTTCTCGTACAATCCCACTATCTTCTCGTTCTGGATCAATTACAGCATCTGATACAATTAGAGGTCTTTCTATTTCAGGTGTTTCTCTTGGAGATGTTAGAACTGTTTCTTCCAGCCTCGCAGATACCGCCGCCCATCTTTCTGAAGATATACATATACTATTAGACGATGAGTTTGAAACCTATAAAAAGGATAAGGAAGACAAGAAGATCTACCAAGAGACATATTCTAAGTGGTTTCCTTACGAAACCCTTTCCCCTGAGAATTTCAAGAAGATTCCAAAGAGAATTATCCGCGAATACATCATCGCGTCCTTCTCAACCTATCTTTCATTCCTCCATGCTCTTCCAAAAGACTACCGTCAAGTCACAAAGACGTCGGTTAAATTTTTCAAATCACAGTTTTCCCAATTCGGCATTTCAATTTCCGAGATAGATTCCCGCATCTCCGACGACTTCTCTGATGATCTAGCATTCGTAGAAGCCATCATAAATATGCTTACATCTGGAATAGAAGAAGAGCCTGAGGAGTAAACACATGATATATACGTTTAAGGAATATACACTCAAATACACCCGTGGACCCCTATACAGGTTCATCAAGACCTATGAATCCGATGGCTCCACACTAACCCTCCCCTCATCCAAGAAAGCCATTAAAGACTTTCTTACCCGCAATTTCGCATCCCCAGAAGTCCTCAAAGATTTCGACATAATTTGGCAAGAATATAAACGCCTCTAAATAAAAGGAGAATAACACACACATGACCACAAACGAATATGAAGAATCCCTTAAAAAATCTCGCGAAATAATTCGCCATCTCGAAACCGAAAACAACCAACTCAAAGCCCTTGTAGAGCTCCTCTCTTTTTTAGGAGAGATTACTTTAGAAGAGGACACAGATAAGGATGGATTCGTATCTAATAATTACCATTTAAAATCTAGACCCGTCAATGAGATTCTAGATCCAAAAAATGAGATCGACTATTTCGCCCTTCGCCTTTTAGCTCCTGTCCTAGCAGAGGAAGATGTTTTCGAATCTATCTATGAAGAGAAAAATCCAAAGACAGTCAGCTAAAGACAACTAGCTAATCCCAGGAATACATCTTGGGACTTTTTTATACCTATATATTCCCATACCTATACCCATACCTAGTTCTACCTATGGACATATCTGGGTACTTATATAGGTATATCTCTACACGTGCATGTATGTGCGTGCGTATTATAGAGAGTTCTCTTCGGAGAGTTCTAAAAAATAATAAAAAATTCCAAAAAATTCCAGAAAATAATAAATAATTCTTTTTTTTAGATTTATCGATTTTTATCGAGATTTATTTAAAGATAGCGAAATTTAGCTAGAGAGCTAGCTTTTTGTAGGTACCTAACTTGGCCATAATAGGTACCTCTATATACCTACCTATATCCCTGTATTTCCATATACATTTCTATGTATGTTCCCAGGAAAAAAATATCCATCTTTTTGTAAAAAAATTCATGTGTAAAAACATGGGTTTTTATGGAAAAAAGTGGCACTAAATAGCTTTAGCTAGTTAGGGAATTTTTCCGTAACACTATACGCGTCGCTTCCGCTCCGCTAAGTCGTAGCTCATCTACGATTCGCCATAAACTCTGGCTGCTTCGCGCCACTGAGTTACATATCAAACGAGAGTGTTTAATCACTGAGTTTGCATGGCGAAGGCGGTAGCGATAGCAAGGTATGAGCATGGATTGTTAGGACGCTACCGATCCATGCGAGTACCGAGCGTAGCGCGTATAGTCGAGGGGACCCAACAACATGAATTTATGAATGTTGGAAGGGGGCGTAGGGGGGGAACAAGTATATATTTATATATACTAAAGGGGGGGTACGGGAGAAGGCAAACCCCCTAAACACGTACATGCACGCGAGGGAAGGGGTATAAATCTGGGTAAAAATAGGGGTGTATTTACACGTGTGTATAGACAGCAGAAAAAACCTGTATATAAACACAGGTTGGTGTATGTATTCAAATGTATGTTTACAAACAGCTATGTGTATGTCTTTGTGTATGTGTCCCTATAGACCTCTTGGTGTACATGTGTCTAGCTGTAGCTGTAGCTGTAGCTGTATAGAGCTGTGTGTCTATATAACGGTACACCGATATAACCATGTAGCCCTAATAGAGCATCTTCATAGTCACAACACTGTTTACGGTGAAACAGATACAGTTGCCTATAAAGACAAGTATGCATGTAGTCACATATCCCCATGAAGGATTAGGCATGAAAAAGTAAGCAACAAGCAATACTATGCCCAATAAGTTCAAAAACAAATGTACAAAGAATGTTTTAAAGAAAACAGTCTCTAGAAGTTCTTGTCTATTCATAGTGAGTCTCCTTTCTATCTTCGAGACTATTATAGCATGAACAGGTGGACATGTCAATAGGTGGAGATAAAAATTTAGAAAGAGCTGGATCTGGATGAAAATAAAAATATGCCCTAGAATCGATTTTTATAGGTGGGGAGGTATAAGATGTTGTCAGAAAGCTAAAAATGGAAATTTAGAGGTGTTTTGAGGCGTATGGAGGCATATCTGAGCACATGTGGAGGTGTGTATGAAGTGAAAAATCGAAAATTTGGTAAAAAATCATTGTAAATTACAAGGAAAAAATAATTTGATTTATTTTCAGGGATAATTTATCCTTGAAAGAATTTGATGTAAAAAAATGCTTATAATTTACAAGGAATTTTTAAAAAGGGTATTGACATGGGGTAAAAAGTGTGATAAAATGTGTATAGAAGGAGGTAGAGAGGCATGGAAACAGATCTTGATATCGAAGAAGATGTAGAAGAAATGGGCGATGCTGAGACAGAGGGAAAGATCACGAGCATCACAAAAGCTGTTAAAGCTAAATGTTTAGACTGTTGTGCTGGTGACAGAACAGAGGTAAAGCTATGTCCAGCTGTGAATTGTCCACTGCATGACTTTAGATTCGGTAAAAATCCTTTCAGAAAAAAGAGAGAGTATACTGAGGAACAAAGAAAAGCTATGGGCGAGAGACTCAGAGCCATAAGAAGAGAAGGTGAATAACCTTCTTTTTTTTTACGCTTTTATGGGTGAGTGTTTTTTAGGAAAAATTCACTCTGTAGATGGAGAGATAGGGAGGTACCTAAATGGGCCTAAAACTAGGACCAAACTAGGCCCTTGTAAAAACACAGAAAGTTGACCCCGTTTTTTGAAAAAACTTTCGCCCCATTTTTAGAAAAATTCAAAAAAATTGGGGGGTCGAATTCGAAAAACGCGCGCCCTGGTTTTTTAAAAAACCGCCCCCGTGGTAAAAAAATAAACCCCCGCCCCAAAGAAAAAAATCCCCCCAGAAAATAAAAGCCCTCCCCAGATATAAAAGGTACCTGTTATGGCCATAACTGGGCCCAGTTGTGTACCCCAACATATATTGTAAGATAAATGTGGGGTTAAGGGGCATAAGTTGTAAATTTTTACATGTGTTGCCCCGTAAGGATACTGCTATTGACTAGTCTGATCCTGTTTTCTGACTACTAGCTTTCGTTAATAATCAGAAATCAAGACCAGAAACACAGTCTTGATATACACTAAAAATTTTATGGCATGTTTAGATCGCGTGTGATGTTTGTTTAAGGCAAAATAAAGAGGGCTTAGCATCGCTGCCAAACCCCCTTCGGATCTCTTTGTTTTAATGCGTACAAATCCATATGACCATCATCACGATTGCGAACACTATAAGCAAAAGACTTGCAATCTTTCCCGCTAACGGCATATCGCATGTGAAGACGCCAACGAATGTTGAACCAACAATAAATATAAGGATAATCCATATGCCTATTATAACCCCCATACACTTTTTCCTCCCTTCTGTGTGAAAGGTAGTTACTAGCTATCGTTTGTTTACAAACCAGCTTAACACGCATGAGGCTGCGCAAGCTGCTCCAGCCGCAAACACTAGTATTATTGCGACCAACATTGATTCATCACCTCCTTTAATAATTATACCATAAATTTCACATTTTTTCTAGTGTGCGTATACAAACCTGTGTATCCCAGTCTTTGTGTAACAACCCTGACATTCTGTGCAGTGCCATGTTTTTCCTGTTTTAGGATTGATAGGATGTTTATTATCCTTTGTCGCGCCCACGGCAGGGCATCTTATGCATGCAGCTCTAGCTTTTTTCTCTTCGTCTGACATTTTTGATGTCTTAAGATTTGAACTATCAAACTCAAATACGTTGAATACAGCATTCATCTTTCTGAGTTCTGCTATTGTATCCTTCATGCAGCCATTCCATTCAGATATATTGATGCATAAATTTGGAGCTGATTGTTTATGCTTTCTAAAGAATGCCAATAAAACTGGTGAATTCTTAGAATATATACCGAACCTCATCTCTGGATGAGATAGCGCTAGCTGATTCCAGTGCTCTAGCTCTTCTAGTGACTGCAGTTCTCCACTGGTGTCGATTCTGAAGAACTTGTAGCTTAGATCTGCAGGATTCTTAGTTTGATAGAATCTCTTATTGATATTTCTGATCTGCATATCAATCTGTTTGAAACACTCTTCAAGCTTGAAGCGAATCATCAATGTATTTTCTGCCCATGATTGTGTGATGGAATTATGATGCTGCACGATTGAGCGGCGAGCATAGCAGCTTTTGAAGCAACCTGTACAGTTGTGTGAACATGTACCTTCGACATCTGTGATTCTACGTCCCTTTGCCTCTAGCGGCGTAGAGCTGTTACCAGGCAGCGTACTCCAGTTAATCATCTTTCCAATTTTTTCATTTCCTAAGCTTAGGTGGATTCTAGCAGATTCTGCTGAGAATGTGTAGATCGGGTTTTGATCTACTTTTAGTGTTGTTTTTTCGAATTCTTTCATATTTTATCCTCTTTTCTAAATGTTTTTTTTGCTATTATTCTAGCTTTTTGTTCACTTTAATTGTAACCGTTTTTCTCAGTTTTGTCAAGTGAATTCCTGAAAAAAGAATAAAAAGTTTTTTAACTTATCTGGTGTTGTTTCAGGGACCTTCACGGGCCCCGATTGTAACACCATTTTTTATAAAATGCATGCTATCACCTCAGTCTTCGAGATATTCTCTTAGCTTTATATAGTTTTCTTTTAGATCTGATTCTGTTACAGATCTATCATGTCTGCCCAAAGGATCGTCATGACAATAAAGTTCTACTTTACTGTTTGGTTGATGCTTGTCTGCATCGAACTGTAAATACAGAAGACCGTCTAGCTTAGATCGATATTCTATTGTTAATGTGAATTCAGGTTTCATTTTTTATCTCCCCGAACGTATAACTTTTACACATCCGATGTCTTCATATTGCCAGTAGCCTGTTTCATCTTCTTCGCCTTCTGCCGACATAAGCATTACCCTGTATCCTTTCGCAAGGTAATCTATCTGCTTTGCCCATGTAAGTGCCTCGGCTTTTGTATCGAACCATGAAGACTGTAAAACGTATGGTGGGTCCATGTCCACTTCTAGATCTTTGATTTCAATATAATATCTTGTGACTTTTTTCATATTATTTTCCTCCTACCATTCTAAACTGAAATCAGGGCAGATACGCTCTGCCCCGTGTTCTTCAATGCATTCCATCATTGCGTCCCAGACATTTTCATAATCTTCTTGATTAGATAGAATACGTTCTAAATCACTCTTTAGCGACTCATATTCGTCTTCACTTACGGCAACAATAAATGAATTATTGCAATCATTCTTTTCATAATATGCAGTATCAATCACTTCAATATATTTCATATTATTTATCCTCCTATTTATTTAAATCTTTAATTTCAATATCACCTAAAGTGATTTCTAACTCATCTCCACTTTTTGTGGTTACCTTTGCAGACTTGCCCCAAGTTTCTTTGTTTAACTCATACTCTTCTAAAAGTTTCCAACCAAAAACTCTTTCATCTTTGCTGCAAAGACTTATTGCTTTGTTATAACAAGAAGCGCTTTCTAGAACTGTTAAACTCTTAGTTTTGATCTCAGGAACTTCAATAATCTCAGTTCTTGTGATTTTTCTTTTGTTTCTAGGAGCAAATTCAACCAATATATACATTATCTCACCTTCTTTTTCCATTTGATGTTTTCTGCCCAAAATGTTGCATTTTTTCCTGAATCACCTGGGTCATTATAACTTAGTTCGAAATCAATAATTTCTTTCCCAGTTATATATTCGATTGCCATCTTCATATCTTTCTTTATTGCTTTGTCATCGCCGTAAATAGATGTCAATGTTTCATTTTGATAGAACACACATTGATTACTACTTTCTGTAAAATCATCTAAATCTGTTTCACATTCGGTTACAGCGTATGTTCCGCCACAATGTTTATTATATACTCTACACAATCTATAAGCTGTATCTTCATCAAAACCTTCATATAGATTGTGTCCTTTAATGTCGTCTACGTAATATTTAATCATATTATTCTTCCTCCTCTTCTACCGATGTTATTTCGAATTCACTGTCTCTCTCACTTGTTTCTTCGCTTTCTACATACATGAATTCATCATCGTATTCGCCGTTGTAGAGTTTTACTGCTACTTCTTCACTATTCTCAGCTTCAACAATTATTTCTACTACTTGAGTTATTGTTTTTGTAATTCTAAATTTTGACATACTATATTTCCTCCTTAAGCCTTCACTAATTTTAAACGGTTCGCGATTTTCTCTACGAACTCTTCCGCCAATTCAATTAAAATTGCATGACGGTTCTTTTTAATACATGCCTCACCTAAAACACCTGAGCCTGCAAACTGATCTAGCACAACTTCATCTTCTTTAGTTACATATTCCAAGATTTGTTCTAGTAACTCTACAGGTTTCTCTGCCTGATGCAACATATCTTTCTTCGCAGGTTTTGCAAAGTCAAATACGGTTGGCAACATACCATTACATCCCTTCATGAAATGTTTAACAGATGGATCTGCTTTATCTTTCTTAGCATCCACTCTAAGCGATCTTGGTTCACCCTTTGAGAAGATCATTACATCCTCTGTGTTTTTAGATTTTCTACCGCAGTTGGATACGAAGCCCCCCTTCTTCCACGGAACTTTCGCATAATATTTAAATCCCGCAGCCTCTGCCATTTTTTTGATCTTATATAGATATTCATAGTTCAATGCAGATTCTTCGGGCAAGAATTCTACCAAGAAGCATCCATCTTTCAAAACACGGGCTTTTTCATTAAAATCTTCCTGTGTGTATTGAAAACAGTCATAGGTTGCGAAATGACGATCTCCACCGTTGTTTGCCGCTTTGATGTCATACGGATGGTCAGTGATGATTGCATCAATAGATCCATTCTCTAAGAAGCTTAGGTCCTTTCCATCGCCCTGAATCAATAAACAATTATTGTTTTGATAGATTCCCTTCGCTATTTTCTTAAGGATGCCTTTATCTACGGCTTCATAGACACGGGCACGGATAGAAGGCTTTTTAGCCTCTATACCCGCCTCCTTTACTGCCTCGTAAGCTTGAGGCATGTTGAACTTATTTAGTTCCTGAATAATGTTTGTTATGGTCTTTTCCATATTACTTCACCTCCTTTAATAATTTTAACACATATTGCAATGCACCACTATAGCCTTCTTCATATGCACAGTCTTCTTCTACATCATTTTGCTCTGCAAAATCCTGTGCTTGTTCAATTTCATCTTCAACAGATTCTAAAGCATCTTTAATTGTTTTTTCAAATTGTTTTAGTGTCATAATAATTTTTCCTCCTCATCTTCTAGTTTTTGATATCTTTCGTCCAATTTACGAACCTCTGCATCATTATCATCAAGAAGAGCACCATAACTATTCATTACGCCATTTATTTCATCTGCAGCTTTCTTAACTATGTCTATTGCATAAGGTTGTCTCTTCACCTCAATCTTTTTTAGATTAATATGCAACTCCTTTAAAATAACCTTAGCTCTTAATAAAGTCAATGTTTCTTCTTCTGATAATTCCATATCTACTACTTGTGTTATTTGTTTCATATTATTCATCCTCCTCCTCATCATCATCTTCTAACTCCCAGTTTGGAATTGGGATGTCCAATATCTTCATTACATCCTCGATACCTTCAACATAGTTAATATAAGCATCTGCTTCTCCTGACTCCATAAAAATATTTTCTCTACATTCATGTTCAGCTTCTTTATATGCTTCTTTAGCTCTATTAACTGCGTTGCTGTATAGCGCCATGATTGCTTCAATTTGGTCTTTAATCATGTTATTCATCCTCCTCATTATAATCCAAGCATTCTATCTCTTGTTCTGCTTGTTCTGTAAATTCTTCCACGGAATTGTATCGGTTGACATACGCCATGTCTGCTTCACCACAGTATCCTACTACGATGACTGTTCCTTTTTCTTCTTTACGGATATCGACAGCTGAAGACATCACGGCGTATACATAATTAAGGATGTCTGTGTTTAGATAGAAATCCTCTTCCTTGTTTTTAACAACCTCCTCAGGCTTTTGATAATCTCGTTCAACAACGAAATTACCATGCGTCATACCTTTACAATAAATGCCATTCATGAATGCCCACGGGATTATATGCTCATTCACATATTTTTCTACAGATGGCTCTTCTGCGTCTGTGAAAACCATATCACCAACGAACACTGCCACTTTATTGGCAGGTAGTCCTGGTGCTTGGATGCTATTGATAGCTCTCACGTATTTTTCAAATATGTTCATACTTATTCCACCTCCTTTAATATTTGTTGTTCTTCGACTATAAATTGAATTCCACTTCCATGTTTCCGCAAAAGTTCTTTTTGTAATAATAGTGTTGAATTATCACCTTTCCATGAGATTGGTGAAATCATTTCAATTACATGATAATTTTTATTAATTTCATCTTTCTCAACATATTTTGCTTTGATTAACGAACTTTTATGTTTAGTTCCCAATCTCACTTCATAAGTTTTTCCTACTTCAAATTCCATATACTTACCTCCTTAAATATCTGTAGTTTCACCATCATAGGTGTATGCCTCATCTTGTAACCAGTCTGGATCTGTTTTGATAATTTCATCAAGAAGACTCTCTTGTTCATCAAAACTATCTGTCTTTCCCTCGATTTCATCTATTACACATTTCGGTGGGTCTATATATACATCATGTTCGTCGTCATAAACCCATACTTGTTTTGAGTTGAAACCTGTTACTGCATAACACTTCTTATAATTGATTTTCTTTTCTTGATTCATATTTCTATTCCTCCTTATAATTCTAGTTCGTCATCGATACTTATCCATTCATATTCGACGCCGTTTTTCTCAAAATATTCTTCAATCAATTCTGAATCTGATTCAAAGTTTCTGCCGTCTTCTTCACGGCATTTTTCAACATATTCTTTTGCCTTGAACCAATCTTCTTTACTTTTGAGTTGGATGACCCCAAAGATGATATTGTCATCCCCACACTCCCTAACTAAATAATTATTCATGTTTAATCATCTCCTTCCATGCTAATAATTCTTTCTGCAACCATCTTACTCGCATTAAACGAACATCCTTCAAGTCTTCCCTTCACAACAACCTTCTGACCACATTTAAAGTGTTCTGTCAAGACACTTTTTAACGGTTCTGTGATTGTTATTCCCAAGATGTCATCTGCATACTCTCCATCCATGTTTTTAAATGGTCTTCTGCATTTCACGAGCAACGTATCAAACGGTGCCTCTAAATCTGTTACAATTTTGCCAATAATCATAAAATAATTATACATATCCATCTACCTCCTCATATACTTGTATAAAGCTCTAATATCGCTTTTTAAGATTTCACTATCAAGCTTGTTTACGAAAGCCGTAGTTTTAAAAGATGTATCAAATTCTTCTTCTACCAACTCCACTATACTATCATAACAACAGTCTTTTGTTGCTACTAAGACTTCATATTTCATTGATGTACTTCCAGTAATAAACTCAACTAAATCTTTCAACAAATGTGATGAATCTGCCGAGTTAAAGTCATATTCTCCACCATCTATGTTTATTCCATCTGTGTTATACAAATCATATCCCAACACACTATCACATCCTTCTCCTAAGACTTCTGAGTTACTTAAATAACAGTGTACCATTGTTCCATCTTCTAATTTTATTAATACCATATTTGCCTCCTTATTAAAAAGGCTAGCCATTACCAGCTAGCCCTATATACTGCTTGATAGTTTTTGTTCTTTTTCAAAAACTCTATGATTGGTTCCAACATCTCCACCGTGTTTTCAAGGTCACGCATGTAATACTCATTATATTCTGTAGAACCGAAAAAGAAACCACTACTTGTTTCCAAGATGTCTCTTGCTTTTTCTGGATGTTCAATAACATCTCTGCATCTTTTTACTAAATCTTCTAAAGTATCCACTGAAACCCACACTGGATTACAATCGTCCACTCCTTCTGCGCATTTGTCGACAAAATATTTATGAATCATATTTGCCTTACGCCAATACGCTACTTGATATGAAATTTCTTTTGACATAAAGTTATTTTCAAATATCTTTTCACCAAGTTCTTTAAGTTCTTCTGGATAGAAGTGTGCCTTTTTCTCTTTTACATCTCTATCCCATTCACAGCAACTTTCATATTTCTTTACATATAAATAAGAATCAAGACCCATACTAGTTCTCCTCCTTTCCTGCAAATTTTACAATCAGTATCTTCTGTTCTTTCTGGATGGCAAAGTCATAGATTTCTCTATCCCCTTCTGTTTCCAGAAATTCATCTGCAAATTCAGGGATGACATCTCTCCATTCACCTGCTCTTCCCACACTTCCAATCATCTCAACTGCATATCCTACATTAACGGTTTTGTCATACAATTCTTTAAGCTTCATATTACTTTTCCTCCTTATATCCATAAATTTGTAATCTATAATTAGCTCTATTAACAGCATCTTCTGCTCTCTTGCTAACACGAATACAGTCCATGAGTTCTTCAATAACCCCTTCGTATTCCTTCTTGATTCTCTTTAATTCTTCATTCTCCCTCTTTAATTCTTCTATGACTCTCCATGCCTTGTCGCTTTCAACAGCAAATTTATTTTCACTAACCAACTGTAAGTTATATTTTGTTCTTACATAGTCGCATAAATCTATCCATACCTTACTCTTTAACGAGCAATCATATCTGCCTCGCATCATTTTACTACACACAGTATTTGCCAATCCCATCTCCTTCGCAAATTGTTGCTTAGTTAAATTTGGATGGAATCTATCCTTTAATTCTTTCAAAGTAATCATTTTCATATGCATTACCACCTCTCTTTATAATATTTTAACATACACTTTCTTTTCTTGCAAGAACCAGCTGTTACATTTACGACATTATATCCGTGAGCCAAAAGGAGCTCAGAAATTTCTCTTTCCTGAGCCCCCTGATTACACACGAGTTGTCCTTTGATTTTGCTATATCCAGCTGTTGCTCGATTCACGAAATCCTTCATACAACGCCTCCTACTTCCACCTCTTGACTTCATATTCTGTTAATGGCTTACAATCCACAACAGTTTCGCCAGTTCGCTTGCCATCTTCGGCAAACCACATACACATCTCAAACTGGTTGGGTGTTAGAGCCACCGTCTTGATCTGTGGAAAATCCATGATCTCGGCTCTAACTTCACCCGCATCGTTTTGATATTTTACACCAAATTTCACCTTCATCACCCCCTTTATCCAAAAACAAGAGTCCCAAATAAACAGTACTGTACGAAACAATCAGCCTCAACAGCATCAAAGTCTCCGTCTTCCAATCTCTTGGTCAAAGAACCCCTTTCCTGTTCATAAAGTTTGCATCCCTGTTGGAATTCTTCCATCCCGAGATACCAAATTTCGTCTGGCTCCAAATGATTCTCATCCGCCTCTGCGTCATAGAATCTTATCCTGTCGCCGTTTAAGATAACCTTCGTCATTACGGTTCCCCAGTAAGTTTCAACACCTTTTTCTTTCAAACTTTTCACCGCTTTTTTCCAGGAATCAGTTGTGTTATCAAGAACACACCAGTATCCGATGCCGTCGTATCCTGATTCAACCGCCGTTGTGAAGATATCTTCCATGTCCTCGACTGTAATAATCTTCTCTACTGTAAATTTAATTTCTTGCTTTTCCATAATTATATCCTCCTCTTTATTAATTTTCCCACTCATAGTCTTTTTCCCAGCCTTCTGAGTCTTCATCTTCGTCTTCTTCCATATCTTCATAAAGATATTCGCATCCAACACTGTCGCAGACTTCTTTAAATTCTGGGTCACTTGAACCATATTCTTCTTCTTCACCATCTGGTCTTAGACGCCCAACGAAACCTCCTCCTTCGTCTGCAAAGTCAACTTTTATCTCTAGCTCGGGATACATCTCTTGAAGTTTCCTGTATACAGGGAGAGCTGGAGACCAAGCTGTGCTTAGATATATATTTATCACCGCAGTTTTCCCTATTGGTTTTTCGAGAGTGATTAAATCAGTATTAGCATCACAAGCACCCCATTTGGTTCCCCAGTTATCACAGTTCCATTTATACCAGTTGAACCAGTTTCTCTCTTTTTCTTCATCCCAAGATAAGTGTTCTTTTCTGGCATCCTCTTCAGAATCGATTCTGTATTCTGGTGGACACTCTTCATAAGTCTTTGGCTGTGGAACAATTTTGTTAAAGTCAAAATCAGTTGCTTTTCCTTCCTCATCTTTTTCTGACTTCACCATCTCTACGAGTTTCTTGACAACATCTGTCTTTCCTCTTACTTCGATATTTGTATAGCACCAATTTGGCATATCAATCACCTCTTTCATCTACATATTTTTCTTCATAACCTTCTGGCTCCACATCCAAGACATATTCTCTCTCGATGTATTCTTTCCAGAAAGCAATCCAAGCATCTTTATCTGTGCTGATGCCTTCATATCTTGTATCAAAATATCTTGGCATCGTTCCTTTTGCACCATCCAGGTCAAGTGTATGTCCCGAGTGGTCACCGTAGTGGGTTGCCCCACTTTCATAACGGTTTACGACAAATTTGATATAACTTCTGTCTTCTTTCCATCCACCTGCCTTGTAAGCAACATCTTCTGTAACCTTGAAGGTTACCTTCATTTCTTTGAATTTACTCATATCACCATCTCCTTTCCTGAGTCTATTCATCTCTATCTGTAGCTTCTAAATATGCTAGCTCTAAATAGGTTAGTTCCTCTCCGACATCATTAACAAAATGTTCAGTATCACGATATTCTGCAATCGTTGTCTTACCTGCAGCATCGCTATAAAAGATTGCTGTAATCTTTTCCTTGCCCATTCTGCAGTGCTCCTTCGCAGCAGCCATGCATGCCATTGCATAATTTATGATTGCAATGTCTGGTTCATACGCATATCCTTCTGTGACAAGATTGTAGTCCATACTTTTCGTTGGCTTGCTATCAGGAAGCATTGATATATTATATGCGATTCCATTAAGGAATGCCCACGGTAACAGTTCCTTATTTATATAGTTCACCATCTGTGTTTCTGTATACCCCTGTCCTTCTGTATACATATAATTACCAACAAAGATTGCTGCTTTGTTAGAACCCCTGCGCGTTATATCCAAGTTTTTCACTGCGCGGGTGTATCTTTCAAAGATGTTAAACTCTTCTCTTTCTTCTGCTTTTTCTTCTGCAGCTTTTTTCTTAAGAGCTTCTTTAAATCCTTCTGAAACTATATCCATAGCTTCCTTCATATCCATTCCTTTTGTTACATCTTTTAACGATGGTATACCTTTTGATGCGAACAACTCTTCTATAGCTTCGAGTGCAGTCTTACTACCTGTTTCATATACTTCTTCTGTTGGTTTTGAATCTTTCATTTTACATCACCTCCTCTACCTCGGCTCTTTTAATAATCCATAAGTTCGGTTCTAGATTTGCTACATCTCCTCGTGAATAATATATCCACACCTTGAATCCGACAAGCTCCTCTACAGATTTCGCAAGTTCCCAGCACGCTTCTCTAGTTGTATCCTCGAATTCATCTGGTCCCCAGCTTTCTCTGCCGTGAACCTTCTTAAACGCATTCTCAACAGCAGCGTTATAATGTTCTTCACTGACCACTGTTATTCCCGTTTTTCTTAGTTTCTCTACGGCATTCTCATATAACAATCCGTAGCACGCTTCACTTCTTTTTTGTTCTTTCTTTTCTTTCATATCAATCACACTCCTTTTCTAACTATGATAATCAAGACTACCTTCAAGCCTAAACAACACACTGTCTTCATCTTTACACTGTCTGACGCACCATAACAGTAGCTCTACTTCATTATAGTTGCCCCAGCCATCAATCGCGAACCAGAATCCGTAGTTGTCTCCGCAATAAAGTAATTTTGTTTTGTAATCAAAAAATGTTTCGGGATGCTCAGGAGTAGTTGCCTTCATAGATTCTTCTATTAATTCTTTTCTACGATTCAACTCTCTTATAGCGTCATCCTTTCTAACACGAAGTTTATAAGTGTCATCCTCCACCAAAACATCGCACCAATCACTAGCTTCTGCGAGCCATCTATAATTTTCCTCATCTTCTTCAGGACCATCATCACTCACATAGTCTCTTCCATCACTTAGGAAGTCATCCTCAAAGTCATATTCATGTATTCTTTCATAGTCCAAACTAAAGTCTGGTTGTAATTTAAATATTCTTGAATGCATATTTCCACCTCCATATAATTTTATGCTATCATACATCTTATAAGATGTCAAGAGGGAGACAGAGTTATTTTTTCCATCTCCCTTCCCGCATCTCACCCGAGCAATCATCTCTTAATTGCTTCGATTATTTTGCATCCTTCTGCTTTTACGATATTCGTATTTTCCATTCCGAATACCGCTGCTATCTCGGATGCGTAGAACCCTATTGGTTGGTTCATCTGGCAACTGTTTTTCTTTTCGTTGGCCTTCAACACTCCACTGCCATCGCCTTCCCAGACTTTCACCAGTAATATTCCATCTTTCTTCAGATGCTTCTTTGCATCATCCAACATCACTAGCCTAACATCTCTTTCGGCAACGACATTTAGAACATTAGAAATCATCACAAAATCATAATCAATCTTCGCCAATGCAATTTGATTCTCCGATTCTGAACGATTATACGGGTCGTAGATGACATTAACTATCCCGTGTTCTTTAAGATATTCTGTCGCCGTGTCGTATTTTCCGCCACCCCAATCTAGAACCCAATCACCTTCTACTGCATAATACTTCACCAGAATCTTACTGAGCTTCACACTCTTCTTTCTGACGCATGTTGCAGCACTTGAATACTTCTGTTCTAAATCAAGCTTTGGTTTTTCCATCACCACCTTTAATCACCCCCTTTCCATTATATCATCTACAGATATAGATATGATTATAGGTTGCTTGTCAACTCTGCCATTACATGCATATCCAAGACTCCTTATTGTGTTATAATCAACCCACTCAGTAGCATCAGTCTCATCACAGTTTTCATCTTCCATAAATTCTTCTACCATTTTATGATAATCATAAACTGCTCGACCATCTTCTGTTACTCCCACTATACTATTGTCGTATGCGTGGTTGTCAAACAATATTGGAAGGTCTTCTTCCATTTCTTCATAATAATTCTGCAATGCTTTTCTAAATTTTTCATTCACCATGTTTCTTTCCTCCTCTGTAACCTAAAAATTGCTGAGAGTATGCCTCTTTGAGTTGCTCTCCTACCTGAATAATTTCTTCGACGATTCTATCCGTGTAGGCACATTGGTTTCCCAGTGCCTCCACTTCATCTACGAATCCTTCTGCCTTCGCTCTTAATGTTCTTACGAGCTCTAAAATCTTCTTGTCATTTTTCATATTACACCTCCACATATTTTCTTAATATATCTATGACTTTTTCACGCTCTTTAGGGTCACGAAGTTTGATAATCATCTCTGTACTTTCACGCTCAGATTTCAAAATTTCATTGACTTCCGTGATTTCATTCTTAAGATAACAAACCCTACATTTATTGCACGAGCGCGCCCCGCAGTTAATCTTAATCTCTGGGTGTTCCATAAGATACTTCTTGTCGTACACCGTAAAAGTCTTCACCTGTCCAGGATAGAATTTCCCCGTTTTCTCAAGACACTCCGCGACCTTCCCTTTGGTGTTCAATTTAAGTGAACTTACAATTATATTTAGATTCTTTGGACAATCATGTGTTGTGAAATACTTCTGAACAATACCATACTGTTTGGTATACAGCGCAAATCTTATTTTTGGAAAGATATAACAAATCCTTAAATAATTTTTCAATTGTAGTTCATTGTTTAAGTCACCAAACGCCTCAAATCTGAAGATTGTTTCGTGCTCCAGTTCTAATTTTAATATACGACGGTCTTCCGCATTAAGCATTCTGGTGGTGAGTTCTTTTGTGTTTCTTTCAAGTCTCTCACCAAGAGCCGTATACATTTTTGCTAAGTTCTCTGCATAACAATGGGAGCATATACTTCCTGTGATTTTTCTGTTACGTTGACAGCTTTCATTCAAGAGAACAGATGTGGAGAGGCTTTTAATCCCCTCCATTTTACCAGTGTGATTGTTGGTAATTTCTATTGGATTCATATTAACACCTCCTTTATCCTGGATAAAATAATGCTGAAATTCTATTTACTTTAACATGATACAATAAACTACTATGTAGTATTGTAACAGGCTCTAGTTCTCCATTAACAGATAAGATCATACCCACTTTCATTGAAGCAAATAAATCTAAATCTTTTGTATCTTTGTTAATTTTCAATTCAAATGTAGCGCCATTTTCTTTCAATGTAACATAGAAGTAGTCTTTGAAGTCTAGAACATTTTCTATTTTACCGCTGAACTTAACTTTATTCATCTGTCTCACCAGCCTCTTCAAGTTTTTCTTCTTTTTCTTTTTCCTTTTTTAATCTTTCACACTCTGCCAAATATTCTCTATGAATTTGACCTAACCAATCAAAGAAGTTTCTGTTGTCTTGTTCTTCTTTTGTTAGAGGGTCACCCTCATCTTTCCAAGAATCTGACACAGTAATACTTATATATCCCTTTCTAGCAAAGTGATCTTCTTTTACATCCTTTGACGCTTTACCCAAGCGTTGCTTTATGAAATCTAGATTTCTTCTTTGAGATTGAATAACCTGCTTGGCATTCTTTAGTTCTGCTTGCAGTTGTTGTATAGCAACCTCATATTCAGTTTTCTTGTTTTTTAATTCCTCAATAGTTTTAACAGCATATTCTTCTAATGTCATCTTTTTTACCTCCTACTTTTATTTATTACAGAAAAAGCAGTTTCATAAATAGATCTATAAAAACCAGCATCATGTTTACCGCTTTTAATTTTTGTTTTTACTTCTGTTTCTGTTTTATCTTCTTTTAGAAGTTTTGAATTAGGTGTCTTTTCTGGTATTTTAAAAACAGCACCAAGTTGTTGAATCAATACATTATTATTGTTATCAACTACAACAATTTGAGAACTTACAATAGACGGAAGTTCTTCAACTGGATAGGTTGAAACAATTTCTAAAAATACTGTATAACTATACTCTGTGTCTGCACCATACATATAATTTAAGTTTTTCGTATAATCAATTTTGAAATTACTAGGATTTAACAATAAATATTTGTAAATCTTTGTAGATCCTCGGAAACGAACTTCAACTATTCTCACCTATATCACCTCCATTTTAAAAAACATAGTTTGTTTTTCTTTTTTCAAGTTGCTTCTTTTTAGATTTTAAAGTATTTAATCTTTTCATCAAGAAAGCTTCTTTTTGTCGAAGCTTTTCTTTTTGATTTTTATTCCTAGAGTAGTCTATTGAAAGCCTAACTCCAGAAATAATCATATTCATGTGCTCAATCTCACTTTTTAAATTAGTGAGTTCCATCTTGTGTGGTTCTATCATAATCTATTCCTCCTTCTCATCCTTAATATCTTCTTCAGCAGGAGTAGTAGGTCCACTAATCAACTTTGGTTTACTTAGTTTTGTGACACCTTCAATAACATTCTTTTCACAGAACATTGCCAACGCTGGAGGTAACACGCCACTTTCAAACTCATCTTTGATAAGTTTTTTATCTAAAGACTCTGTTACTTTTTTGTATTTAGGATCTAAAGCGTCGAATGTATCACCACTAGATAGAGAAGGATTTATTTCGAAAGATTCTTCTGTAGCTTTTTTGATAGCCACCTCGTAAATGCTTCCGTCTTTATCCTCAATGCTTACCACAACTGGAAGGTCGGGTGACGATACATCACCCTCCTTCATCATTTTGTCGATTACATCATCATAACTAGCTGTTACGATGTTTTGCTCTATTGTTTCATACATTGCCTTTAACTGAGCAAGGTCTGTACTAACCTTCTCGATTGCCTTCTTGACTTTTGTCATCGCAGCAATCTGGAACTTTGTTGGAGTTCCTTTGATATTCATTAAGATATCACCTAACTTGAATTCATTTGTTTTTACTGTTATTATTTGTTTTCTTTTAGCCATATTTCTTTCCTCCTATTATTCATCTAAACCAAATTTGTCAACTAACTTAGACATAGCTTTCTTTCTGTCGTCTTCAACTGCGTCAGATTCTTTTTCTTCTTCTTCAGAAACAAACAAGTCATCGAAGTTTTCCACTTCTGTTTTTGCCTCTGCAATTTCTGAGAAGTCATACATTTCATACAACTTCTTAAGATAATTTAAGACAGTATCTTCTTGTTTGAATTGCTCTAGCTTTTCACAGTTATTATTATCCAAAGATAACAAACCTGTATATTGACTATGAATTGCTTCTGCAAACTCATCAAATGTTCTAGGTTTTAACAAGATTGTGTCTAATAATCTTGTAGCATTTCTGATAGATGTTTCAAAATCTTCATGCCATTTACTTCCTGTTCCATCTTTTTGAATCATTGAAGCATATTCTAACAATTCTCTGAAGAATTTCTTGTTCATCTTATGACCAAGCTTAGTACTGTAAGCTTCAAGAACATCGCAGTACTTTTCAATTGGCCAACTTGGCATGTGAACGATACTGAAACGATTCTTTAACGAACCATTTAATTGAAGAGTTCCTTCAAAACCTGGATTCATTGTCATATAAGTGACAAAATTTGGATGTCTATGATATATTTTATCATTGACAGTAATTTGTAAAGTACCATCTAGATACTTATTCAAACAGCTCAACACACCTGCTTGTGCATTGTTTACTTCTTGAATTGTGATGACATATCCAAGATAATAAGCTTTTAACAATGGTCCTTCAATGAAACGAGCCTTTGTTTGAGCTCCAGGTCTATCATCAGGAATGAATCTTCCTTCTAAGTCCTCAACCACAGAATCTCCAGTTAGCTGAATATCTTCTCTATGAGCTTTAGATAGACAAGCTAATAATTCTGTTGTTTTAGTCTTACCTGTTCCTGTACCACCTACAAATAAGATACCATCAAATGCACCTGCTGTGACAGTTTCATAATTGATTTTTACAGAAGTTGGTAACTTTTCATAAGTAATACCATCTTTCTCTAATTGAGCTTTCTCCTTTTCATATTGAAGTTTGAATTCTGGATTCTCTTCAATTTGAGTTCCATAATCTCTCTTCTTATAAGGATATGCTCCTCCTGTAGCTATGTTTACCACATAGCCTTCTTTTTCAAGAATTTCTTTTATATTATGAGGCATTTGATAGTCAATGCCAGCTGGTCTGGCAAAATCTACAACCTCTTTTTCAAAGTCTTCTTTGACTTTCATGTACTTAGGTGTAAACTTAACTGGATATAAAATCTTAGTTTCATTTAATAAATTAATTAATGAACTTAAATTTTCATATTGTAAGTCATCAATTAATTCTGGATCTATATATGCAGATCCAATTCCTTTGTTTCTTAATAAAGGTATAAAGTAATTTACCTTTTTACTAATTAAACATAGTAAATATGTTTCTTCTCCTTTTAGTGTTGCAAATGCGATTGCACCTTTCTTTAAATTATTGATTAATGTTTCTTTTCTCATTTTTCTATCCTCCTATATTATATTGCATATTGAGACAAAGTATCTATTAAATACGGAGCTAACTCTGTCTCTAATTGCTCCACTGTGCTGAAGACTTTGTAGTTGTCATAGATACCAGCTACACCGTTGTCTAGGATTCCTATTCCTATAACAACAATACCTTCACTTTGAAGACCTAAGATAACTTTTCTTAAATCATCTCTAGAACCTGTTGTGGCTCCATCACATAAAACAAACATTAATTTTGTCTTATGTTTTACTCTCTTGAACTTCTCACCTATATGGAACATATTAACCTCTTCTGAGTTACCATAGAAAGTAGGTATATTTTTATTAGGTGATAAAGCTTTGATTTTTGAATAATCATTGATAGCAAAGTATGGTTTTGCTTTTTCAAAATCATCATCAAAAGACTTTTCTACAATGGTGATAGAAATACCGTCAAAACTATCTTGCGTTTTAGTAAACGCATTTACCTCAAACGGTATATGGCTCCAATCACATGCTTGTGCCAATGCTAGAGCTGCCTTAGCACAAATGACAGACTTTCTTCCTTCCATTGAACCAGAGTTATCTGTTAGTAAAGACACACATAAATCTGCGTCTTTTCCTCTGATGATTTTTCTTTTGAAGAAGTTGGTATCACAAGAACCTCTAATTTCTTCTTTAATAAGTTTTCTCATATCAATCTTACCCGAGTAGAATCCACCTCTACTTATAGGTTTTATTCTACCTTTGAAGGTATTTAAAAACTTAGCAATATCATTGATGACACCCGAATAATGATTAATATCGTCGTTGATTTGGTCAACAATAGTATTATCCATTACTTCGAATTCGTCTTTAGCAACGACCCATTCGTGTTCTTGGACGTCGAACAACATATCATTGAAGACTTCATTAAGTTGGTCTTCATTGAGCATTGATTCAACTCTTTCTTCTTCGAGTTTGTCGTCCTCTTCGTCCTTTTCATCTTCTGGATCTTCTTCATCAGACTTTTCATCTTCAGGTTTTTCTGAAGGCACTTCCTTATCAGCTCCTTTAAATCCTTTTTCTGGAGCGTAACCTGTTGGAACACGACCTCCTCCAAATTTTCCAGCAACTTCACCTGGTTCAGGAATGGTTGTGGTATCTACTTCATCCCAATTAAATTCTTTAATGTTTTCTATCATCCATTCACAGAATTCAATTGTTTTATAGATTCTTTGAGTGCCATCAGGCTCTCCGATGATATTTTTAAGGAAAGGCATAATGTCTTTTCTGTACTTGTTGAAGATTGCACACTCTTCTTTAATATTCTTTTCTCCAACTCTGAAGAAATATAATAAATAATTTAAGAATCCTGTAATATTTCCATCATCTTTGTAGTCTTCTGCTTTAGGCATAAAAACTCTTTCTTTTAGGAAATTGAAATAAACTCTTGGATTGATTTCTCTAGGGAAATCTCTCTCATAGAGTTTTTCCATGCAGTATTCAATTACTTGGTCTTCCAAGATATTGAAAGTGCTATGAATAAAAGGAATATATTTTGGTTCCTTATATTCTTGTATAGCTCTACAGAACATATCTGTAAATTTGTCATGCCCAAACTCATGCTTAAATTGGGCATTCATTGCTTTGATGATATCTGGTAGTAAACCCATTACTACCTTTTTACTACTGATAGTATCTGGAATACCAACGAAATCTTTGGTATCTCCACCACCAAGAGATATCAAAAACTTATTTTTCTCTTTACCCACTAGGGTAGTGTAGGTACCTTGTTGTTTAACAACAAATGTAATACCTACATTCATTTTTGAGCCACTAAGGAATAGTAACTCAGTTTTGAATTTTTCTCTTAGTATTTCATTATAGAAAGTCGCTAAGAATTTAGTCCATTTTATTGTTGCCATAATTTTGTTCTCCTTTCTATCTTATGTCAATAATATTGTTTATACTTGGTGTATAAACCGAAGCTTCACCACCTCCTTTTTTGCTGGCGAGTAATCTAGCATCAGCTCTAGCTTTTGCTAACATCTTCTCTTCTTTTTCTGTTCCTGGAAGTGATTCATATACATCTCCAGATTTCAATTTTAAGAAGCATCTAAAGTCTATTCCTCTTTCTTTAAATTCAAAAGAATGACCTTTTTTATTTTTAATTGTGTTTTGCCAAGAGTTAAAACACATTAAAGACACTGTTCCATTTTCATAATATATTATAAACGGATATTTAGTATCCTTTGTCTTTTCTTTAATTTCTTTTTCTTTTGATGGCTCTGGTATTTTTATACCTTTTGCCACCATATCAACCTTCTTTTCAAAAGTTGCCATAGTTCTTTTTGAAATTAAATTTCTGTGTTTTAATTTCTCATAGATTTTTTGACATGTAGCAATCTCTTCTGGTGTGATTGCTAGGTTTATCAAATTTCTAAACATAATATGTGGTGTATTTCCATAATTTACATGGAAGCGCACATGTAATGTTTCTGTTGTGTATAATGTTGAGCCATCACCAAGCTCTTGAGGCTTGCCATCTAAAATGGTAACAGTGTGGAATGATCCTGGATGACAAGATTTTACCTTGTCAATAATTTGTTCTAATGTTAAAACCTCTACAAAATCTTTATTTACTTTTTTCATCTCTTTGTTTCCTCCTTAAATTTATATTTTGATGAAAATTCTGTGTACAATTTATCATATTCATAAATTGTGTAACAGTTTTCCCAGTATGGTCCTGAACAGAATCTTAGCTCTGCCATGTCACCATATTGTTTCTCGAACTCTTGTCTGAATTCTTCAATATTTCTTGCGTTTTCCGCATAGAGTTTTTCATGTACTACTGTATCTGTATATTCATAATACAAATCACCTTCAAAGTACATTCTTCCTGCATGACGACTTAATTTGTCATACAATACCTTATATGGTGCCTGTGTTATACCTAATCTAGTTAGGTATATTTTGTGTCTATCATAAATAGATAGACCAGATACTTCTGAAGATAGTTTTAAATCTGCTTTATAGAAACTATCTTTTGTTTCATTTTTAGAGGCAACTCTAGCTAGAGCTTCTTCTAGATATTTTTTATCTAAAATATTTTCAACCTCTTTTGAGTAGAAGTTTCTATCTGCACATGTCTGTGCAACTTTAAATAATTCTATTGAATATTCATACATCTGTATCACCTCCTTCATAAATTTGATGCATGATTTCTTTGAATCTTGAAACCATAAATGCACGGTTGTCTTCACCATGTATTTTATCATTTAACATTTGTGTGGCGAAGAGATTACATACGACTTGTGCCATCTCTTTACTATCAACTTTATCTTTATTAATAACCAAAGTAAAGTTTTTACTTATTTTTTGATACCCTTCATTTCGTCTTTTGTTTCGATAATGAAGTTCGACACATGCGCCTATAAAATTAAGCACAAATACAATGATTAATATAATATATACTATTGTCATATTTACCTCCTTATATCATCATTTTCATAACCAAGTTCTTCATTCTATCTTCTTTCGAAGTTTTGTAGACTTCAGAATCTTTTTCTTCAAGTTCTTTCCAACCTAAATATTCTAGAGGGATATATTCACCTCTAACCTTATCAAGCTGTTTGATAGCTTGATCGAAACTAGTAGCTAAAACACTAATTTCTTTTGTTTCTCTAGTTGTTGGATGTACGCTCATCCAATAAAATAGTTTTTTCATCATACCACCTCCTAAAATGCGTATACAACCATTATTTTATCGTTATAATCAAATTTTTGATGTAGATTATAAACTCTACAAGCTTCATAATTAAACTGCCAATTATTATATGGAGGGAAATTCCAGCCTCCTGGTTCATTTTTAATAGCAGTTTTAAGATATCGTTCTTCTTCATCAATCTGACTTCTTAATTCTTTAAGACTGAGTTTTTCCTCATCTGTTAATTCTTTTTTACTCTTACTTAATATTTTATCAAGAGCAGTATTAAACTCACTAATATATTTTATCCATATTTTTTGCATAGCATAGCTTAAATGCAGTAATATTTTATCATCATTAATAACAAAGAATTCTGTATCATCATTTGAAAAATCAACTGTTTTATTTTCATATAAAAGATTATAAATATCTTCTGTGTTCTTCCAGTATAATTTTCCTAACTCAAGAATTTGAGTAGCGTTATCTCGCATAAAATTTGTTTTTTCATATCCTTCTAAAGTATTAGCCTTTTTTACTAATTCATCATATTTACTTTTTTCAATATAACCAACATAATGTCTATATCCCATATTATTCCTCCTCTTTGTTTAATGTAATATGTAAATAAGGTATGATTTTATCGTTTTCGATTCTATACATAGGCTTAATTCCCTTAACATAATAGTCTAATAAGAAATCATGTGAACCACCATAAGTACCGCTTGGTTTATAAGTTTTTCCATCATACCAAAATTCACAATCTCTATCCATTAGATCTAGGATTGTTACGCCGTGTTTTCCTAAATCACTATATTCTTTCAATTTTCTGAATTTATTCATCTCTATTCCTCCTTATTTTCTTTTAACCACCATGTCTTTTTGTAGTCTTTAAGTAATACATATCCATTATTTATAAAATTGAAATACCAACCTAATTCTTCATTTTTATAAGTTAGTCTGCATTTAAAGTTAGTCATTTCATCATAAATATTTTCAATATAGATACCATTCATTAAAGCCTTAAACACTACCTCTAACGGACAATTCAAATCTTTTTTTAGCTGTTTATATTTAGCAATTTCCTTTTCATTTTCTTGTGCCTTTAGCAACGCTTGTTTCAATACAAAATAATTAGCGGTTATTATATTGCTTAAATCGTCTTCATATCTTGCTAAAACAGGTTCTAACAAAGGCGTTATAGTTTTATCTAATACTTCTAACGCTTCTAATGCTCCTTCTAATTTTTTATTCATGGTTTTATCACCCCCTCTTTTATTTTTTTCAAATCAACTAAGTCATATTCTACAAATTTTATAGTGGCTACTATCTCATCTTTGTAAGGATTGCTATATGGCATCAGTTCTTCATATATTACCGTGCATTCGTAGAAATTTGTCGAAACACGAGGCAAATTGTCTACGTCCATGACTTGAATTACCACATCATTTTTATCGATAAATTTGAACTTTCCATATTGATAATGCTGTTCCGAGATAAAAACACCTGATAATTCACGCTGTATTACTTTCATAGCTTTTCCTCCTTTTTTACCATATTTTTTAATTCTTTTTCCATCTTACTCTACCTCCACTATTTCTAAGCCATATCTTTTAGCAATTTCTTTTTCGATATAGCATCCATTGTAGCCATCCACATTTTTCTTACAAACCAATATATCGCACTGAGAAAGTAATTCTATTGATTTACCCAAGTACCATATAGCCTCATTGTTTGTTTCATAAGGTGGTTTATCTTCAACAATAGTATTGATAAACTGTATATCATCAAATTTTTTAATAGCTTTTGATTTCATAGCTAAAATATCACCTTCAATCTCATATTTAGACCTATTCTTCATAGGCACACTAATAAATGCTGTTTTCATATTACTCACTCTTATCCTTTCCTAAGTTTTTTATTTTCTTAACTTTTACAAGTTTATATTGATATGCATTATCTTCCTCACTAATTAAGCAATTAGTTCTTGAAGAATATGGTGTATTACCCGATACACTAGCATAATGATAATAAAATCTGTCTAATTTTTCTCCAAACATATTTCTTGCAGTTTTTCCATCATCTTTTGCAATACACACTCTAGGTGCTTCTTCACCTTTGCCTGCAACGATATAAATTGTCCCATTTTTATCTTTAAATATTTTCATATAATTATTCCTCCTTATTTTTCTAAAACATTTTCATCAAAAATACTCTTAATTTCAGGGTCATTCACAGAAGCACAGTTATAAGAGACTTTGCCTCTTCCTTCGATGTTTATACCTTCGACAACGTATTCATCGCCATCCCATTTGACAACATCGCCGATATCGAATTTGAGATCAACGTTGTCTAACGCATGACATCTTTTAGGCTCAATTGTTTCGTTGTAGTAATATTGACATCCTACACAATTATATTTTCTAAAGCAGCTCATATGTTATTCCTCCTTTATACTATCTACATCATATTCTGATGTATCCACAATTTCATCATCTGTTGATTCATTGTCATCATCTGTGATATAAGTTACAGATAATGAATAATCATTTTCTACCTTGATGTTTATTTCATCACCAAGACACAAGATACCGTTGCCAAGATTGCTGATGATTTCACCAGCTTCATATCCTTCGTTGACTGTCCATGTAAAAATTCTTTTCATATTATTGTCCTCCTTCTTTTTCTTTTATTTTATCTATTAATTCTCCAACTTTTAAAGCTGTTTCAGTTATTTCACCTTTACCCCATAAATGAGTAGCAGTTATATATGCAAAAGTACTTTTAGAAATTACTAATAAATTATTTAAATTGCAATTTTTAAAATTTCCATCCTTATACTTTATACGTTGGTCTGGTTTGACTATTATTCCGTTTTGTTTTAAAACGTACGAAGATAATTTTTCATAATTATCAAACTCATTAATCACTCGATTATTTTTAGTTTTTATATAGAGTACGCCACCATTCTGACGAATATATCCTATAGGAAATTGCTTTTTCTTGCTAATAAAACAAGAATTACTTACTGTATTCTTATTTTTTAAAATACCCAACTCTCTTGCTTTGTGTTTTATAGAAGATAAGCTTCTATTATTTCCAAATTTTTGACAAAAAGCTTTATAAAACTTAGAATTTGATAAAACAGAGAAGTGTTGAAGTATAAATGTAATTTCTTCTTTACTCCACCAATATTTTGGTTTAATCAAACCTAATTTATTTTTATTTGTTGTTACGCTTTTTATAGCAATTACTGTTCTTGTTTCATTAAATTTTTTATTAAATTGTTTAGATAACTCAGGTGCACCTCGATATTTAGCATAGTTATCTTTCAACCATTGTAATTGTTCTTCTGTGTAAGGTTTATGTGATTTCATATCATTCACCTATTAATTTATCAATACGTTTTGTTGAACATATTTTATCAGCTCTTAGAACAATATCTGCATTGTTAATCATTTGTTTAGCTAAGCTAGAAATAGCTTTGCTTCTTTCTAAATCACTTGGTTTTAAAACATTACTTCTGTTGCTTAATAACTCTGTTTCTTTTCCTAAAATTTCTTGTAATTCAATTAATGTTTTCATATTATTTTCCTCCTATATTTCCTAATAATTTTATACCTAACAGTTCTTCTGCTGTTTCAGCTTTTTCAATTACTTCATATTCATAGAAGTAATCACCAGATGTTGTTGCGTAAACACCAACAACATTGTTGTCATCCCATGTATCATCACATGGGTTAAGTTGCTCACAACTCATGTAAGCAACCTTGAAATACCCTTTTTGTGTTTCAATATACATTTTTAATACCTCCAATCATAATAGTCATCAGGATCAGGATCTGGCTCTGAACGATATTCATCGATGTTATCATTGACATATTCAACGAACTTTTCGTCGGCCTCCTCTTTCATTTCTTCAAGAGCTTTTTCAAACTCTTCTTCTGTTATATCTAACTGGTCAAAAAGTTTCTCAAGAAATTCTTCTTTTGAAACCTCATCATATTGATAAAGAAACTTAATTTCAGGATCACTATGACCATCGCAGGAATATCCTGCTGGTTCATAACAAACCATAGTGCTACCATAAGGGACATCTGTTCCTTCATCGTACGAAAGGGTTACATCTACATCTTCATAATCAAATACTATGTTAAAATCGTCTTCAGTGTCCATTAACATAAATTCATATCTTTTATCTTCCCAATCTACTAAATCATATTTTACTTTCTTTTCTTCCATATATTTATCCTCCAATTTTGACCGCTTTTTTACAGAAATTTCACCGCGGTTTTTGTCAAATTTCCAACTTTTGAAAAATACATTTTCATTTTTTTGCGCGCTTTTTACTTATTGAAACGCGCATTTGCTAACTTGTAAAATTACCTGTGCTGACAAATGGTTTACTGCTCTTGTTAAAGAATTACTGTTCTCTGAAGAATTCATCTCTTCCATTTGAAATAACTCTTCTTTTTTATGGTTCACCATCACCATATTGTTTCATCGGCACTACTCATCATTAATCACCTTCTTTCTTGGGGTCGTAGCACCCATTCAAAAGGACGAGGCCGAAACCTCATCCTCTTTATATCGATGTTACAACTTATATTACAAAAAAAGGAATGTGTTCACGTTCCTTTTTAGTTAATTTTAACTTTTGCAAATACCTTTCTTTTATTTGCTAGTGTTAGTATGTCTCCAATTTCCGTATTTAGATATAATTGTCTATCACATCTATATGTTATAGTTCCATTATGATTATCAAGCTTACTTAGAAACAACTTATACTCTGTATACCCTCCATGAGATTTAACTGAACCGCATGTAAGTCCATTATAACTAGTTCCAATAAAAGTATTAGATTCTGGTATTGTTTTCTCGCACTTATCAACCACCATATATTTAACTTTATTATATAGTTCATCCTGTAGTGTATATCCTAAATTTATTAATCTTTTTGTAAATTTAGTTTTATTCCAAAATTGCTGTATCTCATCAAAAGGAATTGTCTTATTTTCTAATAGCTCTTTGAATCTACTTTGTTCATTTTTATTTACCGAATGTATTAATAAAAGAATTAATGCTGTCATTATAAATGTTACTACAAATACTATTGCAATTATTCCAAGTATTGCAAGTGCTCCCATAGTCTATTCCTCCTATTAATACTTTTCTATTTCATAACTACCGATGTTATTATGTACTGTAAAATCATATTTAATAAAATTTAACTGTTGTTCTTCTGTTGATTCTGGGTCATTAACATAATATGTAGCTATAGTTATTGTAAAATATTTATCGTATTGAATTAACTCTATACACTTAGTTCTGTTTTTAGTTTCAGTTCTATTTAATTCTACTACAGGCTTCCAAGAATCTGAACCTTGAGGTTTATTCCAATAAACATCAATATATAAATACTCATTATCAACTTTTAAATAAACTGGAGTTAAGTTATATCTGTTTGTTTTATCATTATAAGTCTTTTTAACTACTACCTGCTCACCTGTATTTGTATTAGATGTAGATGAACAACCACACAAACAAAACAACGATAAAATAACTGTGCTTATAATAAATAATATTTTCTTCATATTTTTTTTCTCCTTTTGCATTAATATTTAAAGAAAAGGCTAAAGATTTCTCTCTAGCCTTTTACAACTAAAACTTATTTTTGTAATACAAAGATAAGTAATTTGTCTTTCGTTCCTTCTTTTCAGAAGAAACTTTCTTTTGCTTGTCAGCACGCTTTTGGCTCTTGCGAGCTTTACGTGCCTCTGAGTCAAGACTTGCAAAATATGACATTCTGTATTCCTTCATCTCTAGTCTCCTCCTTTCCTAAATTTCTCTATAAAAATGATAAAGAGTATCAAACTCCTTATCATAAATAGCAGTTTCTCCTAAGGACAAGACAAACTGTCTTACTTCTTTAATGGTTAGGTCGTGATCCCAACCGAAATCCTCTTTCTGAGTGGAAACAAAGTACTTATGCTCTTTGCAAGCATCTCTGAAAAGATTTAAAATCTTTTCATCTTTAATATTTTTTTCATAAATTATAGTTTTCATATTTTTTCCCTTCGCCATCGCCTGGTATATGATTCCAGCTACCTGTCTATTCAGGATTTTAGAGTATTTAATACTCATTCAAAAGGACGAGATTTTACTCTCATCCTCTTTATATGAATATTAAATTTTACAACAATATGCAATTTAATTCACATACTGTTTTGACAATAGTGTCTGCAAGATTTTCGTCACTAACATTGTATTGACGCTTAATCCTGTCATCACAATTATTGATATCAACAGTGTTACCATCTAGGGCAACTATCAGATAATCGTGTTTGCCAAAGATTCCAAACACATAATATTCTTCTTCTTTGACGATTTCACTAACATCAAGACGACCTTTAATAATCGCGTTTACTTCATTATGTAATTTAGTAAACATAGTTCGTTCCTCCTTTCCCCTTCACCCTTATGATTATACTGGACTTAGGACCAGTGTGTGGGTTTAGGAAAGAAGGAGCCGAAGCCCCTTTCTTCCTAGACTAACTATATTTTAGCAAGTCTTACTTGTCTAGTTGAAGTATAGTCTTCACCAACGAAGACTTCAACTGCATCTCTATTTAAGACGCGGTCGATTTTGTATTCATTTAAATATCCACCTTCTTCTAAAGCAGATACAATCATAGAGTATTCAACTCTATCGTATAAGCTTCCTTGAATAGGTAGATAAAAATGATCACCATTAGTGTAGTATACATATACCTTAACGATTGAAACATTAGCAACTCTTGCTGCTTCAGCCTCAGCCTCAGCTTGTGCCTTAACTGCTGCAGTATATTCAGCTTTGAAATCTTCAAATAATTTATTAGCAAGTAATGTTGCTTGCTCCATAACTTCGGCCTCATCAGCCTTAGCTATGTAACTATTTCTGATTTCAGTAATTGCTTGCTCTGTAGCCTCGGCATTTGCTTCAGCTACGTAAACAGTCTTATACTCCTCAAACATTTGAGTCGCCAAACTATTAACTTTTTCTTCGTCCACAACTGTGATAGGTTTTTCAACCTCTACGATTCTTTCTACTTCAACTTCTTTGACAACGGTATTGTTGTCTCTGTTAAAGTAAACAATTGCAATGATTACTAACGCAATTGCAATTAACAACGCGCCAGCAAACTGTAGCATGTGACATCTAATAAGAATTGACTTCTTAGTAGAAGTACGAATAGTTGTGTTCTTACGAACAACACGAGAAATATTATTATTTGTATCTTTCATCATGATTTTCCTTTCTCCTCTAACGGGCTAAGCTTCCATGATAAAAGCTCGGGAACCCGAATCTGAGTATTAAATACTCATTCACAGAAACAACCGAAGTTGTTTCCGTTGTATCAATATTCAATACTATTCATTAATTAATTTTTTTAACCAATGAATTTTTGTTTTTCCACTAACAAAGAGTCTTCTAGCTCCTTGTTGAGAGATGCCCATACGAGCACCTATTTCTTCGAAGGTCAAACCTTCTTTTCTTAATATTAAAGCTTTTAACATCCTTTCTGTGATGTTAAAATGTTGAAGAGCTTTAATGTTTGTTTTTGAAACAAACTCTCTTTCCTTTTTCATAATTTCTTTCTTATTCATAATTCTTTCCTCCTATTTCTTTGATTTATGAATTTGTTCTAGAAGTTCATCTATTAGTTCTTGAACTTCTTCGGGACTTTTTTCTTCGAAGATGCATTCAGCAGAAGCATAACCTTCTGCTGTTATAATTTCGAGACCGTAAAAACCTCCAATATTGAGTTTATCTAAGTCTTCAATATTTTGGATTTCAAATCCGACAAAATCCCCTGTTGCTTCCTGCTCACAATGAGTAGGCTCGCTTTCTGTTAATTTGAAGTAATATCCATAGAACGGATAATCTTCTTTTGGAGAGAAGTTCATTATCCTAATTTCTCCTCTCTCCATATTCTTTTTAAATACTTCTTTAAATTTTTTCATATTTTCTTTCCCTCTATTAGAGTATGCTTGTCTAGGCGTTTTTACCTTGAGTAATTAAATACTCAATTAGAGGCACGGACTTTTTTAGGGCCCATGCCTCTCGGTTGAATATTTAATTGTCTTGTTTAATCTTTAGGACAGATTTATATCTGTAGTAAGGCGTTTTTACCTATTATCTAAAAAATCCTTTAAACACTTCGTATGCATGAGAGTCTGTGTTTGTTTGGTCATAAAAACGATAATGATTATCGTTTACATAACACTTTATTCTTCTTCTGTCTTCTTCTGTGATTCTATAATTATCATCACAATAGAAAAACGCTACATCGTAGTGTATATGATCTTCTTTCATAGCAATACATATTCTTTTCATATTTACTTTTCCACTCTAAGAGTGTATACTTATAAGGCGCTTTCACCTGAATTAATTTTTTCGTGCTGATATGCCACTTTTATCTTGGCAAGTGGCCAGCCTAACAAGGAGTATCATATCAGCTTAAATATCTCCTTGTAACATCTTGATTTATAATCACAAGGAACGAATCTTTCGACTCATTCCCTGTCACGTTATATATCAAAATGATATAATAACATCGTGTTATTAAATAAGGGGTATATTTCAACCCCTTTGATTGTTTATATTAAATTGTAATGCAGGTTTTTGGATTGCCTGCGTCCATGCGTGCACCACTCACTGTGATTACTCACAGCTACAGAACCACGCAGCTTCTCCCTAGTCACCATTATACAGTAGAAGCTCTTTAGAGCTATATAATGATTGAGAACACCTCAAGGCTATGTGCTCTCTTTTTTATGCCTATCCCTCATGGTTTCTACATCCACGATGTACTCTGATCTGGGATCGGATTTCAAACGAGTTCTCTTCTCACTCATCTTGAGTAAGGCGTTCTTGCTTTTAGGCCGCCTTTAGCCCAATATATCCAGCTCTCTGTCTCCACTTTCATCTGTGCTATACTAGCCACAGAATCCCGCAAATTAAAGGAGATTCTTCCATCTATGTTCAATGTCACCATTTGCTAAACGCCATGATGGACCACGGTGATATATACCGTTGATCTAAGTATTCTCGAGTGTTATTCGACCACTCACTTGGCTCTTAAATATGCCAGAGGACACTTTTGCTTATTTTCTAAGCTCAGGTAGTGTCTACCCTTTATGTGTGTTACGTCCACTTGGAACGACTGGGTTTCTTTTCTTGGTCAACACGCCGTACGAGACAGTCTAATCATAGGTCGTTAGTCCTATTTTCGAGGCGATTTCTGCCTCTGGCTTCATCCAGTTACCATCACAATCCTTCTTGCTCTTTCGAGCCCTCATCTTTTCAATGAGTGGTTATAGCTATCATATAGATGCTACAACTCTACGCACTAGAGATATCCATCGCTGGAGGTTTTCCTTTACACACAGAAAACTTCTCTGTGTATAAATATATATAGAAAACTTCTCTATATATACTAGCACTTTAACGGTGGGTTGTCACCGACCAATTCATTATCCTTACGGACACCTCTTACGAATGCCCCTATAATACATCCTTAAGAGTGAATTGATTGCATTGCAACCTTGCGAACAAGGTCTGGTAGATACCATCTACTAGCACGGGATTCACTGACTTACATTTTCTTAGCCCTTTGTAGTTTTTTGATCTTTCATAGGAAGACCTGGAGACCAACGCATATGTTACCATATACGCACAACTCCCGATGAGATTTCATCCTACTAGTCAAAAATTTGCATCACAGATCCAAATTTTCAATTAGCATCTAGCTAGGTTTCTACTGGGTAGAACCTTATGCAGAATTTTCTCATTCGTTTTCTGATAACAGAAAAACCAGAGAAAATTGATGATTTCTCATCGCCATGAGCACCAACTTTCGTCATCGGGCTTGCACCGATCTTACGATTATTCATCGTAAGGGCCTTGCGGCTTGCTCCGTATATACTCGTGTACTTACGCCCCCAGCGGGAAAACCCGTTAAAAACCGTAATATACACTTTTAGATATAAATACCTATCTGTATATACTCTCCGTGGTCGTCGACACCACCGAACTTATTTCTGCCTCTATCTCTCTATACCCATATCTCTCTATCTCCCCCTCTATCTCTCTCCCTCTCCCTATCTCAAAATCCAAATATCTACTTTTCCAGGTAAAAAGGTATGGGGGTGTTTTATACGTCCCTATACATGTCGATCAAGGTCTACAAATATATACAAATCTTGTCGACTATATATTAATATTATTACGCGTGCACGTATAAAGCAAAAAAGCCCTGTATCTTTCACCAGGGCTATGTATTCTTATTTATATCCACTTATTTAAATATATCTCTCACGTCATATATATCTTCGCCCGACGCCGCAACTGTATCTTCCAAGTTCACTTTCTCTTCTGTTATCGTTGGCTTTGTATATGGCTTTTTATTTATCGCTTCCTCTATCATATCGAAATGCTCTTTAAATTTCTTTTGAAGATTGTAAAGATGTAGTGTGGCATTATCTATTGTGATATGAAGATCATCAAGGTAATCTTTGAAGTAGATTGTGCGTCGATTGTTTCGAGTCATTTTCTGGACGAGTGTGTCTATGTCAAGGTGTTGAACGAGACATGGACGGTACTTTACATATGGGATTGAAAGAGCCATGAGGGCATTTTTCTCAAGAGTATCATATGGAAAGCGGGGTGTGCGGGCGTGTATCTCTCTCATTTTCTTTGCAATCTTTGCCGCAAGGCCCGCTGGGTAATAGGTGCATTGATTGTAACAGAAATCTGTAAATGAAAGGTGTGTTGTGAAATAAAGGGATGGGGAATTAAAGAAATTAATGAGATAAGATCCCCAACCGTTATTGGCACATGAGGTGATTGCTTGAGAGACCTCGTGGGCGAAATTGCGACATAAAACGACGTCGTCCTCAAGCAAGATGGAATCGTGGGGCGATATGTATTCAAGTTGATCTAGGAAGCTCTCGACGGGTTTATGTTCGTGATCGACAAGAAGCTCAAAAGGAATACCTTTTTGTGTGAGCTCGCGGTCGATTGAAGGGTCGAGGGTTCTTTGTAATGTTGTTCATATGTAAATTTTAAAAGGAAGGGACATAGTTTGATACCTCTTTTTTTACTTAATTTTACTTAATGTGATAGGTTTTTTTGTCGGTTTGAAGCGACAAAAAATTTTTTTCGTTGCAACGTATCTGCAACGTATTTCTTTTCGTTGCATTTTCATCGGGTGTCTTTGAGGAAAGGAATCGCATCTGATTTCACTATCCAAGAGACTCCGAAGAAAAAGAGGGCGATGGCCTCGACAATCCAAGTTAGATTATATGGTGCCCAGTCAAAGAAGTTTAAAAGCATTAGAAGGAACGAGGCAAGCATGCCTATTCCACAGACTCTATAGATAATGTTTTTAATTTTCTTTTGCTTAGTCATTTCGCCAGATGTTTTTGTAAATAGGAAGAAGCTCATGAAAGCTAGGGTTCCAAAGAAACCTACGGCACTGACGCAATGAAAGATGTTACTAATGTTAGAAGGTAGGTGTAAGACGCCTGTTTTTAACGATGGGTCATCTAGATAGGTCATGGGGAATAAACAAATTAATATGGCAAACCCACCCGCTATTGTTGCTGTAATATCGTCAATTTTTTCATAACCTTTATAATTAATAAGTAGAATTCCTGCACTACCTAAAACTACCATAAATGTACCCACCGCAAATAATGAGTAATAAGTAATTGAAACAGACTGAGGCCAAGAAAGCGTAATAAGGGCAACGAGCCACGGAAGAAGCATTCCAAGTGCCCCTATCATAATACGCATGCGTTTGGTGTCAACTGTTACGGTATTTTTATTTTTTTGATTTTGTAGATTTTGCTGTTTTTGTTGGTTGTTTTGCATTGTTAGTCTTTTTTGTTTCCTCCTTTTTTGATGATGATGGTGACGAAGATGTGTTTGTTGCAAAAGGTCCTGTAGGACGACCGTGGTTATTGACGTATGTAACATAGCGACTATCTTCGAGAGCTTTAGTAAATAGCTCTATATTTTGAGAGAGAGTCCCCACCAAATAATGATGAGGATTCTTTCCGTCTGTTGTGTCATAAACATAAACATCATAGTTTTGTAGCTCTGATGATTTTGATGAGGAAGCTTTCTTTTTAGTTTTAGAAGCAACGAGTTCAATTATCTTCATTCTCTGAAAGCACCTCCTCTTCCTCTTCGCTTTGTTTTGCTCGAATCAATGTTTTACCATAATTTTTTAAATGAATAAACATTTTAGTGAAAGTATGGTCTACTTTTAAAATTACCCAGCCGTTTTTAATAAAGCGTTCTTCTATCTGAGGAAGTGCTTTAGGAGAAAACACTTCGATTAACATATCATCTTGCATGGGATTATTTTGGTTTTGAGACCAAATTCTATACGCATGTCTTTTTTTCATATATAAACACCATTCTTTCTTTGTTTGCTAGGAAATTTTTTGAGGTGAAATGGCGCCTGTGATAATATTTGTAATTGTTGATGGCGCGAAATCACCGTAGTTTAAGAAAGGATTGATATGTGATCCAGGTTGTGGTTGTCCAAAGAGCCAATCTATTTTAAAACATGGAATTGGGGAATTTGAACCAACAACCTGCATGTCAAACCCGTATTCTTGGTGAAGATATTGCGTAAGTTGTTCTAAATCTTTTGGAGCCATGTTTTGGAGACCTGCAAGATAGAGAATAACTTTTTTATCATATCGAATCCAACCAGAGTGATGAAAATTACGACGATACACAGCCATAAGAGCCAAGAGAAATCTTTTTAGCTCTACGGATGCGTGAGGGTCGTTAGAGGTTAGGGTTTCAAAGCGTTGAACATCTAATGTTGATAAGTAAAGTTGTTGAGAAGCAGGAGAATCTTGCCCTTGTTGAAGTATGCGTGGTTTTCGTGGAGAATTAAAATTATCAATAAACTTTGACGAAAAAGAGGGTGAAGAAAATTGCGTATGAATTATTTTTGCAATACGCATTGAAATTTCTTCGGGAAACCCGTAAGCCACAGACATCTTTTGAGATAGGGCGGCTATAATAGAAGCTGTGGGTTGTTCAGCTGCTAAAAGATCTAAATATAAATAATATAGGTCTTTGAATTCTTTTGATTTTAAATCAATGAACTCAGAAGGAAGAGAGGAAGCGAGTGTTGTAATGGTCACCTTTTCCTCTGTGTTAATATTATTAGGCATTTTCCGTTTCCTCCTTTTCTGGGTCTTGATTTAATTGCTTATCAACTTCTGCTATAATAGATTGTTCAACTATTTGAGAATCTTTAACCTTATTTAAAATTTTAGTAAACAACTGGGAATCTGGTTCCATGTGGAATGGGTCAGTGTCTACAGATAGGTCTTCGATATCATCTATTCCTGTTTCTGTTATTTGTTTTGTAATATCCTTTAATGAATAAGTGCGACCTAAATATTCATAAGGTCCATGAGGATCAAGAACAGGATAAAAACATTTTTCTGACTGAGGAATGTACTGGATAATTTGGTCGCCCAATACTTCCCAAACAAAACCCCAATTAAAAGAAGAATAAAGCTTCGATAATTTATATGAATAATATAAAAACTCTTCTCCTGAAATTGAGGATTCAATAAGAGTGGTTTGAAGTGAGTTGATTAGGATATCATATAAAGAAGAACGAAGTTCTTTATAGTCGTCGGTCATCTCGTCAACTTCAGAAGAATCCACTAGAATTGAAGTCAAGTGTTTAATTTGTTTTTTGGTATTATAATCTTGATACATTTTTCGCACCGTAATGAATTTTTCTTGCGATTCCGCGTTTTTAAAGATATCCTCGTAAGTTGGAAGCATTGAAACTTTTGGAATTTTTTGGTCATTTACATCTTTAGCGAATTTTATATCGAAATCAATAGATTCAAATTCACGACATAAATTATTCATGGTACAAGCTGAAGTAATTAAAGGACAATACTTCTGATACTTGCGGACAAGATTTTTTTCTTCTTCTGTTTTGTTTTCTTTTTTAAGAAGCTTCTTTAATTTAATACCAAACATATCTTTCGATATTTGATTGTATGAGTTTTCAAATTGTTTGAATTTTTGATTTAACTCGGGATACAAATAACGGAAGAAATAAGGTTTCTTAGATACAACGAGAGCGTTTGCTTTAATTTTTCGCGTGCGTTCTTCTGGTGTATCATCTTCGGCGAATTTTTCAAACTTTTTCCACTCGCTTGGAAGGGAAGGTTTGTCTGCTCCTTTAATACGGTCTATTTCCTGACCAACAATTTCACGAAGAAGCTTAATACGTGTCATTATTTCTTGATACTGATCTTGCATCTCTGGTTTGTTGAATATTGCAGACATAGCATACATTATGGTTGCTGTGTTTGAGAAACCACCAACCCCTGTACCAAATCCTTTCATAACAGTTGCAGTTATGTTTGGAACCGTCATCTTCGCAGGACTTGCTAAACCTTTTTCATACGTAATTATATTATGGTCCTTATGAGAACCTTTGATGAAATATTCATTATCTGTTGTAAGTACAATATCACCGTCATAATCAGAATCTTCCGCTCTGAAGCATGAAGTATCATAGGTATTATAAATAATACCAGATTTTATATATTGATACCAATAATTTGCATCTTTATTATCAACTATAACAGTCATTGGATTGTGTTCATGCTGATCAATCATCGGACTTCTACAACAATCTACAGTACAATTGTGAGATTTTCTGTTTTTCCAAAAATCTGAATATATTTCATCTCGTTTTAATACGCCAACAGGTTCAAGTCCTAATGCTGACTGGCATTGTGCAACAGGGTCTGCTATCATAAATTGATAGTTACCTCGTATCCAAATTTTACCGATTTTTGCATGATTAATAGATTCGGCTATGTTTTTATATACCTTATATTGAACATAAGAATCTTTTAAAAAATCAGGGTTTTTAATAAGAGCTTTCATAGCAGAAGTTTGAGCTGTACCAAAAACATTGTTAT
>JAGCLR010000372.1 GCA_017646885.1 Methanobrevibacter sp. | reverse complement strand
AGTCACTTCTGTTTCAAATAGCACTTCACCATCATCGACCACAAGCTCTCCATGAACCCAAACTTTGCTGACATTCAGGTTTCTTAAGTCATCAACCAATGAGAAGTTTGCAATTCTACCCTCTTCTATCGCACCGCAGTTTAAGCCATAATGCTCTGCAGGATTAAAGGTAGCCATTTTAATTGCTTCCTTAGGATTGATTTTCAATGAAATGGCTTTTTTAATCACATTGTCCAAATGCCCATGAGACAAGTCTTCAGCATCAATGTCATCACATACTAAAAGTCCAAATGGTGGAACAGCCATAGCATCATCAATGGTTTCCACTACAAGTCTTCCTGCCATTTCCTCTTCAATTAGGTAATTCAACCTATCATCATAATTCAAAAGAGCATCCATGTTCTTTGCAGATGACCCTTCACGAACCATGATTTCCATACCTAACTTTGCCTTTTCAATAGCTTCCTCAAAGCTGGTGCATTCATGGTCAGTTGTTATGCCATAGGATATGTATTTTTCCAAATCTTCCCCGGTCAATAGTGGAGAGTGGCCATCAATTGGTTTTCCAAGTTTATGGGCCGCTTCTATTTTCCTTAAAGATTCCTCATCTTCTGCTATAACTCCAGGAACATCCATCATTTCCCCAAGAGCAACCATTTCATCACGTTTAAGCAATTCCTCAATATCAGAACTTGTAAGTGCTGCTCCAGAGCTTTCAAAACTTGTAGCTGGAACGCAGGATGGGACTGCAAAATAAAAATCAAAAGGCACTTTCTTTCCATCTTCCACCATCCAGTTTATGCCATCAATCCCTAAGACATTTGCAATTTCATGAGGATCTGCCACTACAGAAGTTGTCCCATAAGGCAATACCGCTTTAGCAAAATTGGAAGGAGATAATTTTGAACTTTCAATGTGAATATGGGAATCAATAAATCCCGGTATTAAAATGCCCTCATAATCCAAGTCAAGGTCGTCATCATCATCTGTGATGATTGGAATAACCTCTTTAAACAGCCCATCTTCAATAACAATCTCTGCTGGATAAACTTCCCCGAATTCCACATTGAGATATTTTGCAGTGATTATTAAGTCACCTTCAAGCTCTTCTGCATCTTCAAAGCTTATATCTGCAATTTCTATATCATCAACACCATCGACAGAGATTATGATTTCATTTCCGTCCACATCTATAATTCTTTCATCCATATTGACACCAATTGATAAGATTATGTAAAATTGTTAGAAATATAATAAATATTTAAAAATAAAATGTTTAAGAAAAAAAATTTTTAAAAATAATTAAAAAACTTAAAAAAAAGAAAAAAGAATAAAATAAATTTATTCCTTTAATGCATTGTATAAAACTGGCAAGAATGCACCTACATCAGTTACAATACCGACAACTTGTGCACTGCCTCTATCTGCAAGTTTAGTAACGGTAGATGGGTTAATGTCTACACAAATACTTTTAACTCTTGAAGGCAACAAATTACCAGTTGCAATGGAATGCAACATAGT
>JAGCLR010000371.1 GCA_017646885.1 Methanobrevibacter sp. | reverse complement strand
TTTTTACATTAACGTGAATTCATTTTTATCAAATTGTATAAGTCCCTCGTCACGCATTTTACATAACTCATTGGACATGGCACTTCGGTCAACACAGAGGAAGTCAGCCAGCTGTTGTCTGTTGAATGGGATAGTAAAATGATTACTGGTTTGTCTCTTTGCTTCCTCTGATAAGTAAGATAATAACTTTGTGCGAGTGGTTCGATTTGACATATATCCTATTTTTTGTACCAGTTTGCGATTCTTTTCAGAGATTGCAAAGAACAGGTTTTGTATTACCATGGAGTGAAATCTACAAGCGGAAGGACATACGGTAAGGATTCTTTGAACATCAAAGAAAAAGATGGTACTTTCTTCTTCTGCAATAACATCATTTAGAAGGACTCCGCTTTCTGGGGCAATATAAGCTTCTCCAAACATTTCTCCAACTCTTATTACATTAACAATACTTCTGTTTCCCCAATAATCATCTCTTTGAACAAGAAGTTTTCCTTCTACTAATACAGTAATTTTGTCTATATGTTCTCCTTGCTTAAAGACATATTCTCCTTTTTGAAAGGTAAGCATTTTTGCTTGTAAACAATTTAACATTGCAGAGATTTCGTCTTCACTTACACCAGAAAAAAGTTGAGTGCGTTTTAGGGTTCCGATATATTTTTTCATAATAATTCTCCTGTGTTGTAAAAACAACCGACTTGTTTTATTTATTGTATTATACTGCGTATGTAATGTCAAAGAGATTTTAAGACAAGACATGATGTATTTGAAATTAAAAGGAGGATTTAGATGATACGAAAAATTATTAAAATTGATGAAGAAAAATGTAACGGTTGTGGGGCTTGTGCAAGTGCTTGTCATGAAGGCGCTATTGAAATGATTAATGGAAAAGCAAAACTTACTCGAGAAGATTATTGCGATGGTTTAGGAGATTGTTTACCTGCTTGTCCAACAAATGCAATTACTTTTGAAGAAAGAGAAGCTCCTGCATACAATGAAGCAGCAGTATTAGCTTCAAAACAGCAAAAGGAACACGAAAGTCTGCCTTGTGGATGCCCAGGAACACAATCAAAAGAAATTAAGAGAGAGCGCTGTGAGTGTACTACACAAAGTCATAGTGTAAGCTCTCAGCTTTCACAGTGGCCAGTACAAATCAAACTTGTACCGGTCCGTGCACCATATTTTGAAGGAGCAAACCTCTTAATAGCAGCAGATTGTACAGCATATGCCTATGGAAATTTTCATAATGAATTTATTCGTAATCGAATTACATTAATCGGCTGTCCAAAGCTGGATGAAGGTGAGTATACGGAAAAGCTGACAGAGATTATTAAGAATAATAACATTAAGAGTGTGACTATTGTTCGAATGGAAGTGCCTTGTTGTGGAGGAATTGAATATGCAGCACAAAGAGCGTTGCAATTCAGTGGTAAGTTTATTCCATGGCAAGTTGTTACAATTTCTACAGATGGAAAAATTTTAGATTAATGGAGGATAATGAAATGGATAATAAAATGTTTTGTTTTCAGTGCGAGCAGACAGCAGGATGTCAAGCTTGTACAGGAGCACAAGGAGTATGCGGTAAAAAAGCAGATACAGCAAAATTGCAGGATGAACTAACTGGTGCGTTAATTGGATTGGCAAGAGCAACTGAAGGAAATGAACATCTTGTGAATGAGACTACAGATAAACTGATATTGGAAGGTCTTTTTTCAACAATTACGAATGTTAATTTTAACAATGAAACATTGATGACATTGATTGATAGAGTAGAATTGGAAAAAGAGCGTTTAGTGCCAAAATGTTTCGAATGTGCAAGTGCCTGTGGCAGAAATGATAATTTTGATATGCAGTCTTTATGGCAGGCAGATGAAGATATTCGTTCCTTGAAATCTTTGATTTTATTTGGTATACGTGGTGTTGCGGCTTATGCATACCATGCTGAAGTTTTAGGCTATGCAGATAAAGAGGTTAATAATTTCTTTTACAAGGCATTATTTGCAATCGGTATGAGAGATTGGGGAATGGAAGAACTGTTACCTATCGTATTACAGGTGGGAGAAATTAATTTAAAATGTATGGCATTGCTGGATAAAGCAAATACAGAAACTTACGGCAATCCTGAACCAACAAGTGTACCACTAACAGTAGAAAAAGGACCATTTATCGTTATTTCAGGACATGACCTTTATGATTTGAAACAATTATTAGAGCAGACAAAGGATAGAGGTATTAATGTTTACACGCATGGAGAAATGCTCCCTGCACATGCATATCCTGAATTAAAGAAATACACACATCTGAAAGGCAATTTTGGTACGGCATGGCAGAATCAGCAAAAAGAATTTGCAAATATTCCTGCACCAATTCTTTTTACAACCAACTGTTTGATGCCGCCAAAAGAAAGTTATTCAGATCGTGTGTTTACAACAGAGGTTGTTTCTTATCCAGAGATAGTTCATGTTGGAGAGGATAAAGATTTTACATCAGTAATAGAAAAAGCATTGGAACTTGGTGGTTATGAAGAAAACATGTTATTTACAGGCATCAATGGTGGTTCAATGGTTATGACTGGATTTGGACATAATGCAGTATTAGCAAATGCAGGAACAGTTGTCGAAGCTGTGAAGACAGGGGCAATTAAACATTTCTTCCTTGTGGGAGGATGTGATGGAGCAAGACCAGGAAGAAATTATTATACCGAGTTTGTAAAGCAGACACCAGAAGATAGCATTGTGCTTACCCTTGCTTGCGGAAAATATAGATTTAATGACCTTGATTTAGGTACTATTGGTGGATTACCTCGTATTATGGATATGGGGCAGTGCAATGATGCATACAGTGCAATTAAAGTTGCTGTAGCACTTGCAGAAGCCTTTGAATGTGGAGTAAATGATTTGCCGCTTTCTATGGTTCTTTCATGGTATGAGCAGAAAGCAGTATGTATCTTATTAACATTGTTACATCTTGGAATTAAGAACATTTTACTTGGCCCATCATTACCTGCATTTATTTCACCTAATGTGCTTGATTTCCTAGTGAAGAATTATAATATTGCTCCAATTTCTACTCCTGAAGATGATATGAAGAAACTTATTGGAGAATAGGCAAGAGAAACTTTCGATTTGTTGGCGTGACAAATTCCAATTTGTCGAATAGTTTACAACTTAAGAGTTGATAAAAATCATTACAATGCATATTTTGCAGACTTAGCAACACAGGCTGCTATCAATAATAAGTAGAGCGATCGCTTGACTAACAGTTAAGCAAACATAAGTAAAATATGAAATCCGACTAGAATTATAATGGTTCTAGTGGGATTATTTTTTTGTGTGTGAAAGTGGCAGGAGTTCATGCGGGACATGGAGTTGTGGAGAAAAAGCAATCGGGTTTGTGGGATAATGGTTGGTTTGGGAAGAGGATGGTGTTGTTTGAGTAAGGAGATGTGGTATAATAGAGTTTGACAAACTTGAATTTGACGGAGGCAATATTGATGGTAAATTATGGATTAAAAGATAGAGTAGCAATAATTACGGGAGCAAATAATCCATGGGGAATAGGAGCAACCACAGCACTTGCTTTTGCTCGAGAAGGAGCAAAGGTAGTTTTAGTATACAAGAAAGTGTTTAGACCATTTGATGCGACTAAGACTGACAGAAATGGTGTAGACAGATATTACGGAGCAAACGCAGGGAATGCAGATGCTGTAGAAAGTAAACTCAAGGAAATGAATGCCGACTATATAATTTTAGAGAGTGATATTTCTAATGAGAGATCTGTAAGGGAAATCTATTCTATAGTTCTTGAAAAATACGGACGAATTGATATTTTGCTTAATAATGCAGCAACAGATGATGAAACTGGTTGCGACACGATAGAAACAATTACTCAAAATGTGATTGATGATACATTTGCGGTCAATGTTCGTGGAAGTATTTTGATGACTAGAGAATTTATTAAACATCGTGGTAATTATGGAAGAATTATCAATATTTCTACAGATGCATCGCAAATTTTTGCAGGTCAGATTACTTATGGGGCAAGTAAAGCAACTTTAGAGGCACTTACTCGTAGTATTGCACTTGAAGTGGCACAGTATGGGATTACTGTGAATTGTGTTGCACCTGGTCCAACTCAAACAGGCTGGATTGATGAAGATTTTGAAAAAGTAGTTATTCCTTTAATTCCAATGGGAAAATTGATTCAACCGGAAGATATCGCAGAAACAATTTTATTCTTGGCAAGTGAGCAGGCAAGAATGATTACGGGACAAGTCATCAAAGTGTCTGGTGGAAAAGCTCTCTAAGTTATCGGGAACAGAATCTTTTAGTTCGACATATTCCAATTTGTCAAACAGATAGATAAGAACTGTGATTTATATCAAATTGCAAATTCAGGTTGCGTAAATGCAAATATAAGTTGGTGGTTTTTTTTTTATTTACAATCTAAAATAAATTGCGAATAGGAGGTAAATGATATGAGTTTTGCAGAAAATCTTAAATTAATCAGAAAAGAAAGAAATTTATCACAAGAAGAATTAGCTGAGATGATTGATGTAAGTCGACAAGCTGTTTCAAAATGGGAACAGGGAGACGGATACCCTGAAGTGGAAAAATTGTTGTTACTGTCAAGCAAATTAAATATTTCATTGGATAATTTAATGTCAACAGAATTTGCACAGAAATCTTCTAATGATCAAAGAAGGGAAGATGGCTTAATTACAATAACATCACCAACTGAAAATGTAATTACAACTTGTCACAAAGTTGCGTCTTCTGGAAAAATGGCTGGTGGAAGATTATCACCAAAGTATGCGCTTTTTGGTGTGAGCAAAGGGATAGATGTTTTTGGTGGAGAACCAACTACTTTTTTAGG
>JAGCLR010000370.1 GCA_017646885.1 Methanobrevibacter sp. | reverse complement strand
TTCCACTTCAAATCCCGCTTCTTTAACAGCACCTGCTAAATCTACATCAGACACTTTTTCATTATCATATTCGACTTCTACTTTATTAGCGTCTAAATCCACAACAGCAGATTCTACACCATCTAAATCCATCATGCAAAGCTCTACTGCTTTTGCACATGAAGGGCAGTGCATTCCTACAACTTTTACTTCTTTCTTATCAATTGCCATAAATTTCACCTTATAAATTTTTTATATAGTATATTATATAGTAATATTTGTTTTTTTAAAATAAATAGATTTATAAATATAATTTATATTAATTGCATATAAAGTTTTGGTATGCCTAAAAATTTTATTAAAAATTTATTAAAATTACATTAAAAATTAAATTTAAAATCGTTTAGCCCATTTAGACAATCGTACAATCTTTTTGAAAAATAGTTCACAAAATGAATAGTATAGAATTAAATATTAAAAATAACATATATTTTATTATGACTAATGCAGATCTTATTCAAGAACTTATGAAACAAGCTAACTTGACTGAGGACCAAGGAAATATCGTTAGCGATATTTTCGCAAACAACTTCACCGCTGGCGGTGGAGCTGAAGACGTGATAGTTAACTTGATTGCTGAGAAACTGGGAGTGGATAAGGCAAGAGCTAAAGATATTTACACCATTGGTGTAGGTGTCCTCACTACTACTGGTATCTTAGACAAAATAAAAGGGATATTCAAGAGATAATAATTTTTATTATCTCTTATTTTTTTAAAAAAAAACTATTTTTCTAAATCTGAACTTCTTTCATGATTTGAACTTCTTCCCTATTTAAAAATATCCAACTCTTTTTAAACACTTAAAAAATAGGCTTATGCTTTAATATTCTTCCATCTTGGATTACAGTTAAGATCTTATCGTTGTCTGCTAAAGACTCTATCTTATCAATTGGATTGTCTTTGACAATGATCATATCAGCTATTTTTCCTGCTTCAATGGACCCCAATTCATTTTCCTGATTGAAGAATTTTGCCCCTTCAATGGTTCCTGCTTGAATAGCTTCAAGTGGAGATAAACCGACATCAACAAGTTGCTTCAATTCTCCAAGGTTTCGACCATGATCTATTACACCACAATCTGAACCCATTAGGAAATTAACTCCTTCCTGATAAGCGGTTTCTATGTTTTCCTTGTGGATTTTCACAACTTCTTTTAGCTTTCTGATCTTATCATCAGCAAAACTATCCCAAACTGGGAAGCCCTCTTCAATAAGGGTCTTATGAACAATCAATGTAGGAGTAAGATATATTCTTTTTTTAGCAAGCAATTGGGAAGTCTTTTTATCAATGAATGTACCATGCTCTATTGACTTTATGCCAGCCTTTGCACATCTTTCAATTCCTTCAAGGCTATGGCAATGAGCTGCTACCTTCAACTTATGATTTTCAGCTTCATCCACTATTGTTTTCAATTCCTTTTTGTTGAATTGTGCAATATCTGAAGAGGTATATGGAGATAGAATTCCTCCACTTGCCATGATTTTAATGAAATCTGCACGCGCTCTAATGACTTCACGGGTTTTCCTTAAAACGCCTTCCACTCCATCACAGGTTCCAACTGGAAAACCAGGATATGCAATTTCCATATCAAAACCGGAATTTAAATAATGGTCAAAATGTCCGCCAGTAATAGCTAAAGGCTTAATTGATATGTTCAACCTTGGAGCTGGAAATATCTTCCTCTCTTGAGCCATCTTAACCCCAATGTCGGCAAGACCAGTATCACGAACTGTAGTGACCCCTGCATCAATGGTTGCTTTCATATTATCTACAGCATTGTAAAAGTAATATGAAAGAGGGTCTTTCATGATATCCTCCTTATGGAATCCATTTGCCATAATATGAGCATGTGAGTCTATAAATCCAGGCAAAAGATAGTCATCCTCACCATCTATAACAATATGGTCCTTATACAATGTAGACTCTTCTGTATGCAAGGACTTAATTCTGCCATTTTCAATTAAAACGTGCCTTTCATTAAGGGGTTCCTCACTAAAAGGATTTATAATGTTTACATTTTTAATATATATTGATGACATAAAATCACCCATTAAAGATTATTGATTATATTGAATAATTAATTAAATTGAATAATAATTTTATTGATTATAATAAAGTTATTTTACCGTTATCACTATCTACTTCAACCATTTGCCCATTTACCAATTCTTCAACGCTTGATGGAGAATCAACCATTGGAATATCAGACATGATAGCACCAGTAGCTATAATAGGTTCTGCCTTAAGGCAAATAATCGCTTTAGGAGCAGTGTTGTTTTTCATCATCTGGAATATGACATAAGATCCTACAGTGGAACCTTTACCTCCAGGAATGAAAAGGACCTTATCCTTAATGGACTCTCCTTTGAGTTCATGATTTGGGTCAATTACTACACCGGTTTCAGGGTCTACTCCACCTAAAAAACTAATTGCTTCACTGGATACAATTAATTCCCCTTCTGCTTTTCCTTTAGAAATATTTCTGCATTCAATCATAAAATCACATGTGAAAATAAATAAGTTATTTGAAAATTATCATTAATCATAATTAATATATTAATTCTATTATAAAAATTTTTAAAATTCTGATATTGTATCTTTTTGTACCCTACAACAAATATTTATATATTTTAATGTATATAACAATTGTTATAAATATGATTTGATAATGATTTGATAACAATTGAGTTAATTAAGAAAATTATTATATATTAAAAATAAAATACTAATTAACTGTAATTATTAAAAATACTAATAGGTTTGAAAGAATGAACAAAACAACAAAAATTTTAACTATTCAAGATATTTCATGCTATGGACAATGCTCAATAACTGTTGCACTTCCTGTAGTTTCTGCTTTTGGAATTGAAACTGCAATTCTTCCTTCTGCAGTCTTATCTACACATACATCTGGCTTTACAGATTTCACTGTAAGAGACTTAACAGAAGACCTTCCTGAAATTAGGAAACATTGGGAAAAGGAAGGAATCATATTTGATGCTATCTATACTGGTTTCATTGCATCACAAGAGCAATTGGATTACATAAAAGACATTATAGACTCAAGATTAAAAGAAGACGGCCTTGTCTTTGTTGACCCAGCTATGGCAGATCATGGGGAATTCTACAATGGCTTTGACCAGGAATTCGCTGATGCTATGGGGGAACTTTGTAAATTAGGAGACTATATCCTCCCTAACACAACTGAAGCTTGTTATATCCTTCATAAGCCTTGGAAAGAAACATTTACAAAAGAAGAAATGATTGAAATGGCTAAAGAGCTTTCAGCATTTACAAATAGATATGTTATCTTGAAAGGATATGAAAACGATAACCATGAAATGGGAATGATCATTTTTGATAAGGAAGACGAATCCATTGAAATCGTTTACAATGATAAAGTGGATTATGTTTCTCATGGAACAGGTGATGTCTTTGCTTCATCATTTGTTGGATCAACAATGTTAGGCAAATCTCCTTCCTCCGCAGCAAAAATAGCTGGAGAATTCACTAAAAAGGCAATTGAAAAGACTGTTGGTGATGAGACCCATACCTATGGAGTTAAATTCGAACAGGCAATTCCTGAACTTTACGATTTGTTGAAAACATTTTAGATTATTTTTAAATAATTTTTAAATAATTAATTATCTTTAAAGTAGGCAAAATATGGAAAATCGTACTGGTCTTTTTTCAAATGGAGTTATCTGGTTTGGAGTTGCAGTCTCTGTTTCAGAAATTGAAGCAGGAATACAACTTGCTTCCTCATCCCCAATTGATTCCATTTGGATTCCATTGATACTTGGACATATCATAGGTGGAATACTGCTATTTTTTACAGGGCTGGTCGGTGCACGCCTACGAGTGAATGCAATGGAGACCATCAGGTCAACTTTTGGCAATTATGGCTCCAAATTCTTTTCCTCATTGAATGTGATGCAGCTTATAGCATGGGTAGCTGTGCTGAATGCTCAAGGTGCAGCAGCAATGATGGGCCTGAATTTGCCGATATCATTCACATTAACATGCATAATTCTTTCTATAATCATTGCGATATGGGTTTATGTTGGACTTTACCGCTTATCAAAAGTAACCACCGTCATGATGGTGGTGCTAACTGTATTGCTTGCAATCCTATCCTTTAAGTTATTGGGAGGAAACATATCAAATGCATTGCCTATCGCATCCTTTGCAAGCACAAATGCCCCAGCACTAAGCTTCTGGAACATTTTTGAAATATCAATAGCTATGCCGATCTCATGGCTTCCTGTGATTTCAGACTATACTAAGGATGTTGAAAATCCAGTGAATGGAACAATGATTTCTGCAGTGGCATACACCTTAGCAAGCCTTTGGATGTATGTTTTAGGTATGCAAATCGTTGGAATTGGAACAACAAGCATTGCACAATCAATCCTTATGGCAGGTCTTGGAGCTCAAGGAGTAATCATTTTAGTGCTTTCAACCGTAACTTCCAACTTTGTAGCGGCAAATTCTGCAGGAGAATCCTCAAAAGCAATATTCAATAAGATCAACCCAAGAATAGCTGGAGTTGTAGTAAGTTTCCTAAGTGCTATACTTGCAATTTCAGGAATTATGGATCACTACATCGGATTCCTATATCTTATCGCTTCAGTATTTGCTCCTATGGCTGCAGTGCTTTTGGTTTCATACTTCCTTTCAAATGAAGAGACTGGAAATCCAAGAACTTGGTACTGGAACATTTTCGCATGGTTTGCAGGTTTTATCGTGTATCAAGTGACAGTGAACATGGATTCAATTTTCCTCGGACCAACACTCCTTGCTATTATCATATCAGCTATACTTGCATATCTTCCGATTTTAGCAAGAAAAAGGCCTCAATTGAACCTTGCTTAGAAGAATACTAAACCCAGTTACAAAATTATAAATAGTCATTAAAAAAAATAATAGTATATGGCAGAAGAAAATTTTATGGAAACTGGTAGGCTTGAAGCTTTTTATGATGCAATCATTGCAATTATTGTCACTGTCCTTGTTTTAGAATTGCCGCAGCCAGCAACAGCATCCCTTGCATCACTTTGGGCTTTGAAAACCTCTTATTTCGCATATGTAATAAGTTTTCTAGTTTGTGCTAACTTATGGCAATACCACCATTTGATCTACAATCATGTTAATAGAATAAATACAAAGATCATTTGGCAGAACATAATATTGATGTTTGTATTCTCATTGGTCCCATATCTTACAATATTCGTTGCAAATCATCCTAATGAGTTTATTCCACAAGCGCTATACGGTCTTGATTTCATTATTGTTGATATAATCTTATATTACATGGCAAAATCATTGCTTGAAATAAATAGGGAAAATGAGGAATACTTGAAAAGTGCACTGAATGTGAGGGAAGCGTTGTATATCCCATTGATAATATTCTTTATCGGATTTATTATAGCACTATTAGGATATCCTATTGCAATCATTATCTGTTGTCTAATTACAATCATAAGGACTTTATACATTTCTTTGAAAGTTTAAAAAAGTTTAAAAAAAGACTTGAAAAGATTTATGGATAAGGATGATTTAATAAACATCCTTCTTCATGACTTCTCTTAGGACTGCAGTTGCATAGGAACCTTTGTCTATAGAGAATTCACACATTACACCATCTTCAGTTGCTTTTGCACTTGCATCCCATACTTGGAATCTCATAGCTCTTCTAAGACCATGGCTTCCTAAACGAGGCATTTTAGGAACTTCAAAATCAGCTTTGGTCAAGCCATAGCTATTCAATATTTCCTCTTCCATCTTGCCCACTTCACCGCCAGCAAATGGAACTTTAGTACCGTACAATGGACAGGTTTGATTTATTTCAAAGGATGAAACCATTTCCTGAAACTCTTCATTGGTCTTATCCCTTACAATACGCTCTTCCTTGTCTATTACAATATCTCCTTCAATATACTTGTCCATTCCCATAGCTACCCTTTCACTTACTGCAGCATTGAACAGAAAAGACTGATATGCATGAACGAACATTCTTTGAAGTGGCTTTGGAAGTGCGTGGATAGCATTTTTATAAGCCTTATCTGATAATTCAACTTGAGACTTGTCAACTTCCTCTGGCTCTATTCCTTCCTTTTCAGCTATCTTTCTAATTGCCCTTTTTTCCTCTTTTATGAGAACCTTAAGCATCATTTTTTCATAACGCATTCCAGGATGCATCAATTCCAAGGACTTCTCCCAGTCTCCATCATCATAAGCTTGGCGAGCGGCTCTAGCTTCTTCACCCTCTTCTGGAGAAGGATTACCTATATATCTCCTTACTGCTTCCTTCAAGTCATTTTGAATGAGAGCCTCTCCAACCAGATGGGTATTGGTTCTTGGCTTTCCAAATCTTTGCCAGCCGAAATAATTAGGGACACCAGTCTTTTCAAGGGTTTTTAAAATGGCATCTGCTCTTTGAGCAGCATCCTCAATAGCTAATCTTCTTGTCTCCTCATCTTCTGAGTCCATTCCATCAATGTCCTTAACCAATATCCTGAACTTATTTCCTACAAGCTGACCCATTCTTAACTTCTTTCTTCCTCTTACAACCTTTAGGAATTCAGTGTTATGAATGGTTCCTTCCAATGCCTTGACCTGATTGAACTGTTCCTCAGAGTCCATATTAGCTATACAGATCCATTGGCGAGTAATGGCTTTCTTGTCTTTCATTCCTGCAAAACCCATTCTTTTCCTATCAATATGGAGATCTCTTGCAATATCAAGCAAAACATCGAGAGTGGTTCTTCCTAACTTTTCAATCCAAATGTAGATGTTTGGACCTTCTCCTTCTGGAATCACTTCTGGGATTTCCTCTACATAGAAGTCTTCCCATCTGTTTCTTATTGTTCCACCGATACCTTCTTCCTTTGTTACATAAGTATTTGCATTTAGCATAGCCATTCCTCTAAAAAAAATAAATTTGCATAGAAAAAGTAATTATTTAATAAAAAAATGCCCTGGCCGGGATTTGAACCCGGGGAATGGGATCCGCAGTCCCACGTGTTATCCAAGCTACACCACCAGGGCCTAAAACAAATGAAAAATAGTTTAAAGTTTAAAAGATTAATTTCCTTAACCTTTTAACTTATTATAATATGTTAATTCAAATATATAAATCTTGGGTAGAGAGAATGAGATTTGAGGGATATTTAAAAAATACACAATCAAAAGAGATATAATTCATAAGAGTAATTTCCATAGTTTCTGATGGCCACATTGACTCTATCTGAACTTTCATAGTCCCCATTTGAAGACAAGACTTCTCCATTCAAATGATTGGTCTCTACAAAAGCATAATGAAAATCATCCTCTAAATAAGCTGAAAAGAAATCATCCAATAACGATTTTACTTCCCTTTTTGAGGCAATGGAATTGTTATTGCTGGATAGGATATATGATACTCTTTCAATTAAAGTATAATCCCTACCATCGACCTTGGATGACATGATCTCCATAATGTCTTGGCTTGTCTTAAAATCTCTGTTTTCTTCACTTAAGGATGGAATATCAATGTCAATCATCATATTGAAAGCAATTAAAACCATAATCAAAATGAAAATTGAAAGCAATGCATCTATTAATGATGCAAATCCCTTATTGTCATTGATTAAATTAAACATAAAATCACATAAATATTTGTAAATTTATATTTGATTTAATCTTATAAAAAACTTTTTAAAGCATTAAAATGACTTAAATATTGATTTAAAATTAGAATATTGATTAAAATTAAAAAATAACATTTAAAATGTAAATTATAATAAAAAAAGAAAAAAAGAGAAAAGAAATTTAATTAAAAATTATATGACTCATTGATTTTACCAGTTACATCACGGATTTCCGCAGTAGCCTCTTCCAAGTGGAAAATAGCCATTTTAAAACCGGTTTCATCATTATAGATTCCTTGCAAGAATTCATTTC
>JAGCLR010000369.1 GCA_017646885.1 Methanobrevibacter sp. | reverse complement strand
AAAGATCTATTGGCTGCACTTCAAACCAATGATGTTGATGTAATCTACAATGAAGTCAAGTCTGACTATGGTCACGATGCATTCTTGCTTGAAAACGGTCAAATGAACTTCCTTTTATCCAATTTCCTATCTGAACATAATGTTGGAGATGTTATGAAGACTGAGGTTCCTACAATTTGCATTGATTCAACCGTTAAGGAAGCTGCAATTATCATGTTTGACAATGAGATCACTCATTTGCCTGTTGTCAATGATGATAAGACTTTAGCGGGAATCGTTACTGCATGGGACTTGTCCAAATCCATTGTTGAGGATTGCAGTGAATTGAGGGAAGTAATGACTAAAGATGTCAGAACCTGTAAATCAACAGATGAGATTGAGGATATTGCAAGATTGATGAAGAAATACAACATATCCTGTTTGCCTGTTGTTGACGGAGATGACTTAAAAGGTCTCATTACAACCGATAGGATATCACATCTTATTTCTAACTATTAAAAATAGCTTTTATTGGTCTTAGGCCAATAAAACATTTTTATTTTTTTTATTTTTACAACTTTTATCTATTTTTTAACTTTTTTTTTATTCTTTTTATTGCAATTTTAAAGATTTTTATCTATTTTCTCATTTTATCTAAATAATAAAGTTAAGTTTTTATATATTTATCAATAAAAATATTAATAATTGATTTTAGGATTTAATAACATGAGTGAGAAATTAGAGTGGGATAGTTCCCTATCATTTATATTAGCTATGATTGGAGCTGCCGTTGGTCTTGGAAACATTTGGAGATTCAGTTATGTATTGTATTCCAACGGTGGAGGATCATTCTTTATTCCTTATTTCACTGCCATAGCAATTATGGGAATCCCTTTTTTAATACTTGAATATGGTGTGGGATTCAGTTTTAAGGAATCCTTTTCGAAGATTTTAAAGGATATCAATGAGCGGTTTGAGTATATAGCTTGGGCCCTCGTTCTATTTGTTTTTATAGTTACAATTTATTATATGGTTATTCTGAGTTGGGATATGGTATATCTTCTAAGCAGTTTCACATTCAGATGGGGTGCGGATACAGCTGCTTACTTCTCCACAACTGTTGGTGGAAGCTCTGATTTGGCCGGTGCAGGATTCTTGCTTATCCCTACAACCGTATGTGTAATCTTGATGTGGATCGTTTTATGGTACATTTCCCATAAGGATGTTGACGAAGGTATCGGTAAGGTTTCAAAAATCTTGATTCCATCCTTATTTGTCATAATGGGAATCATTGTTGTTTATGCATTGACATTGCCTGGACACATGATTGGTGTGGATGCTCTTTTAAGGCCAAGATGGTCAATGCTTTTGGATATTAATATTTGGCTAGCTGCATTTGCTCAAATCATATTTTCATTGAGTATGGGACAAGCAATCGCTTTGACTTATGCAAGTTACTTGCCAAAAGCTTCCAAATTGACTGACAATGTGCTTATTGTAGTTGCTTCAAACTCCTTGTTTGAAATATTCACTGCATTTGGTGTATTTTCAATTCTTGGTTACATGTCACTTCATTCCGGTATCGCAATGACCAAATTGGTAACTGAAGGAACTGGGCTTGTTTTCATTGTTTTCCCAATGATCTTTAATATCATGGGTCCAATCGGTAGGATTTTAGCACCATTGTTGTTCTTAGCTATTTTATTTGCAGGAATAACCTCTGCATTAGGGTTCTTTGAACCGATGCTATCTTCCACAAGCGCTAAGTTCAATTTAGGCAGAAGAAGAACTGCAGGTATTCTATCAATAGTTGGATGTACATTTTCAGTCTTGCTCACTACTGGAATCAGCAGCTATTTGGTAGGAATCATTGACTCATTTGTAAACCAGTTCGGTATCTTGCTATTGATTGGAGTCCAATGTGTAATATTCGCTTGGTTCTATAAGCTTGATGACTTGGTTCCTGTATTGAATGAGAATGGACACTTGAAAGTAGGCAAAATATGGAAATTCGTAATCAAGTACCTATTGCCTATTGTACTCTTTGCAATGTGGATTTACGGTATGTATGACCTTTTCATGAGTGCAGCAACATTCGAGTTGATTGTTGATTTAATCATTATGGTGGCTGTTTTAGCATCCAGTATCATTCTAACTAGATTAAGCCCAAGAGAGGATGAAAGCTAACTTTTCATCTTTTTTCTTTTTTTTAATTTATTTTAATTATTAACTTTTTTCATTATTTTATTCTATTTTTATAATTCTCATCCACTTTTTAATCAATTTTTTATATAAAAAAATACAATATTTAATTAATGAATGCTATAAGAACTTCCAAACAAAATGAAGATAAGATATTCACCATAGACTTCTTTTTAATATTTGGTGCATTGCTATTTACAGCTCTTGTAATGTATGCATTGATGTCTACAGTTACTGAGTATGCCACATCTATGGGAACAAGTGCAACCATAGCAGGTCTTGTTTCTGGAATATACATCTTCGGAGGGCTTTGCTCAAGGATATATTCTGCAAATGCACTTGAAAGAAGGGATTGGAAGAAATTAGCCGTTATTTTCTTAAGCATCCACTTTTTGGCATGCATTTTCTACTTTTTTGCAAACGATGTAACTATTCTTT
>JAGCLR010000368.1 GCA_017646885.1 Methanobrevibacter sp. | reverse complement strand
TCTTTGTTATCTGAAGTAATGTTTAAATTTTCTTCTGGATATTCTTCAATTAAACTTTCAAATTTATTAAGGTGTCTATTTGAAACAATTAATTCTTCGTCATCTAATAGTAAATTAAGCTTTAGTATGTTATTTACTATCATTGAACCCATATTTCCGTATCCGATAACTCCTATTTTCATAGTTTCCCTTTCACTATGTGTTTTTTTTAATTATGATCATGAATTTCGAAATTCCTTTATATGCATATTATGGATTTTAAGAAAGTCAAATCCTAATTAAAAAAATTTATTAAAACTATACAGTTATAAAATAATTCTAAAATTATTTATAACTAATATAATTTATTATTTAACTCATTAATAAACTTTATAGTTTTATTTTTGGATTTAAAGCATTTATTCAACTTTATTTTATATTTGTTAAACTTTAATTTAGTTAAATATAATTTAGAATATATCAAGTGGTTTTTAGGTTTTAGTGGGGGTGATGGTATTCCATATGCTTTCTAGATTATTCCAGAATGTTTATTTTGGAATTATCTTCGATATGATTGTCTCTAATGAAATTGCTTGTTATGGTGTTGAACAATTCATGGTCTATTATGTTCCATAGGTGGTTTCCTTTTACGATTTCTATTAATTTGGCGTTTTTCATTATGCTTTTTAGTTTGATTGCTGATTTGGTGCAGTCCAAGTCTTCCTTAGTTCCATAGATTATTAGAACATTGTCCTTTTCGATGATTTCTCCACTCTCCTTTAAGCCTTCAGGAATGGTGTAATTCAAGGATTCATAAGCTATTTTTCTCTCTTGCCTAATTGATCTGTCTAAAATCTTTTCAATGTCGTTGTAATGTTCCTTATTTATTCCAAAATATCTTAAGTAAGCTTTTGTAATGAAAATGTCTGATTTCTCATTAAGATATTCTGATTGTGCCTTTGCCAGTCCATTAGCAACGCTATCTGATTCGATTTCCTTATAGTCAGCTATTTCAAGCCCTGATAATATTAGATTGTTAATTACATTTGGATTTTCATTAAGGATTTCAATAGCTATTGATGAGCCGATTCCTAATGCTACAATGCTTATGCTTTCGATATCCTTATTGTCAATTAGATGATTTATGAATTCAGCTATTTTTTCAGAGGATTTCTCTATGGTGAACTCTTCTTCTGATAAGCTCTCTCCATGATTTGGAATGTCAAGGAATATGCAATGGAATCCCTTAAAAAACTTATCGTAAGCATCTTTCTGCTTTTTCCAAATCCATTTGTCTAATAATTTGGCATGAAAAAACAGTATAGTTTCGCTGTTTTCCTCACCAATCTCCTCATATGCCAAATCATTGTAATGTCTTAAAGTCATTTTATCATCAATTATTTTTTAATATTAACTTGTTTAATTAGTTGCCTTGCTATCGAACAAAGCATATAAATTTATTAATGTTAATGGTTATATATTATATTAATTCTTATTATAATTTTTTAATCTAAAAAAGGATTAGTGATAAAATGAAAGCTGACGCATACAAAATTGTAGATGATGTTTACTGGGTAGGAGTTTTAGACTGGGATATCCGTGACTACCATGGATACACCTTAAATGGAACTACCTACAACTGTTATTTAGTATTTGGGGAAGATAAGGTAGCTTTAATCGATAATGTTTATCCTGGAAAATCTGAACAGTTCTGGGGAAGAATTAAAGATGCATTCGAGAAGGAAGGAAGAGAATTCAAAATCGATGTAGTTATCCAAAACCACATTGAAAACGACCACAGCGGTTCCTTAAGTGAAGTTGTTGCAAAATTCCCTGATGTTGAAGTTTACTGTTCCAAAAAGGCTGAACCAGGACTTAAGAATCACTTGCCTGAACTTGCAGACTTTGAGTTCAATACCGTAAAAACCGGTGACTCATTGGATATCGGTGGAAAAACCTTCCAATTCGTAAATGCTCCTATGCTTCACTGGCCTGACAGCATGTTTACAATGCTTATGGAAGAGGGAATATTGTTCTCCAACGATGCATTCGGTCAGCACATCTGCTTGTCTGAAAGATTGGATAAGGATGTAGACCCTGTAATCCTCACTGAAGCTGCAAGAAAATACTACGCTAACTTGATTACCCTTTCATCTCCAATGGTTGGAAGAAAGATTGAAGAGCTTGCAAAATTAGGATTAGTAGACATCTTGAAAATGATTGCTCCATGTCACGGTCAAATATTCACAGACCCAAGCTTCATCATTGACCTTTACACCAAATGGTCTACTGGAACTTACGAAGGAAACAAGATTACCTTCATTTACGACACAATGCACCATTCAACACAAAGAATGGCTCATGCAATGGCTGAAGGTGTAATGAGCGAAGGTGTCGAAGTCAAGATGTACTTCATGCACGATGATGACAAAAGTGATGCTGTAACTGATGTACTTGATTCAAAAGCAATCTTTGTAGGAGCTCCAACCATGATGAACAATCCTTTCCCTGGAATTGGAGATGTAATGTACTACCTTAACTGTCTCAGC
>JAGCLR010000367.1 GCA_017646885.1 Methanobrevibacter sp. | reverse complement strand
GATTCCAACAAATGAGAAGATGAATATCAATAGTGTCATGGTCAATGCACCGGTAGTTCCAGCATATCCTGGATCTGCACATAATCTATTTCCAATGTAAACAAGCAATGCAGCTATTAATCCTCCTTGAATTCCAAGAATGTAAACTCCAATTGATGCCATCAATGTTCCTGCTGATGCATCTGGAGAACATAGAATGTTTCCTTGGAAGAATCCTCCTGCCAAATCTCCTTTTCTTGCTTTGATGGAATATCCTACTGTTTCAGCACCTTTTACACCTGGAGCTTCTGGAAGTCCCATGAATGTATCCACTAAAACAAAGTTAAGCCAGGAGATAATGGTTGCTAGAATCAAGCCAATTATTAGATCCATTATTTGCTCCCTCCTTCAATTTGTGGAGGATTTGGGAAAACATAATCGAATAAGTACTTTACAAATAAAGCGGAAGCTAAACCTACTAAAATTGCAATTACCAATCCGTCATAAATCCAAAAAATATTTAATGAATAAAAAATAGCTAAAATTCCTATTGCAAATATAGGAGTTGGAAATAGTGCACTTTTTGTCCATGAAAACCTGATTGGCTTTTCAGGAAGAAGCGGCAATCTTAAGGCTAATCCTAAGACTATTGCAACTATAATAGCCACTATATAATTCACAAATAATTGAAATCCATTAGCACCTATACTAATCATAGTTAATAATATGTTTTAATATAATATATATTTTTTATTACTTATCGCCAAGCCGAAAAAATAGGGAGGATTTATGATGTTTTTTTAAAGATTTTTTAAAGATTTTTCAAATGAAATTTTTATTTGAATTTATTCCCAAAAATTCAATGGATTTTTACACAATATTAAAATACTATTAAAATTATAAATCTATACTAATATAGAAAATGCTAATGAAACATTTCAATTAAAATTTGCTTTACATTATAAAATTAAGGACCAGATATAATGGAAAATAAAGAAATAGTAGTTACTGGAGGATGCGGATTTATCGGTTCACATATTGTTGATGAATTGATAGAAAACAATAAGGTAACCGTTATTGATAATTTGTCCTCTGGAAAAATGGAAAACCTAAAAAATCAAGATCATGAAAATTTAAGCTTGATCAAGGCAGATCTTTTAGATTGTGATTTGGACGAGATTCTAAAAGGAAAAGACTATGTATTCCACCTTGCAGCAAAAGTAAGCGTGCCAGGAAGTGTAGCGGAACCTCTTGATTACAACGAAACAAATATCGATGCTACCTTAAAGCTTCTCATTGCCTGCAAAAACAACAATATAAAGAAAATCGTCTTTTCATCTTCATCTGCAGTTTATGGGGAAAATCCGAACATGCCACTTAAGGAAGGTGAAAACTTTGACCCTTGCTCACCTTATGCAGCACAGAAAGCAAGTGGAGAATTATACTTAAAATCCTTTTATGAAGCTTATGGCTTAAATTATGTAGCTCTTAGATATTTCAATGTCTTTGGTCCTAGACAAGATGAAAATTCACCTTATGCTGCTGTAATTCCTAAATTCATATCTGCAATATTAAAAGGGGAAAGCCCTGAAATCTATGGTGATGGAGAGCAAAGCAGAGACTTTATTTTTGTAAAGGAAATAGCTAAAGCAAATATTGCTGCAGCAGAATCCGACTTCAACGGAGTATTGAATGTTGCACTGGGAAAATCAATGACTATAAATCAGCTATTTGATATCGTCAGTGATGTCTTAGAATCCGATTTGAAAGTGAAATATCTCGATGAACGTCCAGGAGACATTAAGCATTCATTGGCAGATATTTCAAATCTTGAAAAAATAAACTTTAAGCCAGAAGAGGACAAATTTGAAGAGCAATTGAGAGAAACTGTAAAATGGTTTAAAGAAGAAATGGAAAAATAAATTAAAAATAAAATTAAAATTAATAGATTAAAAAAATCAATTATTATACTTATTAATCAATAAGAAGTGGAAAAATGAAAATAGAAGTATTGGACACTACATTAAGAGATGGAGAGCAAACACCAGGAATCTCTTTAAATGCAATTAAAAAACTCAGAATAGCTACCAAATTGGATGAAATAGGAGTGAATGCAATTGAAGCTGGCTCTGCAATTACATCTGAAGGTGAAAGGGAAGCTATTAAATTGATTACATCACAAGGATTGAATGCTGAGATTGTAAGCTTTTCAAGAACATTGATCAAGGATGTGGATTACTGCCTTGAATGTGATGTTGATGCAGTAAATGTTGTAGTTCCAACTTCTGATTTGCACTTGAAATACAAATTGAAAAAGTCACAGGATGAAATGCTGGAAGATGCTGTAAAGGTAGTGGAATACGCTAAAGACCATGGACTTTTAGTAGAGCTTGCAGCTGAAGACTCTACAAGAACAGATATTGAATACCTAAGAAGGATATTCAAGGCAACAATCGATGCAGGAGCAGACAGAATCTGTCCATGTGATACTTTAGGAGTTCTTACACCATTGAAATCATTTAATTTCTATAGGCAATTCTCAGACCTTGGAGTTCCTGTAAGCGCTCACTGCCATAATGACTTTGGCCTTGCTGTAGCAAATACATTGTCTGCAATTGATGGAGGAGCTACCAGATTCCATGCTACAATCAATGGTCTTGGAGAAAGAGCTGGAAATGCAGCATTGGAAGAGGTTGTCGTATCCTTGAACACTTTATACAAGTACAGTGACGATGACGATGAAAGCAGATACAAAACTGACATTAAGATCAATCAGCTTTACAACACTTCCAAACTAGTTTCAAGATTAAGCAATGCTTATTTGGCTCCAAACAAGCCAATTGTAGGTGAAAATGCATTTGCACATGAATCTGGAATTCATGCAGATGGTGTCATAAAGAACAGTGCAACCTATGAACCTATAATGCCAGAGCTTGTAGGCCATAGACGTAAATTCATTGTAGGAAAGCATGTTGGAACCAAAGGGTTAGACAACAGATTAAAGGAATTAGGCATTGAAGTAAACAATGACCAGTTAAATGAAATCTTCCTTAAGGTAAAAGACCTTGGAGATAAGGGAAAAACCGTTACAGACACTGATTTAGAAGCGATTGCTGAGCATGTATTGAACATTGAACAGGAAAAGAAAATCAATCTTGATGAACTTACTATCGTTTCAGGAAACAAGATCAGACCAACTGCATCCATTAAGATGAATATTGAAGATAAGGAAGTCATTGAGGCAGATGTAGGTATCGGTCCAGTTGACGCAGCTATCAATGCAGTGAATAAGGGAATCAAGAACTTTGCAGACATCAAGCTTGAGGAATACCACGTAGATGCAGTTACAGGTGGTACAGATGCTTTGATTGAGGTAATTGTAAAGCTTAGTTCAGGAGATAAGATCATCTCAGCAAGAGCAACTGAACCGGACATTATCAATGCAAGTGTAGAAGCATATGTCGATGGTGTAAACAGATTGCTTGAAAACAATCACTTTTCCTTAGATAAAAAGCAAAGAAAAGCTAAAAAATAACTTATTTAAAGTTATTTTAAATTATTTTTAAATTTTTAAATTTTTTTAAATAAATATTTTAAATATTTTCATTCCATTTTAAGAGAGATAAAATGAAAGAATACAATAAAGAATTAGCTAATTTGGATAATGTTGAAATATTAGGATTTACTGGAGAAATAGAAAGCATTCCTAAAACATTGGAACAAGTTGAAAATATTAGAAACAGTTGTTGTGATGTGGGCATTATTCAACTTATGAATGCTGATGCAATAGCTGGTAAGAAACATCACGAGCAAGGAGTCATTCATGCAATGAATGCATTCAAAAGAGGGGAAAATTTAGCTAAGGATTTAGGTATTGAAATTTTAATCAGAACATCTGCCCAAAGGCAAATTTCCAAGGCATTTGACATACTTGGACTTAAGGAAGGGAAGATGAATATAGCGGTTGTTTTAATCGATTGCCCAGATTACTTTGTCGATGAATTATCTGATATCTTTACAAGAAATGATGCTGTTTTAGAAGCTGACGAATCAATATTAAAGAAGGCATATGAAATTCCACAAAAAGAATTAAAGAGCATACATATAACAGACATATTAATTGATAAAACAAGCAAATTAATAGTTGATCAATAAAATTAAAAAGCTATTTTTATAAAAAAAGTAAAAAATTATTAAATAAATCTTAAAAAATTAAAAAAAATAAAAAATGTAAAAATAAAAAAGTAATAAATTAACTTGACCTATCTCTTTTTCTTAATAATCCGCAGAAGAATAAAAGTAAAACAATAGATAAAGCTAAAATATACCTAATATCAAAAGATTTTTGACTAGTTGGATTATCTTCAAATAACTCAGTCATTTTTTTATTGTTTGAATTCTCATTTACATAAGTTGAATTGAAATTATCTGATTTTTCTCCACTAAATCTGCTGGATTTATTATTTAATGAATTAAATTTAGATCCATCTAATTGGTTGTCTGATGAATTTTTTGAGTTTGAATCATTAAACCAATTTGTTTTTATATGAGGTTTATTTGAATCAGTTTTATTATTGTCAAATTTTAATCCATCATCATTTGAATCATCACTGAAACGATGAAAATAATCTTTATAATCTCCACCATAATAATCCTCTAAAACATCAGAATACCTATTTAACAATGAAAAGTCCAAAAGATCAAATAATCCCAGATTATTAGCAGTTGTAGTTGGTCTGATTCTTCCTGAAACATTATTAGGGTCTACAACACTTGAGTCTGTAGGGTCTTCATCTCCCCAATCATTATTATTAAAATTAGGGAATAAAAGATTTGTAGTGTTCCATTTAAGAAAAATTTCCTGACCTAAAGGAGATGTGTTATTTGTAATGATATTGTTTTCTACTTTTATAACGGTCTTTGCATCAAACATAGGTTGCTGGATATAGAATGAACCGCCAGTTTCAGCAGCTGTATTATTTACAATAATCGAATTTGTGAGATTAAGACTACCAGAAACCATCACAGCTCCACCGTTTGTGCCAGCTGTGTTATTAATGAATATGCATCTATCAATGCTTGAGTTACCAGCCCAGCTATAATAAGCGCCAGCCCACTCATCTGCATGATTATACATGAAAATACAATCTTGAACATTACCATATCCAAAAATGCTTACACGTATCGCACCGCCATCACGATGAGCAGAATTATTAATAAATACAGAATTATAGATATCGGAACTTGCATAGCAGGTAGTTACAGCACCACCATCATGGTCCGCATGATTACCTATAAACAAGGAATTGTTTACAAACAAATAACTTCTATCAGTTTCATTGCCATAATTGGAGATAGCTCCTCCATTAGTAACATTTAATGCAGTATTGTTTATGAAAATACAATTATCAACATAAACATTACCTGTTTCTATACAGATTCCACCACCGAAATTATCAGTTTTACCATTAATGATTGTCAGATTATTGAATTTAGCAACAATATTGATATCATTAATAAAAAAGATGGTTGACAATTCTTCCCCATCTATAATTACTTCTCGTGGGTCTCCGTTTCCTTGAAGGGAAATGTTTTTAGTAATGTTTATTCCATGAACCTTGTATGTTCCAGGCTCGATTAGGATTGTATCTCCATTATCTGCAGCATTTATTCTATTGATTAAATCTTCGCAAGATTCATCATTGGCATTAGATCCGTCATTTAAATCATTGCCATCATTAGAAATAGAATCCAAATCCTTAGAATTTAAATCCAAAGAATTCTCATCGGATAATTCTTCACAAAGAACGCTATCATCAATGTTTTGAGCACTGATTGAAGGAATATTAATCAGAATAATTATTAATAGTGCAAATGAGATCCATTTTAGGCTATTTTTTATTTATACACCTCCCTACAAATCGATTATGAAAATTAAAATAAAATCTTGTTTATTTTAACAAAATTCAAATTTAATAATATTATTTTACTTTTTTACAATATATAATATTTTTCATAACGATTTAAAAAGAGTATAAAAAAGCAGTTTAGAAAAAGAAGGATGAGAAAATAATGTAAAAGAAGGGATATGATTGAAAATAAAAAATGAAAAAGTGAAAATGATAAACTAATCAAATTTATTTAAAACAAAAATCATTTCATCTAGATTATCATAGGTCAAACAGGAAAGGTCCAGATTCTTTATTTCAATAGCTACAGCTTTTTCTTTCAATCTGTTATAGTTTGGACATTTAGTAATCATCCCATGACTATCCAAGACAAATTCCTGACGTAATTTATATGATAATGATTTAGGATCATCTGTTTCCATTATTACATTGATTCCCCTTTTATCAGCATGGAATACACTGAAATTGGTTTCTTTTTCTATTTCTTCCTTAAGATAGGAACATGCATCAATTGTCCTTTTAAGGTTTTCCTCAGCATAATCCAACTCATTATAGATTCCACAGGAAGTTATATTGCTTGCTTTCATAGTTTTCAAAAGAAGATTTGATTTTTCAAAAAGAGTTTCATCATTAGTTGCAATGAATCCTCCATCTTCAACATTCACTATTTTTGGAGAACCTGTAGATCCGATTATGATGTCTGAATAATCTCCATTTGCCAATCTGTTCTCATAATCCCCAATAGCTCCTGAAGCATCTTCCACAACAAGAATATTGTTCTTATGGGCAAAATCACAAATTGCCTTCATATCCTGTTCAGCAGTATAAGCTGCAAAACTGGTTAAAAATAGAGCGGATTTATTGTTTTCATCATCCAAATCAACCAAATTATTTTCTGATGAGGAGATGATTGATTCGTAAAGATTATCCAAATCAATTAAACCTTTATTGGTTTTTACAGTAATCAAATCCTTATTTAAAAATTTAGCTATTTGCTTAAATCCGTTCCAAGCTCCTTGATCTGGAATTAGAATAGCCCCATCAATTGAATTCATAGCAGCCATAATAGCTGAATTGCCACTATTGACTATTTTAGCATTGGTATGATTTGTGATACTGGCTAATTTATCTTCAGCAAGTGAATGATAATCCTGATTATCCTCACCGCTTGCCACTTTGGACATGGCCATTTGAGTTTCCTTTGATGGTTTTTTAAATTTAAGATTCATATTTTAACCTAATATTAATTCATTGCTGCAAATCTGGGGATTTCTTAAAGAAAGAATCCAATGTGGTCTGCTTTGAATGCAATAATTCCTTTAGCAAATTGCTTTGCTTAACATATTTGCTTATCGGTATCTGCAATTTTGTTCCACAGTAAACAAGAGCTTCCTTCAATGATTCAAACTCCTTATAGTCTCCATCCATCGCATATTTGATATTCTCCCTTACATTAAACACTCCAAGGGG
>JAGCLR010000366.1 GCA_017646885.1 Methanobrevibacter sp. | reverse complement strand
TGGTAAGAGTGGCAAGCAGTTCAAGAAGCGTGAACTCTACCGCGTTGTGGACGGTGCGGAACAGAAGGTTGAACTGGGCGAATACAAGAAGGAGTATTTGTATAAGATTGTCCACGGTTTGACAACTACGAAGGCTCCTCGCCAGCGTCTCACTGTAGATGTTGATTTCTCCGAAATTAAGTCTATGTGTGCTTACATTAAGGACCACAAGTCCGAATTTACAATGACTGACACTACTCTCACGGGTAAAGTTCCACAGGGCGATTTCCGTCTTGAAATGGGTCATGTAAAGCCAATGAAGAATGCACACAAGCGTGTGTTCGGCCGTAAGCTCTTTATCAATGGTAAGCTGGTTTCCGAAGGTGGCGGTCTTATCTTCTTGACGAAGGCTTTCAATGCCAAGAAGCGTGGTAAGAAGCCACAGGCACCAAAGGCCGAAGCCAAGAAGGCATAATCTAACCATAATTAACTCTCCGGTTAATTGAATGGGGCGGGACTGTGAGCCCGCCCTATTTTTCGTTTATACATACTGATATGACAGAATTAGAACAAATAAAATTTTATAGTGAACATTATAAAGATTATTCACCTAAATGCCCTATTGTGATTCCTTCATATAAAAATAGAGCAGGTAATATAGTACAACATTTACAGGATGTAAGTGATAATAAAATTTTTGTGTTTGTTTATAAAGAAGATTATGAAAACTATAAAGAATATGACTGTCAACCTAATGTAGAATTTGTACAAATAAACGAAAATTGGCGCAGTATTCAAAAGAAAAGACGATATATTCAAGAATTTTTCGTAAAAAGACCAGAGATTGAACGATATATTATGATTGATGACGATATGAAACGAGGTAAAATCGTCACAGATAAAGATACTACAATGTATATTCCTTTGAAAAATGCTTTAGGATTGTTAGAAGAATACCATTTAAAATTCGGTTATAAAACAGTATCTGGTCCTGAATTTAATAGCTTAGCATTTGCTCATACTACTAAAATTTCAAAACAAAATCCATTCTATCAGTGTTACTTATTTGAGAATGATTGGGTTATTAAACATCCTGAATGTAGATTTAGAGATTTACAGAATGTAGCAGAAGATGTTATTATTTGGTTTGACTGTAATAAAAACCAACAACCATATAATTGTTTTCAACCATTATACTTAGAAACAAATAGTTCAAATAACAGTATAGCTTCTTCAAGTCTCAATTTAAAGAAGAATCAAATTAATGCTTTGAGAATTATGAAGAATGAATGTAAGATTGTAATAAGTTCTTCCTGGAATTGTTGGATTCCTGGTATAGGTAAACCTTGTGTATTCTATCAAGATATAAAAGAAATACTTGATAAAGTATTACCTAATTGGACTGATATTAATACGCAGTTTACGGATGAACAATTTGAAGTTTGTTTTGCTAAAATAGATGGATTGGTAAAAGAAAAGTTAATTAAACCTGAAAGTGATTGGAGTTTTCTTGAATGATAAGTGAAGAAGAAAGAAACCAAATTATTGAATATGATAACAACTGGAAGAATTATACACCTACAATTCCAGTAGTGGTTATATCATATAAGTTTAGAAGTAATTGTATATTAAAGCATCCGGAGAATATATCTGATAATGAAATTATTTGTGTAGTTTATGATGAAGACTATACTGCGTCAGGATATGATAAGATTACCGCACATAATGTAACTTTTGTAAAGATTAAAGAACAATGGCGAAACTTTAGATTTAAAAAACATTGGTTACAGAATTATATGGCTGATAATCGTCCAGATGTTAAAGATTACATTATTATTGATGACGATTTGAATAATTGTAAAATTGCCGACTTAAGACCGGATTCTACTAAAAATTGTATCTATATTCCTTTAAAGAACGCATTAGGTATTTTATGTGATTTACATTTAAAGAATAAAGATATATTCAGTGGTGGTTGCCCTTATGAAATTCAAACAGGTACTTACGCAAAGAAACCAGAACTATATGTTAATCATAAAACTGCGTGGACTCAACATTCTGTATTAAACAATGACTTTTTAAGAGAACATCGTGATTTAATGTTTAGAAGTGTTGAGTATTTGTCAGAAGACTTTGTTTGGTTTTATGATTGTTATAATGCAGGAATAACTACCAATTCGTATCCTTTTGTTTACATAGGTGAAGGAACTCATAAACCAAATTCTTTAGCTTCTTCAAAAGATGCGAATAAAAAGAATGTAATAGGCGCCCTTAGAATTATGAAAGATAAAGCAAAGATTACTTTAGTTAATCATAAAACTAGCCTAAGTGTTAAATTTGGTTGGGGAAAAGTTAATAAGGATTGGAATGTGATTAAATCAATTTTAGATTCCGAACCAGATGATGTTAAGTGTTTTGATTTGATACTTGATAAATTGAAAACAAAAACAGATAGTGCTATTGGAAGTTTCCTTGTAAATTAAATTTTACATAATTTTTATTGACACACTGACAGTTTAAAACTATATTTGTAATATAAAAATAAAACCAATAAAAAAGGACAAATTTATGATTACTAATAAAACAATAGCGAATAGAAGGGAATTACTTGGAATTTCAAATGAATCTGATATTCATTCTTCAATGATTGAATATACAACTGCATCGTTAAAAAGAATTACTAAAGAAAAAGTTACAATTAGCGATGCTATTACGATTTGTGCTGGTGCGGTTCGTTATTTAAGCAATTCAGATCAAATAGAATATGAACAACTATTTAATGAAAACTCTACTGTAGAAGGTCTTGACCAGTGGAGAATCATGGCAGATTATTTAATTAATCATATTAAATAGTTAAGCTCCATATTGTAAATTAAAATTTACCCTTGGTATTGACAACCAGGGTAATTTTTTTATTTTTCCATAAAAAGGAAATAAACAATGATTTTTACAACTAAGTGTACCGACGGAAAAGACCGTAAATTCCAAGTATTCTTCACTCATAAGGATAAGACCTGCACCTGTGAAATATGGGAAATGACAGGCCTTGCTACGAATGAACTTGAATACAAATACCCAAATTCAACAGTTCGTGGATGTCCTTCA
>JAGCLR010000365.1 GCA_017646885.1 Methanobrevibacter sp. | reverse complement strand
TGGTAAGAGTGGCAAGCAGTTCAAGAAGCGTGAACTCTACCGCGTTGTGGACGGTGCGGAACAGAAGGTTGAACTGGGCGAATACAAGAAGGAGTATTTGTATAAGATTGTCCACGGTTTGACAACTACGAAGGCTCCTCGTGAACGTGTTAAGGATTGTGATTTCAACGAAATTAAGGCTATGTGTGCCTACATTAAGGAACACAAGTCCGAATTTACAATGACTGACACTACACTCACGGGTAAGGTTCCACAGGGCGAATTCAAGCTTCTCATCGGTCATGTGAAGCCAATGAAGAATGACCACAAGCGTGTATTCGGTCGCCAGTTGTTCATCAATGGTCAGTTGTTTGCCGAAGGTGGTGGTTTGATTTTCTTGCAGAAGGCTTTTAATGCCAAGAAGCGTGGAAAGAAGCCACAGGCTCCTAAGGCTCCAAAGGCTTAATCTAACCATAATTAACTCTCCGGTTAATTGAAATGGGGTGGGACTGTGAGCCCGCCCCATTTTTTCGTTTATACATACTGATATGACAGAGCTTGAAGAAATAAAATTTTATAGCGAACATTATCAAGATTATTCACCTAAATGCCCTATAGTGATTCCTTCATATCAAAACAGAGAAGGCACTATCCTAAAGGATTTAAAGTCATTAAGTGATAATAAAATAATGCTCTTCATTTATGATACAGATTATCCAAAATACAAGCAATATGAAGATAATCAAGTAGAAATCGTACAAATTCCTGAAAAATGGCGCAGTATTCAAAGAAAAAGACATTGGATTCAGGTATATTTGGCGAATAATCGTCCCGAAATTGAAAATTATATAATGATTGATGACGATATAAGGAAAGCAAAAGTAAGGTGCTTTAAAGAAAATGGGAGTGTAACAAGTAAATATATCCCAGTTAAAAATGCTTTTGGTATACTTGAAGAAGTTCATAAGAAGTATTCTAATACAATTTCCGGTGGTGCTGGAGCAAATACAAACATTCTGTCAGATAAGTTATTCAAAAATACTTATTTCTACCAGACATTCTGCTTTAATAATAAGTGGGTTAAAGACCATCCACAGTGTATGTTTAGAGATTTACAGAATGTGTCTGAAGATAATGTTATCTGGTATGATTGTTGGTGTAACGAACAGAAGTATTACTCGTTTGAATTTCTGTATTTTGAATTTAATACCCAAAGAAGTAAATCTTATTCTTCTATTGCCTCAACCTCAACTAATGTAATGAAGAACAATATAAATGCCTTACGAATAATTAAACAGAACTGCAAGGTTCATTGGTCTAACGAATGGAACTGTTGGGGTATTAGATTTGTGCCTAATTATTATGAGAAGTTATGGCCGCAATTAAAGATTCTACTTGATGAAAATATGCCAGGTTGGGATGATTTATCTGTGACATTTGATGATAAAACGTATCAAAAGGTGTTCACTCGCATCAATAATGACTTTGAAAACATCCTTAATAAGAAGGCTAGTGTATCAACAATATCAGATTTCTTTGAGTAAATTATATTTTACACTTCTATTGACAACCAGACAGATATAATATAATTTTACATAAAAAAGGAAATAAACAATGATTTTTACAACTAAGTGTACAGACGGAAAAGACCGTAAATTCCAAGTATTCTTCACTCATAAGGATAAGACCTGCACCTGTGAAATATGGGAAATGACAGGCCTTGCTACGAATGAACTTGAATACAAATACCCAAATTCAACAGTTCGTGGATGTCCTTCA
>JAGCLR010000364.1 GCA_017646885.1 Methanobrevibacter sp. | reverse complement strand
TTTGTCACATGATTCACTTCATCAGTTAAATTATGATTAACTAATGTTTGTGTCTGTCTATTGAATAGATTAGCTGTGAGTTGTCCTTGCAAGTATCGTAATTTACCTTCAAGAAATTTTATTCTAGGATCCATTTGATAACTCTCTTTTGAAAAGTGTAACGAAATTTCTTTGAAATTTCGTTGTTTCCTTCGGAAACAATTATTTTATTGATGATGTTTTTTGTTTGATATGGTTTTCGGAACTGTCTAAGCCTAAAGGACTTAAACAGAACTTTCAATGAAAATACATTTTTTTGTTTTGACTGTATATTCATCACTGCTAAGGGATGTTACATAATGGCTTACGGGGCGGTCTTCCTGTACTCCGACTATATCCATTAACACCAAGGCGGCTGTGTGTAAGAGTTGTTAATTCTTACTTCGCTATTAGATTTACAATGATAGTTCAGTGTCTTCAAACACCTTGTACCTATCCAACTGTGGGCATATACTAATTCATACACCATTGGCCCGCCCTCTACCGATACTCACATTGGGTTGCTGTTCGCTCCGAGGAACGGGACTTTACACTAATGTCAGTATCAAATATAGCAATCATTCTTAATTTGTATTAAATAAAGTGTTTTTTCTAATCTGCAAAATCTGTCTGCATATTATCCATTTTCTTTATTTCTTTATATCGTTTTTTGAGAAAATCTGTATCGTTTTGAATTTTACTATTAAAGTATTGTGTAATTTTATTTTGGAACTCATAGTCAGTTTTCCATTCATTATTTGCTTCATCCCATTCGTCAGATACAACATACAAACCATCTTTTTCTTCCAATATACAAAAATGTGTCATTTTGTAATTTCGGAATTTTTTATGATTCCAATCTTTTCCTTCTGTATAACCACAGTCAATTTCAAAACTATGTTCTTCGCCAAGATTAGTTTTCATTGTAAATTTAATTGGAATTGTGTGGGTTTCGTTTCGTTCACTACCAGTCCATTCATAACCGTTTCTGCCAATATGAAGTTCGGTAATCTCAAAACTGTTGCCTTCAAACTTATAAAAATGTCTTTCTTGTGTTGATTTTATGAAAAAGTCAATATAAATCATTAAAAGTCTTCCTTCATTTTGTTTAGTTTATAATCAACCATAGCCTGTTTATACAGTTTACTATATCGTTTAATTTCGTCTTCAATCTCAACCAAATAATTCTTAAGTTCAGTAAGATTATTTACTTCAATGTCTTCTCTAGCATAAATCAGACCATTCATAACCATAAGTCTGCGACAAGTAATTCCATATCGGTCAATGGTAACTGCTCTAGCTGTGTTTTCTGTCGGTAAATCGTCATCATCAGGAAACATATTTTTAGTTACGATTTCATACGCAACTGAACCTTCACTGTATTCTTGCTTGTGAAGGAATGGAAAATCGTCAATATACTGTATTATTTCTTTGTAGCCCATAGTATTTAAATCTCTAAGTTTATACATATTTAATATAGCAAAAAATGTTCTAGTTCGCAATAGTTAATTTACACTTTTGTTTCAACTAGAACTTCAATAATTCACGCCAGTTAGACAAAATCTAGCTGTTATTTTAATGGAGAAAAATTATGAAACAAAAGAAAACCTACGCAGAACGATTAGAACTGTATAATAAAAGAATGTCGCACTTTAAAACAAAGTTCACCCCTGAACAACTTGACGAATTTGGGCGAGGCGAGAACTTAAGACTCATTCCGCAGTTATTAAGATTATGGCTCGTTTTGAATATGAACCGATTTATTGAAATTGACGAAATGATGGATACTTATGCTCATTTTGAAAATGACAAGAACAAAACAACTTGGTGCCCGATTTTACAGATTATCAAGCGAGAACTTTGCCACGATAAAGTAAATGCGAAAAAAGAAATTGAGAGAACTATATCTGATTTGACAAATAACAAGTTCCACTTCTATCACTTAACACCAATGGAACAATTATATACTTATGGTGTGGACGGTTATGACCCAGCTCGTATTTTCACTGAAGATATAGGGACAGTCAAATGGAACGCATATCAGTTAATCACTGTTCTTCGTCAACTGTTATCTTGGTTGAAGAAAGCACCTGATTACAAATACCCAGCAGAAAAAGCGATGGCTTTGGGTGAATAAAGAAAAGGACGATTTTAAATCGTCCTTTTTTAATCTTCAAAATCGGAATTTAATTTTTTCATTTTCAGCCAATTTTTAGCTTTCTTTTTGTTAATGAAAACTTGTTTGGCTAAAAATCTCAAACAGAAATCTTCCCATTTTTCTATTTTCTCGTCTGAGAAAGAATCAATTACTGGTATTTCAAAGAACAGATGTGCGTGATAACATTTGTCATAGATTATATAATCTTTTCGTCTTTCTTCACGCATATCTTCTCGTCTAATTACAGAAATGTTAAAACTCCAGTATGAATCTACACGTGGAACACCACCATTAGTACCAATAAATGATTCATACTCTCTGCCTTGTAGAGTAACACAGAAAAGATAGTTTTGAGAAATTTCGTGCATATCCTTTGGACAGCGATTACATCCAAGTTTACTTGCCCAAACCTGAATACGATTTCTAACTTGTTGTGGAGTTATAAAACTGTACTTTCGGTCTTTTTTAATCTCATCTAACTTTTCTTGTGGTATCTCAATTAAGGCCATTTTTCCATTCCTCAATAGTATTATACAGACTATTATCTCGTCTGAATATGATAGTTAATTGTTCTTTGATTTCGTCCAATGTTCCACAATCATAACAGGTTTCACAACCAAGCATAGTTTTAATTATTTTGTTAGAAATTGGATGTGAAATTTCACAGTGCCAATGAGTAGGAACATTCGGTCTGTAAACCAATGAAATAGTAATATGGTTTCTGTAATAACCATTTTGGGGATTTATATTATCTGAGAACAATCTCATTTTATGGCTTTCAAGTGTCTTTTGCCACTGAGCACGTTCTTCTGCTGTTCCATCAGGCCAAGGACCATCTTCAAATGCGATGTCTATACCTTCTTTTACATACAAGTTTTCGTCATCTTGTCTTGGATTGTTAGAACAAACTATATTGAAGCGTATTGGTGAATCAACATAATCAAAATTACATTCGCCATTGAATAAGAACTTAACATTCGCATTTTTAAATTCTGAATTCAAATCAGTCAACATTCCGAAAACATCATCTTCCTGAATATGGAGTTCTTTCTTTTTCTGCTGAACACCTTTCTGTAATTTTTCGTGTTCACATTCCATATCGGTAATAGTTTTCTTTAGTTTCTTACAAATGTCTTTGGCCTTTGTGCCTTCTGCCCATTCGTCAATAGTGCCTGCCCAGCGATAACTACTGTAACCATATCTACGGGCAAATCCTCGTCTAGTGAACAGCATGTGATTACAGGCATTTCTGTTACCCCAATTCAAGTATTTTTTATAATAAATTCGGACTGGGTTGTCAATATACCAGTTACAAGAAACACCTTCATCTTCAAGATTAACAACAATCTTAATGTCCGCCTCAAAAGGATTTGTTTTTTCGTTCTTTGAGAATTTGAGCTTATATGTCAATCGGCAAATGTTCGCCCTTAGACTAGAATAACACTGGTCATTGTAATCTACGATAAATCCATTGGCAGTAAATTGACTAATTACTTTGTCTTTATATTCGTCAATTCCTGTTTCTAGTTTTGTGAACCAATCATTTTTAACTTGTTCACGATATGTTGCGTCAGTTGTATATTTGGTCTTGTCATCGCAACAATTTTGCCAATCAAGCGCCCAAATATGACTTTTTAATTCGTCTGTGATTTGCTGGTTTATAAGCATAGTTTACCCATTACTAATGATACGTGGAAGTTCTTCCCAAGGAACTGTCTGTTTATTTTGTTCGCAAGTAGAGAATTTCTTACTGATGTAATGTTGTCTGCCACTTCTCATATTAACAATCATTCGTTCTCCATCACCTGAAATAGAGAAACTTTCTACATACTTCAATTTAATGTAGTCAATGAAAGTTCCAGTGGAATCTTTAGTAGTTATGATAAGGTAATTATTCATAGTTTCAATCTCCTTAGTTATAATATAAAAATGGGTATTGAGTTTGTCAATACCCACATAGAATGAAATGGTTTTAAACCAAACTTATCACTGCGAGTCCTTCTTGACAAAAATTGTCATCATTAAGAATCCGAACAAATACAATCCACCCATTACTAGATACAAATTAGAACCAGTGAAAGTATTTGCTAATACTGGACCGATAATACCTGCTATACCCCAGCCACTCAAAGTCATTGCGTGAACTGTTGATACACAAGTATCGCCAAATCTTTTTGCTAACAAACTTGGTAAACAACTGAAGTTTCCACCATAAGCAAATTCTACTAACAAAATACCAAGTAATGCTAACCAGGAATAACCTGTGAAAATCATAAATGATGCGAGAATACCTAAACTACAAACCCAATGATATGCTGCTTTTCTGCCGATATGGTCTGAAGCAGTACTCATACCAAATCTACCTAGAATGTTGAATACGGCAGTCAAACTCATAATTGTTGCGATTTCTTTAAAACCAAGCCCTGTAAGCAATCCTTTCTCCTGTGAAATAATTGCCAATCCACAGGATATGTTTATACAGAACATTAACCATACAGAAATATATTGTTTTGTTAGGAATGTGTACTTAACCAGAGTACTAATAGGGATAGCAGTATAGACCGTAGAAATGAACGCTGGATTTGGTCTAAACAACCACGAACATACACTCATAATGAGCAGGAATGCCCCAGCAAGGACAAGGAACATAGTAGGTAGAGATACAGCCGTAAGCAAATACTCAATGGCTGGAGCAGCTACGAACTTACCCAAACCAAACCCAGTAATAGCCAAACCAGATGCTAAACCTTTGTGGTCAGCGAAATTACTGAGCAACTGCTTAATAGGTGAAACATAACCAATACCAGTACCACAACCCATAAATGAACAACCAACATAATACAGTGGCAACAAGTGGAATTGGAGCGAACAGAAAACAAGTATCATACCAATAAAGAACAATATGGTACTGATACAAGCCATTCGTTTAGGGTTAAGTTCTACCATTCTACCAAAAGTGGCAGCACCCATACCCAGGAAGAAAATGATTAAAGTAAAACCAATGTCAGTTGAGAATTTACTTATATCAAACCATTCCATTATGTTTTTAGCATATTGAGAATAGTTATAAACTGTGCCAAGACAAGTTGGCAAAAAGATTCCGTGGAATTAAAATGTTAAGAAATCTATTTATCTTTGTCATACTTAACCTTCATAATCGTCAAAATAATTGTTAATAAAGTAGCAATTCCATAATTGAAATAGATAGGGATTTGCCATAAACCAGTTTTATAATTCGTATAAAACACAAAAACTGCCGAACACAAATTTCCCATAAAGGCCAGGATAATAAATCCTACTGAAATTTGTTTAGCAGATTTTTCTTTATAACATTTAATAAGTTGAGGTAAAAGATTACAGGCGAAACTTACTGCTCCAATTATACCAAAAATCCAGCAAATATATCCAATCATTTTAAGAATTCCTTAATTTGTAGTTTAACTGAATCAGTATTATTATCCCAGTCATATTCCCAGATATATAATACTTGTAATTTTTTACTTTCTATTAAAAGTTTTTTAGATAAATCATATTCCCATATTTCAGATGCTGTTTTATTTTTTACTTTATGTAAATAATTTCCATCATAAAATCTTGGGTCACAATGCCAATATGTTCCTTGAACTTCAATACATTTATTTATATTTGGAAATAAAATGTCAATTTCTTTACCATTTAATAAAGTTCTATTATTTTGAATATAATTTATTTTTAATTCTTTTATATAATCTATAATTTCATCTTCAAAATTGCTTCTACATTTAGAATAATGTGATAATGGATATGTTGTTCCATATCGTTCTAAACAAGTCTGTTCTGTTTTTGTTTTATAATCGTCCGATTGTGTATAAAATTCTGTATTATATTTTTCTAAACAAGTTAATTTAGTTTTATTTCTACAATCTTCACTTTGAAAATAAAAATCTGTATTATAATGTAAATTTGTAGTTCGTTTTACTTTATCTACCCATTCTTCTGTTTGACTGTAATACTCTTTACCATATTTAAGTTTATTAGTTTCTTTCATTTGTTCTATATTATGATAATTTTCATTTCCATACAATTCTTTTTTAGTTATTTTTGCTTTATCATAATTATTATAATTTTCATCACCATATCGTAGTAATTTAGTTTGCTTACTTTTATTTACTCGTTCTATTCTATTATTATGTTGTGCGTTTCGCAAACAATTTAGTCCGATTTTCAGTCATTTTAGATTTACCATATTTATCTTCTTTAATATGGTTTGAAGCGCAGTTTGAACATTCTTTATAATATGTTACTTCTAATAAATGCCTTAAATTTCTAGTAAAATTTTTGCCACAGTGCTCACATTTTAATTCGCATACAGTATCTTTTGTGCTATATTTTTCGTGATTCTTTATTATATTATCTAATACTGTATAATCAGATATAACAAAAAATCCTCTTAATTTTGTTCGTTTCATTGTATTCTATTTATTATTTAAAATCTTTCTGTATCTTTTTTAATTTCAATTTCAATTCAGTTGTTTTTATTTTCTTAATTACATTTTTAATAGCAGTTTCAAATGTTTCCTTATTGTATAGTTCAGCATAATTTTTACCATTTTTTGTACAATAAGCACAAATCTTATCTTCACAACTCATCCAAAATCCATCATCTTTAAAGTATTTTATTCTATCGTAAAAATACAATCTAGGTCCAATTACTTTATCGTTTGGGTCTTTTGCTAAAACTACAACCGTAGAAGCATTTGGATTTTTAAAAATGCTATTTGGAAATCTCCAAGGTCTATAATCATCTAATTCAGGAGAAGTGTATTCTACCAAACCCAATTTATTACAAACTTCTATTACTTCTTCTCTTGTAATCATTCAAAATCTTCCTGTAGTTCTCTGATTTTGGCTTTCGCCTTTTTCTGCTTCTTTTTGATGATTAAGTTCTTCCAAGTTTTAGCTGTCTTATCATTCAATTCATTAAGCAGAGCCATATATTTATTATTCAAAGATTTGTACTTTGCTACTGCGAACGCAACCAGTTGGTCTTCTGTTTTGAAAAACGAAAATGGCTTGAAAGTGTATTCCCCAACAATACATGCAGTTCCATCCCAATAATCTTTATTATTTTTCCAATCATTGTTTATGTCAACTTCAAGATTTTCGTAATAGTAAATTCCGTCTTTGTCAATGTCTAAATCAACCAGAGTATTAAAAGCATAGTTCATAATAACATTGTAAGTTTTATTATGAATCCACTCGGCTTGATTTTTCTTTGTAGCATTGTTATAGAAACCATACGAAAGACCACGACCTCTACAAGGTGACTTACCCCAGTTAATCAGCGCCAAATAATTATCATCTGTTGTGCGAAGAACCTGCTCAACCCAAGGCACACCACACTTGGCGGTGATTTTATCACAAATACGTACCATATCATCGTTATCAAAAGTCATTTTTCAAATTCTCCAGTTTTTCTTCCACCAGGGCTGCTTTAAAATCACCGATTAGTTGTTTAATTTGTTTGTCTAAATCCTTATAGATTCTCGGTCCAATTTTCGTATATTGTTTGAACACCATAAACTTTCTACCCAATACTTTGGTCGCAACTTCTAAAGATTGGAATTCTTTTCTTTCATTTATGCTCATCAAGAAATCTTTATCATTGAACCAAGCTCTGTGAAGATTACCATTTACTTCTACAAACAGTCCATTATCTTTTGCTAGTTTCTCAAACGCTTCCAACCGGGTCATCATTAAAATCCTTTTCAAGTTTGATAATCTTTTCGCCAGATTTAATATAGGCTTTGAGAGCTTCATTTTCTCTTTTAAGCATTTCAACCAACAGTTGTAATTGTTCGTGTTGCTTTTCCATTGTAATTATTCGGTCTTCCAAAAAATCAACTTTGCCTTCAAGACCTTTAATATGATTACGACTTGCTTCTACATATCGTTCAATCTCATGTGTCATATTACGCATAAACTGTTCTGAAAATTCGTATTCTTCGTACATTAGAAGTCTCCCTGTAATCTTTTTAGTTTCTGTTTAATCTTGTATTCTTTTACCAACAATTCAGGACTGAATGTTTGGTAACGAGTTTCGTATATCTCTTTTGCTCTGTAAAAGTTTTCAATAATGTTTTCAGCTTGGCCTTTTCTGTAATCTGTAAAAAGACCTTTATTATTCATAGACTTTATGAGCTGGACATTAAATCGTTCTTTCTTGAAAACTTCTTCAATTTCTTTTTTGGTTTTATTCAGTTCTTCAATATACCATTTGCTATCGTCAATAAAGTAATCTTCTTTTCCATAACCGACCATTAAATCATAACGCTTCATAACTAAGTCTTTAATGAATTCAAAATAATCTATGTAGTGATTAAAAATGTTTGTCAGATAAGTATCTTCAACATCTACATAGAATTCCATATTTTTAATGACTTTGCGTTTGGCTAATTTGTATTTAATAAGTCCAATGAGCATTTAGAAATCCTCCGCAACATCAAGTTCTTTCAAAGTTTGTTCAAAAACTTTCCACACAAATTCCGCTTCCAGTTTTTCCAAAGTATTCAGGTCAATAACTTTCAAAACAGGCAATCCACAATAATTATTCATTGGTTCTGCTTTCACACTGATAGCATAAGTGTTCTGAACATTATCCTTAAAGAATAAGGCATAATGCTTACCAGTATCAAGGAAACGCTGGAAATACATTGGAAAAGTTTTTCGTGGAAAGTTTATATACATATTTCTAATTTAGAAAAATCCTGTCAAAAAACAATACTAAAAATCCTGCTCAATGGATTTATATTTTTCTACTAAACTTAGTTCTTTATCAAAAAGTTCTACTTCGCTAATCATTTTCAGGAATTCGTCATAATTAAGTTGATACCAAAACTTATATTTACAAAGTAATTCAGATTCACCAATGTTAAGTGGTTTTCCGTCCAGACCCCTTTCGTGACTGACTATATCCAATTTTTCATACAGATTCAAAAATAGATTAAAATGGTTGTATCTTTTCCAATAATAAGTTTCACCGAATGCTTTAACGAAACGGCAGTTCTCTTTTAGATAAGCTAATATGTTCGGGTCAATATATCTTTGAACTGTACTCATATAAAATCTTCATTCATCTTTATCAACTTTTGTTCGCATTTATAGTGTTTAAGCAATTCCATATTCATATTCAACAGTTGCATAAATTCGTCTATTGTCATAGAATACAAATGTAAATCGTTATCTCTAGTATAGTCTAAATGTTTAGAATTTATATCTGTGCAAAAAGTCTTAACTGACCATGTTCTATAAACATACTCCAGTTCCTTATCCGAAGCATCCCTGTTTGCTAAATTATATTTCTTTACAATCTTTTTGAACTCAGCGGAAGTCACTTTTTGCTTTCCTTATTCGTATTTTTGTTAAACATTCTTTCCATTCGTGTTTCAAATCATAAATGGCTTTTTGAACTGCTTCAGTATCTTTTAATTTGTATTGAGGATAGATAATTGTCATATCATCTTCATATTCAGTTCCACCTTCAATGCTATCATATTCATAAGTGTAATGCTTATTTTTACTCAATTTCATTTTCAAATCTTCTGCGATATAAACATTTTCACCACCAGGCGGAGCATAGATTACTGTTGGGCCGTCATAGTCAGACCCTAAATCGCAATACAGAGCATCTTCAATTCCACAGCATTGACCGATTTTTCCATCAAAACCCAATCCATTACAGAATTCTTCAAGTTCTTTAAGTGTCATTAAAGTCTCCTTGTATTTCTTCTTCTCTGATTTTATTCATTTCGCTTTTCCATTGTTTCTGTAATTCAACCAGAGCCTTTTTAATTTGTTCGTCATCACTCAAATCATATTTTGGGTATTTTTCTTTCATTGAATAAGTCTCTGATTTAGGGTCTTTAACTCCTTCATAAGCATATAATTTATGAATACCACAAAAGAAGTGTGGTTTTTTCATAATATGAACTCTAGGACAAATATAAACACTTGGGTCATCAACTGGTTGATAAATCAGTGTCGGACCTGTATAATTTTCGGGGTTCAAATTCGCATAATAAGAACCTTTTACACATCTGTCTGGTTCACCACAAAAACCAAGTGATTTACATAATGTTACAAGTTCTGCTTGTGTCATTCAAAATCCTCTTTAATACTTCTCAGTTTATAAAATTCGTCAATCTCTTTTACTCTCTTCCGGCAGAATGTTTCAAAACATTCACAGGCTTTATTATAATTTGAAACTGCCCACCATTTACCTGGAAATCGGACAAATCGTTCACCTGATTCTGGGTTCTTGTAATATGAACACACAAATTTATCTCTATAAAGTAATTTGGTTTCAAAATTATATGAATCAATCAAGTCCAATCTCAAATTAAATTTCTTATAAAAATTTTCAAATTCAACACCATTCATACAAAGTCCTCATTCAGTTTGTCTATTTTATCTTTTACATTTTGCTTCTTTATTTCCAATGTTCTATGTTTTAACAAATTATCTATTGCGATAGGATTTAAAATTCTCATCGGCTTTCCGCTGTTATCATAAGTAATAAAAGTAACGTGACGATTTGGATCTTCATAAGTCGTGTCAGTTTCAATTCTACCCAGCAAATAATTTCTATAACACAGATACAAATCTGCGTCTACTTCAATTCCGTATTTGTCAATCAAATTGTAGTATTGTTCAAAAGTCATCTGACATTCTCATTAGTCTAATTTTTTCTTCGTATTTCTTTTTGAGCAACTTGTATCGTTCAAGTTCTTTAAAATTGCTTTCTGCTTGTTTTTCTATTTCTGTATATCTGCGCTTGAAACAATCAAAATCATCTCTAGTGTTCAGCACACCAAGCTGAAATGGAGTTCCATGAGCAGACAATCCATAAGCATATTTTACACCATCTATGTATTGACAAAGTAAAGCTGGTGTTGTAATCTGCATCAACATTTGCCAATCACAGTTATTATTGTTAATTCGTTTGAACATCAAAACTGGGGTTTTGTATTTTTCCAGTTGATATGCTGAGTAATTATTAACTCTTTCAGTCGCATATCGTTCTGATACAATACGAAAATTCTCAAAGGCATTATCACCACTAAATGCAGCAATTAGTTTCCATAAATTTAAATCGGACTCACTGAAATCCAATGGTCTAAAATAACTATCATAAGTATCAAACAGACCAACAGTTCCGCACTTATCTGCGAAATAGCGAACCATTGACATATTGAACTTTGCCATTGTTTCATATTTTTTATTCATTCAAAATCCTTTTCTAATTTTTTGATTTTAAATTGTTCTTCTTTTTCTTTCAATTCTTTCAGGCACTCAGTTAATGTTTTTTTAATTTCTTTATAATTAGGTGTTGTTATTGCTGGGTCATAATTATCTTTTCCGACCCAAATAAGTTTGCCATCATGTTCAGTATCAAAAATTAGATTATTGAAACACATACAATCTGTAATTCGTTCTTCGTCATAACGAAAAATATAAACAGAGCTTGGGTCAGCAACATAATCACCATCTGTCACATAATACGCAGACGGAATTTTGACTTCGCACTGCCACTCTTTAGTATTATCTTCAAAAATGATACCGAGTTCAGTCGCAATTTGTTTAATTTGTTCTATTTGCTTATTCAAAATCTTTCTCCATTAGCACTTTTCGCCTCAAAGCTTCAAATTCCTTTGCGGACTTGATTTTGAAATTCAATGCAGCAATTATTTTATCTTTAGTTTCCAACAAACCACCTTCGTCAATCTCTTTAGGGACGTGGCTCATATAGATAGAATACTTTCGTCCGAGTTTGTCAATACTACCAACATAAAAATCCTTATAGAATAAAGATTCGTTTGTGAAACCAGGTTGAGCTTGATATGTAATTCCCAGTTGGTCGCAAATGTTTAAAATGTCTTTCTTTCTCATTAAAAATCCTTGTTCATTTTTGCCAATCGTTCATTTACATACTTGTTTTTAATAAACATAATTTGGTTAGCAATCAACTGACGAGCTTCTTCTACTTTAGTAGCAAATTTGTCCTGATATGCTCCAGAATAGTGTCCGTATTCATTTAGATGTTCACTATAATTTTCAAAAATAATTAAACTTTTTGAACTCCAATCGTTAGTTCCGAAACTGGAGTGGTCAGGTCTGTAACCACAAATCGGAAATTCTTTATAATATGCCGAAGTAGTATCAGCATCATAATACAAATTAAATTCATTAACAAGTGCAATGTAATCTTTTTTAGTCATTTTAAAAATCCTCTTGAGCTTTGAGTTCTTTAATTTTCTGTGCTGCTTTCTTGTAATTGTCAACTGCTTTGTTTACTTGTTCTTTGAATTCTTCCACATCTCCTGAAAAATCAATCCAAGAATTTGTAACCAATTCGTACTTGTCATCCCATTTTCTTACTTCTGTTCGGGTGTAAATAACCCATTCTCCAGCGTATTCATAGACAATCTTATACCTTGGATTGATTAGTTTATCATCAAATCGCCATTCTCGCCCATTCCAACGAGTCAATCCGAGACTTTTAAGATAATCTCTACACTGGAGAATTTCTTTTCTGTTCATACCGAAATTACTTCTTTACCTTCTGTTTGTTTTCAACTGTAATCTTGAGGCGTGAAAAATCACCATTGAAAATGAATGAACCAATCTTAAATTCATTGTGGAGTTCCTGACCAACACTCAATGTATTGTAGAAATCACAATCCACAGGAATTTGTAGGAACTGCTTATTGGCTTCGTTCTTGATATGTTCGCTAATACTCAGCGTGAATGTGGACTGCTTAATCTTGAATGTAACCACACACATTTCGTCTGCGAAAGCAGAAAGTACGAACAACATAACAATCAAAAAGATTTTCTTCATTTTAGTTCTCCTTCTTTTCAAATGCAGTTTTGACATATTCGTTACGCAAAATTTTTACAATAGGATTTTCCTTTGTGTCAATGAGAAATTCCTTTTCTAACTGTTCCAATCGTGCGAGAAATACAGACTGATTTTCTTCTTCATTTACATAGTATTCAGTCCAATTTCGTGTTAATTTAATTTTACCAAGTCTATCCAATTCACGAACTTTATTGTAATTTTCAAATGAAAGTTCCTGACCACATTCCTTACAGAAATGGTCATCAGCATTTATTCTTTTGCCACAATTCGGGCAATATGTGGAAATCCAAGGAGTGTCGCCGCAACGAACAAAAACTCTAGCATCTCTTTTCATAGTTGTACCTCTTGTTTGTTTGTATTACTAATATAGAAAAAAACACCCCAGTTGTCAATGGGGTGCTTTGTTTTTTGATGTAAATTTTTGTTTACGAAAAGAATTCGTCAAATTCGCCATTACATTCGCTTTCAGGTTTCCATTTTTCAATGTTCCATTTAAAAATATCAGAGCAAACAAAGTTCGGATATTCACTATTTGTAAACGGATTTTTACAATAGATTATATCCTTGATTTTCTTCCAATTATCTTCGCTCCACTTGGCTCCTGATTTCTTTTCAACTGACATCATAAATTTGTAGATACGTTCTCTGGCATACTTGAGCGTCTTACTGTCCAGTTCTACTCCATATACATTGGATAGAGCCACCACAGGATCTTGTCCACACTGCACGATTCTGCGATAAAGCATAGCAATTACAATGTTGCCTGCGCCCATAGTCGGATCCAAATTGGTTTTAGTTTCGTCATACCAAACTGACTTTT
>JAGCLR010000363.1 GCA_017646885.1 Methanobrevibacter sp. | reverse complement strand
TTTGACATAAAAAATCTTCTTTTTAAAGGTGGATTTTTGTAAGTATTGTATAATGTCTACGTTCAATAAAAAAATAATTATAACCAGAATGATCTTTTTTCAAATTTTTCTTGTGCATCATTTAATGCTTTGGTATCATCAACGGCACAAATAAGACCTCTGAACTGTTTATTATTAAAACAACAACTGTCGGTTTTCCAGAAAAACAACTTACTTTTAAAACAAGTAACATCATTAAAGTAAGATGTCTTTTTATTCGGAATACATACAGTTACATCATAAATACCGTCTTGTGCATTTTCTAAAAAATCCTTAGTTATAGTGTCTGCCTGAATCAAGTCATAACCTGCTTTATCTTCTAAAGCACCGTGAAGATAGATTCCACCAATAAAATCACAACCGCTAATATACTCACCTGGGTTATCTTTATCAAGTGGGTGAAAAATAAGTTCTTCCATAAGTACAAACCTCCACAAATCATTATTTTAATTTATTATCCTTAGTATATCTATCTAAATAGTAATTATCAGTCATTCCAATAACAACCATATGTCCCCTAAATTTATCAGTAATTGTCGGAGAATCATCGAAAGAACAAGATACTGTAAAATAGTCATTATTGTTTACCTGACCGTCAGAAAGAGTGATATTAGCACCACTGGCGATATCCGAGAAACCCATCATATATTTGTAGATATGGTCTTTTGCTTCTTTATAAGTAGATACAACATTCCAGAAAACATAACAGTTCTTGATTTTATCAAATTTCTCGATCACATAAACCTCATCATTTGTAAACATTTTTCTTTCCTCCTTAGAAAATGTACTATTCATCAGGCATATACCAATTACACTCAGTGGGCATTGCTTCATTCAGATCCACCTCATTTACTGTATATAGTATAACATATTTATAGGAAAAAGTCAAGAGGTTTTTGAAATTTTAGGTATAAAAATACCCACAAATATCATATAGATAAATGTGGGTATTTTTGTTTAATATTACTTAATCTATAAATCAATAAAAATTACTAGCATTATCTTGTAACTCTTTTAAAGCTTTAGTAACTTTATCTAAACGCTCACCAATCATACTAGGAAAATCATCTGATATATATTCTAAATCTAAAGGTGTAAACCCTCCCGATTCTGCAATACCAGGAAATTTATCATTTGCTATACTTAAATAGGTTAAAATATTGTGTGTTTCTCTGCTTATATAATCAAGATATTCATTAAAAAAATTTGCACCATCCGAAGAGGTGGATTCTTTCAATCTTCTAATACCTACAGATTCATATTTTCTTAATTTTTTTCATATGGAAGATCATAGATAATATCAATAACATCTCCGTCTTCTGTTATACCATCCTGCACAAAATAATCATCTGTATCCCACTCAAAACCGCCATCATCATCCCAAGTAAAATGGTTAAATCTTGGATTTATTTGATCAACAAAATCATATAAATCATCAGACCTCGCCCACATAGAATTTTTAACCGTTCTATATATCTGGCTTACTACATTTTTACGGGTAGACCACCAAACAACATATTCTCCAGAATATGGATCATATAAACGAAATCCATATAGTTTGTTCGTATCTTCATTAAGTTTTCTAATCATTATACTCAATTCCTTTCTTATCATCATTAAAAAATATCCAATGTAATGAGCTAAACAAACTCATTACATTATATATAGTAGACTATTGTTTTTTGTATTATTTTGTATATATTTTGTATATCAGATATCCCAAACATCTACATATGTTTCCATCCAATTACTTATATAATCATATAATAAGTTTAAGAGTTCGTCAAGCCGGTCTGCTTCAAATCGCTCAGAGCTACGGTCTTTACGACGACCTTCTGGAGTACGCGCCTCTAATGAAAATTCAGATGCATATGTGTGTGACCACGGATCCTCAGTTATACTTATAGCTATTTTAAATGAAGGATAACTCTCCCATTTTGGTACTAACACAGTTTCAAATGTGTTGTTACTCAATTTGGAAGTTGTTACATTCCCCTTCAGTTCACGATTAAATTGACTTACTGATAAATTTTTAATTTTATCAACAAATATCCTAACCTGTTTTCTCATGTTTACAGGAGTTTCATCTTCACATAATCTTAATCTTCTTACCATATATAATCAACCTTTCTTAATCAATAAATTGTGCATAACCTTCTCACTTTGGTTACATTTTTATAGTTTTCCTTTTGTTTTTTTTTGATGTTCTTGGTTGTTAAATTTATAACTTCTTTTCTAATGTTGTTTTCGGGAATCTATAAACGTCGATTTCGTGTTGTCTTATCTCAGCTTTTATATCCTCAACATAATCCATAAATATTTCCCATCCTATGTTTGGTAAATCTTTAGGTTTTTCACCGACTATTTCATAACTTTCAATTACATCTCTATTTTGTTCTGCCTCATCATGTTTATGGTCTGAAAAACGAATTGAATAAGAATAAAAATTATGAATTTCTTCGTCTGATATTCCAGTAGGATGATTAAACTCTATCCTAACATAATTAGACATACCGTCAATATCTTCATCTTTTGATGAATGAACATATGCATTTTTAATGTACCTTAACTTCTTTATCTTTTGTGCAAGTGGTTCTAAATACAACGACAGAAAATTTCTAGTATCTACAGGATCGGAATATCTATTCTTTGGTAATATTGTTTCATCAGGTAAAACCTGATCCTCACACAAACTATTTGGAAATCCCTCTTTTATCAAGTCAATATAAAATACATTTTTATATTCTTCTTCTATTCTTAATTTCATATTACATATTCCTTTCTATCTGTTTAATTATATCTTGTTTTTGCGGAGAGGTCTTAATATTTGCAATATATTGTATATAAGAATGTTTCATGCAGATATATCTAAAATCAGAGATTTGAACATTATACTTTTTAGTAATATATTTAGATATATCGCCTACTAAGGTGTCAAATTTTTCAGTATCATCATAAAAATAATCCATTATATCAATATTATCATACACATATCTTGCTGTAGCTTTATCCGTAAATGCATTTATGTTGTATTTAACATTGTTTATGAATAAAATATAATCGCCACCAAAATCCAGGTTGGTTCTTTCAATCTCAAATTCACTCATACTCTTCTTGTCAATGCTTGCACCTGTCATTAGTTTACATAGAGAATTGAGAAAATTATTCTTGTATTTTGTTGGGATTTTAATCACACAAACTCCCTCCCCTTATCAATATATATAGTAGAAAAATATTTATTTTTTATTTAAATTTAGTGCATTAAAAGTATTATATTTATATATAGTATAACACATTTTATCGAAAATGTCAATAGTAAATGATAAAAAATATCACACAAACATAGCAGAAAATAATTCATTATGTTTGTGTGATATTACTAAAATTTAATTACTTATTCTCTTCTAAAAACTTTCTAATATTAGATACATTTTGAATCTTAACAGGTTTACCGTCATCAAATACAATCATTGTCGGTGCAGAAGTGATCTCATATAGTTTAACTAACCCTTGATTTTCTTCTGCTAGAAGTATATCACAATCAAATCCTGCTTCTGAAATAAACTTTTTTGCCATTTTACAATTTGGACAGGTTGATGTGGTGAATAGCATTGGTTTTCTAGTTCCTGCCAGAATAGTTCTTACTGTATTTTCAATATCTGGTTCTATGTCTGTTTTGGGAAGTTCGGTATAGTCTGTTTTACAAGACCCACATTCATTTTCAGGTTTTGATAAAGAATCTGAATTTACCTTATATTCTTTTCTATCGGCAAATTCATGTGCTTTACCATCATTAAAGTTTTGAACAGCTCTATAGTATCCGGTAACTCTACTATATACTTCTGTCTTTTTACCACATTCTGGACAATTCCATTCTTCTCCTTTTATATATCCATGATCAGGGCAGATAGAATATGTTGGGGAGAATGTGAAATAAGGAAGTTTATAATTCTCTGCTATTTTTCTAGTCAGTGTCATCGCAGATTGCCATGATGGAAGTTTTTCACCGAGGAATGCATGGAATACAGTTCCAGATGTATACTTGGTTTGTAAGTCATCTTGGTGGTCTAATGCTGTAAAGATATCCTCTGTATAGTCTACTGGAAGATGAGAACTATTTGTATAATATGGAGATCCATCTGTTTTATCTCCTGCTGTTATAATATCTGGATAATCTTCTTTATCATGTTTTGCAAATCTAAAAGCTGTACTTTCTGCGGGTGTTGCCTCAAGATTATATAACTCCCCTTCGTACATCTCTTGATAATCGGATAACTTATTTCTCATAAAATCTAATACTTTTTTTGTAAAGTTATAAGATTTTTCGTCCTCTATATTTTTTCCTAACCAACAAGCGTTCAAACAACATTCATTCATACCTACCAATCCAATGGTAGAAAAATGATTATCAAATTTTCCAAGATATCTTTTTGTATAAGGATACAAACCTTGATCTAATAATTTTGTAACAACCTTTCTTTTGATATGAAGACTTCTAGCAGATATATCCAATAATCTTTTTAATTTTTCGAAGAATTGTTCTTCTGTTCTACTTGTATATGCTAATCTGGGCATATTAAGTGTTACAACACCTATGGAACCGGTACTTTCACCGCTACCAAAGAAACCACCAGATTTTCTTCTAAGCTCCCTAAGATCTAAACGTAAACGACAACACATCGAACGAATATCTGAAGGATTTAAATCACTATTGATATAATTACTAAAATATGGAATCCCATATTTTGCAGTCATTTCAAAAAGAAGTTTATTATTAGGAAAATCTTCATCCCAATCAAATTCTCTTGTTATAGAATAAGTTGGTATTGGATACTGGAATCCTCTTCCATTTGCATCCCCTTCGATCATAACCTCCATAAACGCTTTATTTATCATATCCATCTCACGTTTACAATCTTTATATTTGAAGTTTAGTTCCTCTCCACCTACGATACAATTAAGTTCCGCTAAATCATCTGGGACTACCCAATCAAATGTGAAGTTTGTGAACGGTGCTTGGCAACCCCACCTAGACGGTGTATTTAATCCAAATACTAAAGACTGAATAGATTGCTTTACTTCTTTATACGATAGATCATCTACTTTTACAAATGGAGCTAGATATGTATCTACACTTGAAAATGCCTGTGCCCCTGCCCATTCATTTTGTAAACAATTATGAACTAATTTACCGTCATTAACAAAGAATCCATGAAAATCATTATGAACGGTTCCACAATAAACATCCTTTGTTTCCTTTATAATTGATTTTCTTACTACTTTCATTATAAAACACCCCCGGTTATAGTCACAGTAAGGTTATTTCTTTCTATTGCTTTTCTAACAGTATACAAAAAACCATCATAATTAAATTTTCCTGTCCAATCAGGGTATGTATCACAGAAACTTTCAAAGGTTTTCACGGATACATCCCATGACATACACATACCAAAATATTCTAATATCTGTTTTATTCGTTTAGGGAGTGTTTTGTTATGACAACCCATGTTAGTTGTAACTAAAAAATTATGGGTTCCTTCTTGAACTCGTTTCATATTAGTATTATGTGGTAAAGATTTTCCATTTTCACAAATTATATAATTTGGATTATTTTTAATAAAATTGTTATTTCCGGATTCTAGCTGTTTTTTCATTATTCTTTGATGATGTGTTAATCCGTCAGAACCAACCCTTCGTTGAGTTCTTTGTGCAGAGGTTAGTCCATCTTCGCCTACTTTATTTATTCCTTGACTTATGTGGATTCCTCTAACAACAGCATTAGTAGACTGAGATTCTTTCATCTTTTTTCTTGTTTCTTCTGTATGTTTTTTACCTAACATACTACATTTATACAAGGATATTTCCCTCATGCCTTTATGCAGACCAGAAGTATCCATTATCTCAGACACATGGTAATCTATTACTCCATCGTTATAGATTTCAGATGGACCACAAATAAGAAATCCATTTTCTTGTAATGCGACTAATGAATTTATGTCTGTTACATAACGAGCTTTATTATCCTTATAAACACAAAATCCTAATAGGGTGTCATCTTCAAAAATACTATTGTTTTCGTTTATATTATCAAATCCGCGGTTTATACTGTGTACTTTATTTTTACACAAAGGATCATTCTTATAATGGTTAATATAATAAAACTCTCTTTTTCTTAACTCTTCTCTATTAAATACTTCTTCCAATATTTCTTTTTTGAAAGTTGTCGTTTCTTTATTATCCTGAATATATCTTCCGGATCCAATATAACTGTCATTCTTGTTAAATGTTATATGAGATCCAATATAAAATTCACCTGTATCTTCATTTGTTACCTTGTATACTATATATTTTCTTGTTTTAATATTTGCAACATCATCTTCTTCTGTTAAATCTTTCGCTTCAACCCAACCACGATTATATGTATAAAACTTATGGTCTGGTGTGCATTTCACAATATCACCATCGTCAAATTCTAATTCCATATATTCATCCACTGTTCTTGTCTTATGTAAGTTATCCATCTTTGAATCTATGATTTTATTTGTTTTTGGATCATATGATTTAACCATCCACTCTTGTTTACCGGATTCTAACATTTCCTTTATAGTTGGTTTTGTACCATCGGAAAGTACAATTCTAGTGTCGTCTGTAAAACATCCGAGGAAGTTCACCATTTGATTACATAGGGTAAAAAGATGTTTTGCTGGATTAGATGTTATCTTACCTTGAACACCGCCTAATCCATCTTTAATAAGTTGCTTTAAAGACCACCCTGCACAGTACCCAGAAAGCATGGATAAATCATGAATGTGAATATCACAATTTCTATGCGCATTTGAAATCTCATCGTCATATATCTCGGATAGCCAATAATTTGCAATAACTGCCCCTGAGTTACCTAGGATAAGACCCCCTAAAGAATAAGTAACAGTTGAATTTTCCTTTACTCGCCAATCTGTGTTATTCGTATACTTTTCAACTGTTTTTTTATAATCCAACAAGGTTTCTCTAGCATTTCTCGCCTTTTCATGTTGTTTCCTATATAGAATATATGCTTTAGCTACATCCTCATATCCATAACCCATTAAGATATTTTCAACACTGTCTTGAATATCTTCAACTGATAAAACAGATTCTTTTATTTTTGTTTCTGCATTTGCTATTGATCTCATTGCTATTGTTTCTATTATACTATCTTGATAATTTCTATTACAAGATTCAAATGTTCTTTTTATTGCTGATTTTACTTTTGATAGTTCAAATAGTTCTAATTCCCCATTGCGCTTTTTTACTTGATACATAAGATCATCTCCTAAAAATAGATAATTATCCTCCACCCAAACTCTATTTGGTTTTAGTAAAGTGTTTTTGGAAAGAGTTTATTTTTAATTTTTAGGATAAAACAAGAACAGTTTTTAAGTTCTACTTTTTCTACAAAGTGTTATGTGAAATGGTATGAAATTTTTTATGTCTGAAATACTAAAAATAACAACATCTAGTAATTTCACAAATATGTGACTACTAAATGTTGTTATTTTATTGCTAAATTATTTTAGAATATCGCTGAAATCTGTAACTTTTGGAATATATCTTCTTGTCTTAAAGTAATTTGTAAGTTTTAGTAAAACATCAGGATCAATTTGTTGTGAGTTAATGTCACTAGCGACTTTGATATTGTACTTTAACTCTCTTCTTATCTTTCTGAGTTCATGTTGCCTTTTATAAATCTTATATCCATCTCTATCGTTCAATTCCGTAAACTCAATAAAATGATCTATGTCTGAAAGTTCTTTATCTATTTTAGACAACTGTTCTACCATTGAATCAAATGATTCTGCACAATCTTTTACAATATCATAAAATTCAAGAACAGTTTTCATTTCCATTTCAATATAACCAGGAACATCTGATATATAGGTTTCTAGTTCTTCTACATAAAAATTTGCCTTTACTTTTTTATTTGTAGAATATTCTCTTGCATTCTCAGCGGCTTCTTTAGTATTCCATATAAAAGCATCTGGTTTTGTTTTTGCTAGAATATTTCCATTAGAATTTACAACGTAGTTTTCACCATCTGTAAGAATGTACTTAATTACTTTTTCTACCATAACATTACTCCTTTTTATTTAAATAAGATACTCTTTAACTATGTGAATTTCTCCGGTTTTTGTATCATAATATTCTAAAACCAGTGTAATTGATTTTGCCTGAGTTACTACAAACTCATTATGAATGACTGGTTTTTGATATTCAAATGTGCTTTTTGCTGTCTCTAAATCCTCACAAATATTACATATATCGTTTAATTCAACATCAGTTCCATTTTGAAGAATTAGACGATAATGTTTTCTTACTACATATATAGTCATAAATTATCCTTCCCATCTAAGATATTATCTGACATTTTATGCCCGCAAATAGAACAATAACACTCTCTTTTAGGGCGTTTATCTTGAACATAAGATTTTTCATCACAATAAGAACATCTGATTTCACCATGTTCATCGAGATACCAATCAGTTTCTTCTTTTAATAAATTTGTTACATCCACGTTAAACAATCTCTCGAAATCATCTACTGATAATGTACCTAATTCCCTTGCATCTTCTAATGTCATTGTATCTTCATAATATGAAATATTTGTAATATTCGGGATATATTTGCCATTTTCTCTTCTGTGATTATTTTCATACTCACACTTATATTTTTTCATATCTTCTTCTGTCAGGAACCACTCTTCCCATTGGTCTTTATATTGATATTCCACTATTTTACAAATTGTAAGTCTATAAATATTCATCTTTTATTCCTTTCATCGGATTCGAGTTCATTGATTATTTCGTTGATCTTCTGTAGATAAGACAATCTAGATTTAGCTTCCATGTCACTTATACATGGAATCTCATCCAGCTGTGATTTTATCTCACATAATGATTTCAACATTTCAACATCATCTTTATTCATAACTTTACCTCACATTGCAGTTAAATCAATATTTTCAAAGGGTATGCCTTCCTTGATTACGACATCCTTGAAAGGTTCTGGCATTCCTGGAAACAGATCTTTATATTCCGGAAGTGCTGGATCAACTTCCCTTACCGTTACACTGACTGGGATTGTAATTACTGGTTGTTTGATTTTTATTATTTTCATATTTTGTTCTCCTTTTATTCAACTTCCAAGCTTCCTATGTGAACATGACCGCCAGATGCAAAATCAAATTCTGAAACTTTGCCTGATACTATATCAGGAATCCAAACATTAGCTTCTGTTCGGTATTTATAATTATAAAACAACCATTTCGCTGCATATTCCCTTGCATCTTGTTCTTTTGAAAACAGATTTCCTATTCTTTTATGATCAAACGAAAAATAATAAACATATCTAGTCATCATAATAATCCTCGTATTATTCAACTTCCCACAAAGAACAAATGAAGTTTACATCTTCACCGTTCTTTGTCTGAACAGTGTAGGAACAATATCCCGGTGTTTCTGTATAGCTAACACCATCTTGTCCATAATGTAATGCAGAAAAGCAATAAACATATTCTGTCGCTTTCCACAATTCATCAAAGACTTTTACAATTACATATTCTTCTATATCCGTGTCATATTTTGTGAGAATATAAACTTCCATTTTAATTTCTCCTCCACAAAAATCTTGATTTTCTACAGTAAATTGTGTCTCACACAATTAGTTAGTTAAAATAAGGATTTTTATTCAGGGCATCCTGCATCATTAAATATTCTTTCATTCCCGTTCTGGTATGTAACAGAATAAACATATGCATGATAAGGTGGATGTTTATGCATTTGAGGAATAAGTTCATAAACGGCTTTATCATATGCATCTACTTTATTCTTTGCGAGAAAAGAAATTGATAATTCTTCAGATCCTATTCCATCTAATCTGTAATGAACAGTATAAGCCTTCATAATTACACCTCATTTCGCCGTAAGCATCAGCTCATTATAGCAGTTAATTTGATATTCAATATCAGTTCTCTGTGCTTCCGGAAGCCAAGAACCATAAAGTCTATCTTCCATCACCTTGATTATATTGTAAAGAGCTTTTTTCGGGATTTCATGCAAATCTTTCATTGTCATTCCTGTTATTATCATTAACTTTGTGAAATCCATGTTTAACTCCTTTCGGTTGTGTGTATCATTTACTATATATAGTATAACACATTTTAAGAAAAAAGTCAAGAGCATTTTCAAAAATAGAAAAGAAAAACCTCACAAACTTTATGTGAGGTTTTTGTATATTTTTAACAACGCTTTTCTTTATCCTCATAAAAATAGTCGTCAGCAATAATCTTCAAAATCAACTTTACAACTGATCGAAACGAAATCATATACAATGCTATTGCAATTATTGTGAATAGCATTGACTGTGAGAATTTATCTGTTTTTAGAGAAGATATTGTGCAATAAACTCCTAGAAATAATTCTACTGATATATAGAATATTTGTTCAATTCTTTTTAGATTTTTCATTAAACTTAATCCTTTCATTTTCTTGCAACTCTGATGCTGTTTTATCCTTATTTAGAAAATCAATTACTGATTGATATCCTATGAAGAATAAAAATTCATCACCTGGAAGTTCTGCATAGTCTTGATAATATTCTTTCTTTACATCTTCTAATCTTTGATCGGCATCATCTACTACATGGAATATATGCCTTACGGTTACTATATCAAAAATTTTATTTCTTACAAGAAGCATTTTTCTTTTATCGGTTTTTCTGTAGAATTTGATCTTAATTTGTTCTTTTAATTCCTGACAATGATAGTTTTCACAATTTCCTGATTTTCCACATGAAGAACACCATGATTCATATTGTTCTAACAAATATCTTGTCTTATTGTCTAAAATTGGATATCCTTCCATCCATGATAAAAATATTGACATTTTAATCACTTTTTTCCTTCAAGAATTTTAATTGCGGTGTTTAATTCCTCTATTACTTCATAACATGATCTAAGATTATCTTTATATTTTTCCAGACCATATCTCAAGCAATAAACCTTCTCGCTGTTTGCATTATACATATGTTGCTTATCGAATTCATTGTAAGTTCTTTCTATGTAATCACGAAAATCTTTTCCTTCAAAGAAGTTAAGTTCTTTCTCGTTATACTCAATTTGTTTTTTGAAATACTCTACTCGTTCCTCAAGACTTTTTAATTCTCTTTGTAAAATTCCTATTACTCTTTTCGTAATTATTCTGCCTCGTCAATCATTTTCTTAACTCTATCAATCTCTTCATTGCTGTGAACAGTTCCACCAGAGTTCATCTCTACATACCACTTCAAAACATCCTTTTTATATGCGAGATTATTGATATTAAATTTAAGGGTGTGATCAAGTGGAATGTTATCCTCATATTCACTAATGCAATGTCCGAAAACAGGAATTTCACCGTGAAGAAATCTAAGAATAGCAGTAAGTCTCTGAAGTCCATCTACGCAAACCATTTGAGGAATGTCTGTGTCCTTTTTGAAAGACCACTCCCCAATGTTGAAATAAATAATTCTTGCAGACTTTCCACCGCGAAGGAAGAATTCAACAAACTTAATCTGCTGATCCTCCGTCCAAACATTACCTCTCTGAAAATCAGGATTAAGTTCAAGATTATAATCTTCTTCGTAGGACTTTAACATTTTTTCAAGGTGACGAATATGAATATCCACCTCATAAGATCCATAAGTGAACTGAGGAATATCCTTAAAACTTGCCATTATAATTACTCCTTATCATGTAAAAAACCAAACAAATGAAGCAGCTCAATTAAAAGGCTATAAAACCATAAAACAGTTGCGATCATTAGAACAAACGATAGTATCATATTCTTTGAAAGTAGATATCCTAAAAAACATAGCAGAACAAAATTGTAAATTACAAGTGAACTGAAAATGTTGTAAATTGTTGACCAAAATTTCTTTTTCATATCTATAAATTCCTTTCTTTGTTGTTATATATAGTATAACACATATTTTTTATTTTGTCAAGAGGTTATTCGATAAAAAGCTCAACAAAAAACACAGACCGAATGATCTGTGTTTTTGTTACTATTCACTTATGATGTTACTGTGATAGCTATTTGACTAATTAACCTATCTCCACAATATACATCTGCTGTTGTTTCACCAACTGTTGATAGATCTACATTTACTATATATCCACCTAGTTCTCCGGCTAGTGTATTTCTTTGTTCTGTAACAATATTTGTAACATGAATTCCATCTGATACTGTGCAAGTTACTACCATTCCAGTTGGGTCAAATGTTTCACCTACTTGATAAGTTCTTTTTGTTGGTGGTGTAACAGTATATCCAGCTAATGTATAAAAGTGTATTTGACAAGTAGAGGGGAAAGTTGTTGAATAATATATTACTGTTGGTGACATTGAAACTGACCTTACACCACTATTATAACAGCTATATCTTCCTAGTTTTTTAACTGATAATGGAAGAGTTAGTGTTCTTAAATCCGGTAGATTAGCAAATGCACCTAATCTATAAAGATTTGGAGCACTTTTTGGAGATACATAACCACTTAATTGTGTATCTGCTGCCCAAACACTGTAAACTTTTGATGGATCAAAAACACTTATCACTTGCGCTGATATCGGAACTGGATATTCCTCTAAATAATTGTCATACGATCCCCAATTCGTATCTTCCCATATCGGAGTTAGACTTCCTGGCATATTTATCACTCCTTTATTTTTATGGTAAGAATCCTATTTGTGTTAGATATGTATCGGATTTCATTTGTGCTGTTGTTAGATAATTAACTCCTGCTGCTGTTGGGCACGAAATATTTGCATCTATAATATCCTTGTCTACAATAATAGAGTTACTTTGATTGTTCCACACTAATACTGGATATCCCCGATTTGTTTCATATGTAAGATTTAACGCAAGACATATATGGTCTACTTTATTAACTCTTACATTATCATCAGTGGACGATATAACTAAATATACATCACCATATATTGTAGAATTCTTTATTGTATTATTACCTATAAAAGTAACACCTGAAGCAATACTTGAGGATACAGGTCTATACACATAGTTTGATAATTGAATGGTGCAATTTTGTCTTGTATACCCTAATGCAGCTACCTGACTATTATCGTTTGTTGTCCATGCGCGGATGCCTCCAGAAAATGTAAAATATTGAGAACATGATATAAATTGTATTCCGAGCGTACCCGAATATTCAAACATTGGATAATGATCATTTTGTTTTATAAGTAAACTGAATACACAACCTGTGACTGTGCAATTACCGGCTTCGCATCTCCACCAAACACAAAGTGCTTCATTTGCTCTTGACCAAATACAATTCAAAAAACTTACGTTATCAATAGTTTGATTATTAGATGTTTTCAGCCATATAAAATGTGCCGCATTCACAATAAGACCATTTATACCTGGTAAATTACCATCGGCTAAAGTTGTGTCTGCATATAACCTAGCACAACTTATGTTTAAATATGTGGTAATCCCGTTTTTATAATTATCGTCCCTGCTAAAATCTAGTAGTGTTGTCAATTTAACATATTTATTTGTCTGTAAAACTGCCCACATAAAACCATTACAGGTTGTTGGAATAAATGGTTCAGCTTGTGAACCTTCTCCTGTATTACTTTCTGCTTTATACGCAGTTAAATCGTACCCATCTGGTAAACCATTTCCTGGACTTGACATATTCATTATCTCCCTTCAAAACAGTCTTTTGCTTTTTGAATACAATCATTCACATTCTTACCGACTATTGCAAGTTTTCTTTTAGAATCCTCATGTTCTGCGTTCACAGTCCATTCACCTGATTCTAGAATAACCCAGTCAGTAAAAATTATTTCTGGGGCTTGTGCGTTTATAAGTTCTTTAAATAAAGAAGAAAATTCTATCTTAGTTCCGTTTTCAGTTTCAATTCGTCTGTAACCGTCACTAATTATAGATTGAAACTGATTTTGTACGATTCTGCTTTTCATTAGCATTCTCCTTTCTTACAAACAAGTTTATTGTCTGTTAAATGGAAGTTATAATTTTTATTGTCATTTGTTATATTACAGAACAGCTCATTTTCTATTAAACTTTCTATTTTATTCTTAACAAAACGAACACCATTCTTTTCATCAAAGCATTTACTTTTAATCCACATTTTTACATCTTCTGGAAGTGTTAGCTTAATACCAACATCCATATACCGCCTAATGAAGTTTTCAAACTCCATATCAAATATAGTAGTAAATACATCTTTTGTTATAGTATTAAAATAGATTATATTTGTAAGTCTGTTTAGAAATTCTGGCCTGAAATAGTTATTTATTTCATTTTTGATGATTGAGGTATCTCTTGTTGCTGAATCAGAAAAGCCCAGTGTATTTTTATTCATATATTCTTTGCATCCTATATTAGATGTCATTGCTATTAGACAGTTGCAAAAATCTACAGTTGTTCCAAAAGAATCTGTTAGTCTACCGTCATCCATTATTTGTAACAGTATATTTATTACATCTTTATGTGCTTTTTCTATTTCATCAAATAGTATTACTGAAAATGGATTATGTTTAACTAACTCTGTTAGCGATCCTCCCTGATTAAAACCTACATATCCTGGTGGAGATCCAATCAGTTTTGATACTGAATGTGACTCCATAAATTCCGACATATCAAACCTGATAAAGCACTCAGGTGTAAATATTTTATTCGCTATTTGTTTGCATAATTCTGTTTTGCCTGTTCCGGTAGGACCAACAAATAATAAATTTCCTATAGGTTTTCTTTTATCATTTACTCCTATGCAATATCTTCTAATACAGTTAAATGCTGTGTTTATTGCTTCTTCTTGACCTATTATTACTTCTTTTACTGTTTCTTGCGCATTATTTATTTTATCTATTGATAAGGATGTTGGGTTTATGTTACAGAATTCATATACTGTATTTTCAACATCTTCAACACTTAACTCTTCCCTACCTAACAATTTACACCGAACACATGACTTATCCAGTATGTCAAACGCCTTATCTGGGAAGTATCTGTTTTTAATATATAATGAACACATGGACACAATTCTTCGAACCATTGTTCTAGATATTGCGACATTGTGGAATTCTTCATATTTTTGTTTACATTTCTCTATTGTTTCTATTGTTGATAATTCTGACATTTCTTCTATTCGTACTATTGAAAATCTTCGCTCAAATGCTTTATCACTTTCTATTGTCTTATACTCTGAATTTGTTGTGCATCCTATTACTTTTGATGATTCAGTTAGGTACGGTTTTAAAACATTTTGCACTGGTGCTAACTCGCCATCTTTACTGAATAATGTATGGATTTCGTCTATGAATAGAATTACATTATCTTGCTTTTTTAGTTCTGTTAATACATCGTCTAACCTTTTTTCAAGATCTCCTCTATATGTTGTTCCGCTCATTATTTTATTTATATTAAGTGCAAACACATTGTAACCTTGTAAATATTTTGGACATTCCGGTGACTGAATTATATTGCAAATTCCATTTACTATTGTTGTCTTTCCAACACCTGGATTTCCAACAAGAATAACATTACATTTATTTAACCTACATAGTATTGATAATGTATCTTGTATTTCTTTATCTCTGAACGCACAATCGTACTGTTGATAGAATAGTGGGTCCGTCAAGTATTCACCGAAGTTCTTTAATACCTCTGACAAGTTAGAGCCAGCAAAGTTATATATTTGTAAGTACAACTCATCTTTTACATTTTGTTTTTCCTTTACATATAAGCAATCATCAAAAAACTTAAAGCACTTTAACTTGTCATCCGAGATCATAATATATGATATGTATGTTGTCATTACATCAGATGTTATTGTTTCTGAATACTTATTCTTAAAGTACAGGAAATTCTTTATTAGGTATTCACACTCTTTAGATAATTTCATATCTTTAAGTTCTGACGATGTTTCATTTTTTGAAGGAAGTGTTTTGAGCTGTTGCTTAACTATCTTATCAGCGGCCTCTTTTAAGTTATCAGTAACCTTCTTTTTCAGTATACCATGTTGCACAAATACATATGCAAGTAATTTTGTGTCTATTATTTCAAATTTATTTGGCACTAATTGTATTAGAGGTACTAATGCGTGTTTTGGCAGAGTTTCAAAAAACTCTAGATAAATACTGTCCAACTTGTCATCACTTCCTTAAAGAAAGATAATTTTACAAATAAATTATAACATAAACTTCGAAAATTGTCAATAGTATTAAACAAAAAAAGCAACCTTCTTACTTAGGAGGGTTGCTTTTTACATCTTTATTTAATTAGTACAAATTATCTGCCCATTGACTTATTTTACCACGATAATTCTTTGTTAATTTACAAACCGCAAAACTGTTATCATTTGTTTGCTGACAATAATCAATGTATCTTTCAAACCCACAAGAAGAGTCATTTGTATCCCTTTGTAGTTTATGTCCAATGACAATTATCTTGCAATTATCATTAGCACGAGTTAATGTTTTCTTTAAGTCGTCAAAACTGTAATTTTGACTCTCATCTAATATCACAACCGAATTTTCAAAGTTAGTTCCTCTTAAATATGTATGTGTTAAACATTTAACATATCCCGTAGCTTCTTGCTTATCTGTTCTTGCAGTTAATGATTCATTGTATATAACTTTTTCAGGAAATAAGTTACATTTTATAATAGCTTGATATATTGGTTCAAAATATACCTCAGATTTTTCTGTTATATCCCCAGGTAAAAATCCTTGTTTACTTTCTCCATACGGGCTTACTACATAGATTATATTATTGTAAAATCCATATTCAACTAATAAATTTGCAGTTGCGAATGACATAAGTGTTTTACCAGTTCCGGCCTTAGCATCACAAAAGATCAGAATTTTATTTTTATCCCAAATGCAATCTCTAAAGTATGTTTGATCTTCGTCTAGTTTAAAACCATAAAATGAGTGTTCATGAAGTGTTTCCGGTGCATCGTCCGGTGTATATTCTTGCTTTTTTGTTTGCTTTGCCATCAGGCATCAACTCCCTCAAAATAGTTTTTTACCATTTGATTGATACCTTGTTATTATGGTCTTTTCCTCTTTTTGCTTTTTCTTCTTTTCAAGAGGATTGCCACTGTATGTTTTTACAGTGACAACCCTTGATTCTTTTTTATTGACTACTTCTATCTCACTTTTTTGTGAAATAATTGGTTTTGATGTTTTAAGTACATAAACATCGAACTCATACTCATTCTGTGATTTCTGTATAAACTCTTCCACTTTATACGAATCAACATAATGAAAGTAAAAATATTTATTTTGGTATAGTGATATGAACTTTAGATGATTGTCTATAATATAATAACAAGATATTTCAAATTGTTCCGGAATGTTAGTTACTACTTTACTAAATAGATAATCCAATTTTATTCAACGCCGTTATCTACAGTTCCGTTTTCAATTAGATCTTCAATAGGATATGTTTTAAAAGCTCTGCACCAATCCCATTCATCTTCAATATAATCCGGCATATTTGTGATATTGTAACCCTTTTGTCTAAGATCTATTTCTTTAGAAACATAGATTACATACTTATTTTTAATTATTGGATTTTCTTGATGAACATAATCCTTATATACATATCTATATCCTTCTGCGTATAGTCCTCTTAGAATTGTTACAACATTTTCTGATAGAACTTCAGGTTGTGAAATTCTTATGTGAAAACCATAAGAATTTAGAATTGCAACTGTTTGTTCTTCTGGCATTGAAGCGGTTACAGGAATAATATCTGAATATAAAACATTTGCAAATAGTGTTAGATAAATATCATTAGTTAGATAATTTACTATTTGTATTTTAGTTCCTATTAGATCTTCTCCGTTATATCTTGTTACCAATATTTTTAGATTTTCATTATCTGCTTTTGCTGAAACTAATTGGTTCCAGTTATTTATTTCAAGTATGTTACTCATTTATTCATCACCTTTTTGAATAAATTTATTTTTACAACGAACAAAATTAAAATGATCAGTTTGTATTATTGACGTTAATAGCATCTCCACCATATGTAACATTATCTAATAGTTGACGTATATAGCGTGTGGTGTTACCGATTGTCTGACCATCTGACGCATAAAGTCTTCCATCAATAGTTGTTAGTTTTCCATCCATAGATGTTAGTGTTCCGCTAGCTGTTAGAATATTTCCATTTATAGTGTCTAACTTGTTATTAGTAATGTCTACCTTACCAGACAATGTTTGAATATCATTTGATATTGTAACTCTAGCATTATCAATAGATTTTGAAACACTGTCATCAGTTTGTTCTCTAAGTGCCTTAGAAATAGTGTATGTATCATTATCAGCTTTAAGGTTAGTTGCGACTTTACCTGTTTGAGTTTTAACATCTTGTAATCCCATATATACAGATTTCTGAGTAGATAGACTTCTATTTAATAAAGCGTCACCAATATAATAGAGTGTTCCTGCTGTATTGTCAACACCTATTTTATTCATATTGTCATCTAACTTCTTTATTTGGTTAGTAACTGTCCACAATGTTCCTCTTGGAGATGGTCCTGGAATATCTGGGTCTACTCCAGTTATAGTTTCAACAGCGTTTTCAACTGTTACAGGAATTGTATCTACTTCAACACCGCTTCCATGATCTATGTTCCGCCAATCAATATTAACTTCTGCAAAATCATTCTCTTTAAATTCTTCCACAAAGTCAGTATTTGATCCAGTTGTATCATAATGCTGCTGCCAGTTTAGTCTATCAATAGCGGCTTTAATTGGATTGTCATTTACCTGATCTGCAATTTCAATTTCAAGATCATCTAACCATTTTTTAGCTTTAGATAAAATTGCATTGTATTCAGCAGTTTCAGTCATTCCTCTTCCAATTCCATACTCCGTATAAAGATCTACTTTTGAATTGCCTGATTTTGTATTGTCGTAGATTGGAATTCCTAATCCAGAAACATAAATTAAAAAACCTTTTGCTGCCATTCCTAACTTTATTTTCGCATAAAACATTGTATCATTTACTAATAAAGATAACCTATCCGGGCGAACTAACAAAGGTTCTGTCAATTTAGTTACTCTTGGATATGATGGGTATTCCCGTATTTCTTTTTTCTTTGATTCTGGTAGTGCCAAATTCAAACACCCTCTCTTAAATCACGTTAAAAGATACCCTGTCTTTTTTAAAGGTAACTACCTCTATAGTATCTAAATATTCTTTATAAAATGTCAGAATTTGTTTATTTTCAATATTCATGTCTACCAGATCGGCAGAATTGAAAATTCCATTTCGCTCATTATAGAAATAATCTTCTTCTGGTAGCTCTGTAAGATACCATGAGTATATTGTTTGACCTGATACATTAGTGTGCCATCCAAAATTAAGTTCATATGTTTTCAATTCATCAATCTTTAATTTTACAACATCTCCGGGGAGTAAAAATCCTATTCCAAGGGCATATAAACATTCTGTTACATATGAATATGTTCCTTTTGGATATATAATTGTCTCCCCACCAACCTCTGTTGTTAGGGAGTTAAACTGGCCATCTTCATCAACAGAAACTTCTATATTTCCCTTAATTAGATCTCCGTTATTATCATAGAATGAGAAATATGGAATACTGTCACTTTGTCTATTATCATGTAGATTTTGAAATACTTCAAACATTTTCTTCATCTCCGTTTTCTTGTTCTTCTTTTACATTTGATAAATCTGATAGTTGTTGTAATAAACTTGATGCAAGATTTCTAACTTCATCTCTCGAATCCGCATCAATAATAGTTGCAGAATTTCCATCCGGTGTTATTATATTAGTAGTATTTATAACTATGTTTTGTAGCCTATCATCCTTTAGAATTTGAAATACCTCTGATTCTGCTGATTCTAGACATTTTGTTACAACTTCCATAGCCATTGAAATCATTGCTATATTACCAGGTTCTTCGTCTACACGACTATTAACTGCATCCATGAATTTATTTTCAAGTTTTTCCATGAATTTTGTCATTTTAATAATTCTATTTAATTGTTGTCTTGCGTGAGACACCATAAACAGTTTAGTTCTTTCAACTAATTTATCTCCGTTAATATCTAGATTAACAACTTCTGAATTTTGTGCTAATTGTTCCATCATATAATATGCGGATGATTCATTGTCACCTAACTGTAATTTTGTTTCTGTTTCTTGCACCTTTAATCACCCCTCTTGGAGATTTTTGTATAACTCTTTTAGCCTGTCACCATATAGGTGTGCAAACACATCACCAATTCCAGAATCTTTATATGTATATGCCTGTAAAACATCTGTTTTGAATCCGCTAGTAGGTTTAAACTCGAAATCAAAATGAACAGACGGTTCATCTGTAACACCGTGCTTTTCATGAAAAATTCTTGGAGTTATTTTCAGTGTTCCAATAAGTGGTATTTCTATTTCTGTAATAACATCTAATGTATTTTCAATATTTGCTTCATTTAATTGATCACATATATTCTGACAAAGTAATAGTTCAATAAATCGTAAACAGTTGAAATTATATTTGAAACTTGTATCAAGTAGTAGTTCCAGATCCTTACACATCTTTTTCGCCTCATCTGTCGATAGACTGCCTTTTGATCTAGCCAACTTAAACCATCCTCTCTATAGTTTGTATTAAAGAATTTCTATTCTTTTTCATTAACCGCATAAGCCTAGTTACACATCGTTTAACTTGCCCGAAATCATTATAGTCAATTCCAACCTCAAGGCTATGTAACTCGTTGTCATACTCCTCATCGGCCTTTGCATACATATTTGTCAATCTTTTTTGAACGCATTGATTAAAGAAAACATCCTTTGGTGTATTATCTGTTAAATATTGTAACATATGACTGCAACTTGTAGGTATTACTTTATTCATACTAATCACCTCAATAATTTCTATTTCCAAAATTATACTTTTCCAATGTTTCTTTTAACCTGTTTAATTTATTACCAGCACCCTTACCACGATTACTATCGAACCCAGCAAGAGTTACAGCATCTTTCCAAGGTCTGTGTTCTACTTCATAATACTGGAAAAGAAGTAATACTTGAATGGTTTCTACAAGTTCCTCCTTTGTAGGTATTGTAATTGTTTGACCACCAAAATACTTAATTAGTTTTAAAAAAGAATTAACATCTAAAAGGTAACAAAGTTCCGATAATGTTGTGTATTCCGGTATATTTTTTAAGTCATACAGAAAACTACATATGATTGAATACACATCTTGTTCTTGCATTTTTGATACAAGTTCATCCACTGTTTTTGGCATTGCACTTATCCTTTCTTCAGCTCTTTCATTAAAGCTTCGTCAGAAGTTATCAGCATTTCCAAATCATCATCCACATTATCTGCGATTGATTCTGTAAAACCAGAATTCCTGAAATCCTTTTTAAACTGCTCAATTACTATTTGAACATATGGTTTTATATGATTATCTATTCTGAAATAGATATAATCTTCATTATCAAGTTCTCTTACGAGATTTATACACACATTTGTATACAGATCTAAATATTCTTTTGTTCCCGGTTTAAACTTTGTCTTAGACATTGTTTTAAGTATCATTCCAGCAACATTATCTAAAACAAGATTTCTCTCCATATTATCAAAATCTTTAATACAAGACATAGATGAACCAGTACACATTACCTTGATATTATACTTGTAACTGGGGTCATATTCTGTGTTAATGACCTCATGTTCAATTCTTCTTTGATTAGCTACATAAGACATTTTTATCATCTTACCAATATAGTACATCCAAGATTTAATAACACGACCATTTATAACAGCTAACCAAACATCCGAAGCGACATCATGACATACATCCTCAACACCACTATAACCGTAAACAAATTTATTTTGGTTAATGTATATATGTGCTAACTTCTTTAGCAGCACATATATTTCCTCATTCATAATGTCCATTTCTACTAATTCTGTTATTCTCTTTTCTATTTGTACTATACCTTTATTTCTTTTTGGTTTTGAATCATCCATTTTTTATGTCACCGCCTATGTCAAATAATTGATGTTGTTGTGATCTTTCCTTCTTCCACATTCTGTAACAGCTTGGACCGTATCCAAGTTTTTTACTAAGATCACTTCTAAGGGGTTTTCCACAACGATTGCAAAAAATAATTTCTTCTAATGTTTCATCAGGTTTCTTAACATTTTCACTCATACAGTACCAACCTTTCACAGAACATTTACTAACAAATAATCAAGAGCCATATCCTCTGATATAGTACCTTGTTTAATACCGGAATCACAATATTTAATATACTTTAAGAATCTTACAAGTTCTTCGCAGCTATATCTATTCACATACTTCATTGCTGACTTTATTTGAAAACCATTCAAACCAGTTGCTTTTTGAGTATCCCCTTGGTTTCCAGCTAATTGAAGTTGTAATACCTGTTTTACATTTGTGTGAAGCAATGTAAAAATCAAGAAGCAATTATCATTTCTTCTTTTTGATTTCTCAAGTAGTTGATAAATTGTCTTATAGTTTCGTGTCATAATACTGTCTACAAGTTCAAATGCTTCTCCTTCTGGTTCAACATAGAAAAGATCTGCACTTTTGCACATTCTAAAACAATCGTCTGGTTTTAGTTTGAAGTATTCGCAAGCGTTTACAAGTTTATCAATTTCTAATTTAATTCTTCCGTAATCACCATTACATACATTGATTAGGTATTCACAATTATCATTATTGATGTCAATGTCTTTTTTAATATACTTTGCTAGTATATTTTCTGACAACCTGTCAAATGATGTCATGTTATCTGAAAACTTCTTACTAAACTTTGACCTTTGATCAATATTTCCATATTTTGCAATAATGGTAATTCCCTTTTGCTTTAGTTTCCTTTCAATATCCCACATCTGCTCTGCTGTTAAAAATTCTTTATCATCCCTGACAATATACAAACATTTTCCAGATCCAAACAAAGACTTTGAATTCAGTGTTTTATAAATGATTGAAACACTTTCACAAGACTTACATTCACAACCTATCTTATTCTTTATCATCTTAATATACTCTTCGAGTATAGTATATTCTTCTCCGTAAAAAATATATAAGTTTGTAAATGTTCCAGTATCTATAGATTTTTTAAGTTCTACAATGTTCACTTAAAATTCACCTCCAGATACTTTTAGATGTGTTGATATAATCCAGTTATCAATAACCATCTGCTTGTTAAAACTCTTTTTTGACAAATCGACCAAAGCCTTGCTTGTTTCCTTAATAATAGAGTCAAATATCTTAACATCGTCTTTACTAGAATCATATAAATAGGAATTACAACACAACATAATGCATCTTAGAAATACAACCGGATCAATTTTATCAGTTTGATCTTTTTTCAGGTTTAACATCGTTGCTATTTTTAGCTCGTTTGCCATATTTGCGGAACCTATAAACTGAATAAATTTATCTGCAAGATCATATACTTCTTTTACATTATTATCCTTTGCGTTTATTACCTCTTCAGGACAGGTGCAAATTTGGTATATAATCTTCTTCTCGTCCTCAGTAAATTCGTACTTTTTATACTCAATAAATTCTTTTAAATCATCTATAGTATACGGTTCTGTATTAAAAACCGTTCCTCTGCTAATAAGTGTTTCCAAAACTGTTGACAAATCTGTTACGGTCATTACGAAATATGAATTGTTTGGTGGCTCTTCTGTAACTTTTAAAAGGGCATTTTTTGCATTAACCGACATATCATCACAATCAAAAAACATATATAATGTCTTTTCGGACACAGTATATGAATTAAAAATTACATCCTTTACTTCGTCTGCCTTTGTTCCACATGGAACAAAATTTGCTTCGAGTTTTCTTGCGATGTAATCAGATAATACTTTCTTACCACAACCTCTATTTCCAACAAGAATGATAAACCTTGGAAAAAGGTTATTATCAATGAGTTTATCTATTCTTTCAAGAAGTTTCTTTTGCCCACAAACATACATGATTTAACCCTCCGAGCAAAGAAGTACAAATGTAGATTCAATAATTGGCTTCGGTGTTGACTCCCATTTAATAGTGGTATTTAGATTAATGACTTCATTTAACAGTGAAATAAAAAATGCAAAATCATCTTTGGTATATTTATTAACCCTATTTGAGTATGTTGAAGGTATCTGCAAATATTCAAAGTCTCTAAACAAGTCATATTTGCAAAGGTCTAAAACAAAATAATTATAATTCTTAATAAACTGTTTTAAATCAAGACCGTTTCTATATGTTGTTTCAATAATTTCTATAGTTCCTTTTTTATCCATTTTACAAATACAATCAGTTAGATCAAACATTGTTGTATAGTCTAATGTTCCAAGAGCTTTTGTTACTGATTCCATTGTAACCTTTGGATCATAAGCAAGTGTTTTTTCTAGAAGAGTGATGCTATCTCTCATTCCTCCATCTGCTAGTTTAGCAATATAAGAAATAGCATCCTCTTCATAGGTATAATTATTTCCCTCATTGTTCTCAGCATCAATAATGTACTTTAGTCTGTTTACAATTCCTCCATGAGTTATCTTCTTAAAGTCATATCTCTGAACTCTTGAAATAATTGTTGCTGGAATTTTCTGAGGGTCGGTAGTACAAAAAACGAAAATACTTGTAGGTGTTGGTTCTTCCAACTCCTTCAAAAATGCCTGCCAAGCTTGTCCACTTAAAACATGACACTCATCAATGATATATGCCCTATATTTTGTTCCAATCGGTTTATAATGTGAATCCTCTGTTAATTTTCTTATATCCTCCACGCCATTATGTGATGCAGCGTCAAGTTCTGTTACATTTGTTAAAGATCCACCATTTAGATATTTAACAAATAAACGTGCGTTGGTCGTCTTTCCGGTGCCCGCTGGTCCACAGAAAAGATAACAATTCTTAACGGTATTATTGTTTATTTGATTTTGAAGTATAGCTTTAATAACATTTTGTTCAACTACCTCTTCCCATGTTTTCGGTCTGTGCTTAACTGCTAATGTTGGCATATGTAAACCTCCTAAAATTTATAGTGAATTATTACAATTTCACATATACATTATAACATATTAAAGTAAAAAAGTCAAGTGTTTTTTAAAATTTATCTAAGAATTTTAGAAAAAAGTGCTATCATGTATTTTATGATAGCACTTTTAATTCTTATTCATTATCCAAAAATTCAATGAATTTCTTCATCACTGTTTCATTTAAAATGTAATAATTTTCATTACCACCGAAATCAAATGCAAGTATTGGATATCTCTTACCCATTGCAAAACATTGTTCATCTATTTTATCCAACCACTCTTTTTTAATTGAAAACGATTTCTTTTCTTCCGTCATTGTTTTACATTCAATCAAACAGTTTGATGATACCACATCGCCCTTTAGGAACTTACTTGAACCACTGCTTGTTTGTACTTTAGCATTTAGGTTCTTAGCAGTTCTTTTTTCCTGTTTATCGCTGTAATATCTGTTTGGTTTTTTATTCATATCATTGATCCTTTAAATATTCAATGATTTTAATTTCACTTTTTGCGGCAAACTTTTTAAGCTCTGTGCATTTAACAAGCTGTTTGTTTAGGTCTGCAATCTTTTTATCAGCGGCTTGTCGAACCATTGACATGAATTTCTTCATAATCTTCTTCCTGGCAATTTTTTCACCAATTACCGGATCATATGTATCATCTGGAGCACAGGTTGTCTCAGCATACAATCTTACAGACGGATAGTATGAAACAACCTTATTCATCTCTGGTTCAAACAGCTCAAAAAATTCATGGTAAACAGCGAGCGGTACATTTGAATCCTGAATAGTGCATCTTGCAATGGTCTTTTTAATTGTTCCATTTTCAACGTGCGTAAACTTTACCTCTAGTGGTTCACCCTTCATTTTCATTTATTTTTCCTCCTGCAAAATTCTTCACAATCTTCTTTGTTTGTATAAAAAACATTACCAATATCTAATGATAAATGTTTCTTATTAAACGAGTTATAAATATACTTCCTATTTACCGAAATAATAGTATCATTACTTCCTTTTGGAATACAATCATATGTTACTGTTTCTTCCTTATTAACAATACAGGATACTGATATTGCGCTTAATTCCTGAACAAAATAGTTAAGAACTTTCTTTTGACAGTCACAAATCTTTGTTCTTGTATAAAACGAATCTTCTACTTTAATAAACCCGTCTTTGCACTTATTACATTTCTGATTGCTTTTTACATAGTTATATGAAGGACGATAAATAGTTGTTATTATGTGAGGAAGTGTTGTTATATATTGATTTTTGTCCTTACTAACTAAATCTGGATTGCTCTTTAGTTCCGCAATTTCTTGTTCAAGTTGATCAATATATCTGTGTGCATCTATTGCAGTTTCTGACACTTGAATTAGTTCGTCCAAAAGTGAAACATTTTTATCTACTAACATATTTAATCCTCCTTGTTTTTTATTTTCCGGAAACTCTTGCAAGTTGTAAAGAATGGAGGTCTAAGACAACTTGCAAGAGTCAGGTAACTTTGTTACCTTTCACCAAAGGTGTTGTTCCGGCAGTAGGTTTTTCTGCTCAAAGGAGGCACATTCCTGCACGAAAGAAATATGCAATTAAACCAACAAAAAGAACAAATGATAATCTCTAAACCTACAAACAATTATCATTTTAAGAACACCCGAAGAGGGACTTGAACCCCCGACGTCAGTCTTAGAAGGACCGCATTCTATCCATCTGAATTATTCGGGCTTACAAATATACTATAAAATAGGCAATCAGTCCTGGTAAGTAGTTTCAACCTTACGCATCCACATCTGGATTTCACAACCTTGTTGATGGAGTTGGTTCTCCAAGTGTTCCAGTGATAGTGGCTGTATTTTCTTCTCGACTTTTAATTCTTGTCTACAGGAGATTTACCTAGTGACCCTAACGGGATTCGAACCCATGTTTTAAGAATGAAAATCTTACGTCCTAGACCAGACTAGACGATAGGGCCAAATTGCCTGTGTTGGATTCGAACCAACGATTAGAGCTTCAAAGGCTCCCATGTTACCACTTCATTAACAGGCATTTTTGAGGGAGTTTCCTTACCCCATCCGATACGCTCACGGTGCTCATGTTGGCACCTTCATTCCCAAGCATCTTCCAATGCTTATTTGCGAACTCTTTTTGTTTCACAACAATAAGGTCTTCATAAGGTAAGGGTACGACTTTGTAGGCTCGTTAAACCTTAATCGGGATGACAGGATTTGAACCTGCGACTCCCACATCCCAAATGTGGTGATCTAGCCAAACTGATCTACATCCCGTTAAATGCTGCTGACCGGACTTGAACCGGTATGCTGTATCCAGCGAGGGATTTTCGTACTACTCTATGTTACCATAGCCACACTGAATGTGTGTTGTAGTCTGGACTTGGTCTTTACCATATCCTTTCGGACTTAGGTAGTCGGTGTAAAGTCTCTACACTCACCCGAATGGGTTAGCACGGCGTTCTGTTTGTGCCTTCGCCGTTTTAGCCGACTTCTACTTCACAGATTTCTCTGTGAGCACTCTCTGCGAATAAACCGCAGACGCACATTGATATGCGTACAAACATTAAAGTCCCTTGTGTCTGCCAATTCCACCACAGCAGCGTATTAAATTTTTAATTGAATCATTAAAAAATAATTCAAAAGCAGATGATGGGAGTTGAACCCACGACCTCAGCTTGGAAGGCTAATGTTTTACCGTTAAACTACATCTGCAAATGTGGTTTTTACCTTTCTCAAACCGGACACCTACCACTCTGCACTATTGATCAGATAGTATCGTGGATTTACAGTGCTGATTTAAACCACCAACCGGTCTTTAATCTTCACTCAGGTTGCGTTTTTCCACCGTCTCATGCGCACAGGAAGTTTTTTCCTTTATTGACGGCTTATGACTATAAAATAAGTGAAAGCCCTCAACCACTTATAGGTTCTAAACCGTTCTCCGCAAGATCTGCTTGTTTCTTTGTTTCTATTTTTCATATAGAAATCAGGGCAATTAAATATTTAGCATGGTTCTGAATGAATGGGCTGCCTGGGACTCGAACCCAGAACCCCCTGGTTATGAGCCAGATGCTACTAACCGATTGAGCTAGCAACCCTTATATATGTGATTACAACACTGCCACGAGGTATTCTTTAGGATCATAGGATTGGCTCCATTAACCTTTAACCGTGGATTTTGTAAAACTTTTGTCTTTGTGCTTTAATTCGGTAAGATTGCTTTAGCATCATAAACATATGCTATCAAACTCACCTACTCTGCATAAACTTTATTTAGAACTATCCGAAGATAGCTGTTGAAATTTGAGTTTTATAGCTTTAACCTTTGAGATTTATTCTTTGAACTTTTAGATGAAGTGGAGTCGAACCACAACGCCCCGATCTGGGATGTTTTACCATTTAAAATTCAATATTCTTCAGGAATAAGAATAAATCTCTTTGATTAACGCACAAAGAAAAGCGAATCCTAATTTAAAGTTTTCGTGTTGCAATCACACATTTAGTTCATGTATCTGTCAAATACTCAAACTTCAAATTCAATCGTTGTTACTGCATTAGATGTACTAAGCGCAGCATCAACTTTTGTATTGTAAAAATCAAGTTCTTCCTTTAGGTCATTGATTTTATTCATAACCTTATTCGGATCAATAAGATCAATGGTATTTGCTTCAATATAAGAATTTCTGGAGTTTTCAATTACATCTGCTGAAATTCCATTTCCATCCTTACTTCCAAAGAGTCCAACTACATATCTATCGGCCTCCTGTGTAAGTGCATCATTCTTCAACTTCATCTCTCTAGTCACTCTTGCATACTGCGAAGAAAGAGTGCTAAGAAGTTTTTCAAGGTACATAATACCAACATTCTTATATTCAATTACTTCTGCTACTGTCATTGTTACAGAATTACCATTATCTTTTGTAAGAGTAATTTCTGTTACCGCATTACTCTTAGTAATTGCTTGCTTAATTGCATTTCTGCGATTAATAAGATCATTCACCTTCTGCATAGATGCTTTCAAGACTTTTTGACAGTCCGCAATAGACATTCCATCAATTTTTGTGTTTGCGTGCTTGTTGATCATGATAAATGCATTTGATGCAAGTTCCTTTTCAATTCTCTGGCCAAGAATTTTAAGCTCTGCCAGACCTTCATGAACTGTCATTGTGTACTTCTGCATTTTCTTTTCCTCCATTAACTTTAATAAATTTTATTTAAGTGGAATTAACCACTTATTAACTAAAAAAGTGCAGTTACTAAAACCCAGTCTATGGTAAAGGAGTAACCTAAAGACCAATAAAACATCGCTGCTATGTTTTTCTATTTTAGAAGGTAAGGACACCCATTATAGGGTTTTAGATATGAATGGGAATTATGCGGCTCGAACGCATGACTAACGCCTTAAAGGGGCGCTACTCTACCAACTGAGTTAAATTCCCGTAAACTCCCCCAACTGGACTTGAACCAGTAACACCCTAATTAACAGTCAGGTGCTCTACCGACTGAGCTACGCTAACATTTTTTTTTTGCCACTACCTCTGCGACATTCTCCGGACATTCACCCCAGCCTGTGCACAAGCTGCCGGAGACCTCGACTTTAGTCGTTCAGAAAGTTTTATTTTTGGAAGTCTACACTTACAAGAGACTTTGGCTCCCCCAACTGGACTTGAACCAGTGACATACGGATTAACAGTCCGCCGTTCTACCAACTGAACTATGAGGGATTATAATTAAATACAGCTACTAAAACTCTTAAGAGAAACATCGCTGTTATGTTTTTTAACGAACGAAACCCTTTCCTCTCCCCGTGTTTATATTGTAACATATAAACGCATTTTTGTCAAGTGATTTTCCGGATTTTCTAAGATATTTTTTGTGCTTAGGTAATTCCAAGTGCGAACAAAAGGTTACACCTTGTATCCTCAAAGTCAGAACGGCAATACATTGCAAGATACTTATTGTAATCTTCCGGGTTACCTGTCAAATACTGTACGAACTTTTTATCTGTCATCTCATTAGGTGTGTAATAGATATTAACCGTTTCAAAATCTTGTGTTACGGTAATGTATTCACCTTTCTGAATTTTCGCAGCGTACATAGGCTCTACACCATCATATTTCGTGAACCCATTTTCACAAAGTCTTTTCTCAAGTTCAAAACCCTTTTTAATCTTAAATGTTTTCATTCTTGTGTACCTCCAAATTTTTATTTTACAAACAATTAAGTTTGTAATTATAGTATAACACATAACTTCAAAAATGTCAATAGGATTTTTATAAATGTAACTATTTTGTAATAATTAAAAATATCTGTCAATAAGCGTTATTTCTCCACCGGATCAAAATCTGAAACTGTATAACCTATTAAGGTTAAAGGTTTCTTATTATGCAAAAAGTTTATCCAATAAAGTTTGCCTTTGATGTCTACATAAATTGTTCCGGTTTGTTGTGTTTTAATCTTTTCTCCGTTAAACTGTTCAATCCGACTAATTCCAAAATCTACCTGAATATCACCGTTCTCAAGCTCTGTTAAATCGAATTTAGATACTTTATATGTGATTGTATACCGCAAACTGTTTACTCTTTTACAAGCTTCTTTTATTCCTTCTATTTGTTTAGCGTTCATATAATCACCCTATCTCTGTTTATCTCAACCATAATGTAAACCTTTATTTCTATGTTCTCCTTTATATTTTGTAATTATAGTATAACACATTTTAGTGTAAAAGTCAAGTAGTAAAATAACAAAATAACCTATACAATATCATTAAAATATTGTATAGGATGTTATAATAACTATTCATTTCTTTTCCATTTTATGAATCCCGCGATATTGATTATCATATACGCCAGATACATTAAAACCATAGGTAAATTAAACTCGGATAGGAAATTATATATTATCCATAAAAGATTTCCAATTATCCATGTTATCCAACCTGATTTCTTTTTTAACATTATTAGGATATTCCCACCAAGACTAAAAACAGATCCTAAAATTGATACTAATAAAACCACAATTACCATCTCCCTTAACTTATTTAAAGTACTCGATAATTGTGGTTTTAATTAGTATCTTTAATTATTTACAGATCTTCTTGGCCAATAGGTCTGAACAATTCATTTTCATCAATATATGTTGCAGTCATATCTGCCATATGGAGGGCAAATGCTAGAATATTTCTTTTATAAGACTCACTTAAATTACCAACTGTACTATATTGTGATAAATCATATGCTCCCATGTGCCAATAAATTGCTTGTGCTTCTACATCATCTAGATGAACAAACTTTTCGATAATATGTAGCGACAATGCAGCGTGACCCATTTGAAGTCCTTCTTGATTATATTCAAAACACGATACTTGTTCCCAAGCTCCTGTATTTTTATTTTTTACATTTCTAACCCCCTGAATATACTTATCATACTTACACACATCATGGAACAAGGATACAAGTGTAACAGTTTCTAATGAATATCTATCTGACCAATTCTCACCAAATATAAGTTGAAGCTCATCCTTTAGATTGTAGTAGACATTTAAGGAGTGATGAAACAATCCACCTTTATAGCTACCGTGGTACCTTGTACTTGCAGGTGCTTCAAAGAATCCATTTTCATCCAAAAAGTTAAGAAGTTTGTCAATTCCTTCTCTGTGAATATTTGCTTTTGCAATATCAAAGAAATCTTCCTTTGTAGGTGCAGTGTAGTTAATAATTTCTGATCTACTCATAATCATTCTCCTTAAACAAATATAATGCACTTATTTTTTGCTCTTGTAATACCAACATAAAACACTTTTAATTCATCTGAGTTTCCAGTTCCTCTAATTGGTAGCTTACCATACAGAGCTACATTTTCTGCTTCAAGGCCCTTACTTGAATGAATTGTCATTACCTTTAGGCATGGTTTTGATAGTAGCTCTTTCATCTTTTTAGGTGATATAGTTGATTGCTTGAAACAATAATGTTCTTTATTTAATTTTCTTAATATTGAATCTACTGCTGTCATTTCTTTATTTGACCTTGTTAAAATCAACCAGTCTTCTTTTTCATTAACCTCTGCTAGGAATTTATCAAACAATGATTTTGCCTTAAATTCAAGTAAACCAAGTTTGGTATTCTTAAACTCAACTTTTTTCTTTATTATATTATCTGCCTTAGATATAATCGTATTAGCGTACATTAGAATCTGTTTTGCTGTTCTGTAATTTTCAGTGAGATAGTATGTTTCCCAATCCTTATTATTCATAAGTGATAAGAAAATATTTACATCTCCACCTTTAAATCCAAAAATTGCCTGATAATCGTCACCGATTACAAAATAATTTGTTGCATTAAGTTGCATTAGAAAATTATATTCTAGGTAGCCAATATCTTGAAGTTCATCTACGAACAAGTATTCTAAATTTGTATTACTTGATTCAAAATATTCTGTTGCTAGCTTTATTAGTTCATCAAATGTAAGTATATTATTTGCTTTACATAATGAAACAACTGTTTGTTCAAAATATCTTGTTGATGATCTTCCTAACAAACCAAGAAGTTCGTCATAAACTTTCCAACTTGAAAACTTATCTTTAATAGAAGATTTTGGCATCTTTCCAGCAGTAACTAGACGTTCATACTTTACGAACTGCACATAATCATCTACAGTACAATAATTCGCATACTTTGGAATCAGCTCTGTCATAAACTGAGTTTGATAATATTCTGAAAATATTTCAAAATTGTATCCTGTTTTCTTTAATAGTTTATTTGCATATGCATGAATTGTACCAATAAAACAATCTTTTATTTTAGGTACATCTGCTAATCTTGTATACAATTCATCTGCTGCCATATTTGTAAAGGTAATAACAACAACTGATTTCGGGTTTACTCCTTCTTGTAGAATTCTTTTTACTCGTTCAGTCAGAACTCTTGTTTTTCCTGAGCCCGAACCAGCATCTACAATTATTTTTGCAGCTTTTGAATCTACTATTTCCTGTTGAATTTTACTCAAACTCATCTTCAATATCCTCTTCTTCTACATTTTTAGAGAACCTATCTCTAATTGCTTGTCTTTGTTCGTCAGTGAGTTCTCTTTTCTTAAATGGATCTGTTATCGTAATTCCTTTTTTAGAACCCTTAAACTGCTTACTACAAACAGTTCCATCTGAATAATAAACTGTTTTCGTGCAAACCCAGTTTTTCTTTTCAAGTCTTCTCCAGAACTTTGGTATGCTAGAATCGGCATACCAAACTCCTTCTGCCTCGTTAAATACAAAAATACATTCCCTGTCATCCCTTCCAAGTTTATCTGAAACTGTTTCAGGAATATCAGATATTTGTTCTTTCATTGATTGAACGTATTTTCTTTCGGCATCGTTCATGACAGTTATCCTCCTAGAGTTTTATGATATAAATCTGTTTACATACTTTTTGACCATATCACAGATGTCTTTGTTTTCCTCTTGCTGTAAAAATGGAATAATGTTTGCTTGACCCTGTACTTTAATTTCTGTTAATGTCCCATCTTCTTCTTTATTACACATTACTTCGCCAGAATCAAGGTCAATAAACGTAAACCATCCACCAGCTTTATGGATGATATCTCGTGCTATTGCAATATCAACAATATCAACAAATGGGTCGATTCCATTCTCATAAGTTAAAGTATAAAAACCTAGTTTTCTATCTGGTTTACATACCTTTGTTTTTGCTACATTGATTTGAACTCTATGTCCATATGGGTTTTCATAAGACTTTTTAACATCTTTGTATTGTTCATCAAATGGTGTTCCTTGCCTGAACATTAGTCTTACTGAACAAACGTGTTTCCAGCACTTTCCACCAGGAGTTGTATATGCTGGTCCACCATAACCTGCATTAAGATTGTCTCTTACTTGGTTAATTCCAATAAGGGCACAGTTTGTTTTCGCACAAGTCAATTCTACCTTCTTAGAAAACTTTGTTAATGCTCTTGAAATACCACCGTATGTAGATTCCTCAATGTCCTTTTCCATCTCTTGTTGGGAAACCATCATACCCAAACTGTCAATAACGCAAAGTCCAATTTCACCGGTATCAATAATTTGATTTACCATTTCAAATATTTCTTCTGCGCTTTGTGAATCTGGGGACATATAATAAAGTTCTTTTACGTCTACTCCTAACTTCTCCGACCAAACATCGTCAAATGTATTTTCACAGTCTACCCAAAGAACTTTCTTAGGTCCTACCTCTCTAAGTTCAAGTAATTTTGTGCTTTGTTCTTTATTAAGTTTATCTTTAGACTCTAACTCTTGTACTTTTTCATTCCACTCATCGTAAAATAACTTTTGTGCATTTCCAGCAATATCGAGAGCTGTAGTTGTTTTTCCTGAACCTTCCTCGCCAGCAAACTCTGTAACTCTTCCTCTTGGAATCCCACCGTAAAGCATATAATTTGCTCTTGGACTACTAAATGGAATTCTAGAACAATTATGAATTACTGTTCCTCTTGTGAATAACTCTGTTTTATACTTTTTGTTAAACTCTTTAAACAGTTCTTCTGACTTACTCATTTTACCACTTCTCCTTATTTGGAGTTATTTTAGATAACTCTGTTTCAGTTATTCTTCTAGACATTATCTTTTTTGCACTTTGTAAAACCTCTGTTGCAGCTGAGACTTTTGAGGATATAATATCATATGCGTTTTCAAAGACATATGTTACCATTGTTTCATAGAATACTTTATTCTCAGCGAATGCTTTTCTAAGCCCTTGTGTACCTTCTGCTTTTGCAAGCTCCTCATTAAACACCAATGATCTTTTCTGTTTTGATACATCACGCTTAACACCTAGTTTTTCCTGCTGCGTGCCAACAAAATATAACATTGTAGGTATTGTCATAATAATGTCATCCAACTCTGCGTTTGTTAGACTGTAATCTTCCTGGTTTAATAAATCTTTTACAACATATTCAATGTAATTGTCCAATTTATCACAACACGAATTTACAATGTTATCAACAATTTCCTCAATGTGTTTTGCGTCTTCCTCTGACTTTTCTAAGGCGTCTTTAACCAAATCAAAGTCTATTGTCATATCAACACCCCCATTGCTCTAGCGCAAGTTTATGTAACTTCTTCAAAAAAGATTCACCAAAATAGTTAAACATAACTCTTTTCTTAATCCCGTCTATTAGTATATGTGGTATAGATTCATTTGATGTTATGTTTTCAATATTTAAAGACTTTGCGCCAGAGTTTTTATGATCATGTAGGTCCTGTATTTTTACAAATGCAGTAACATCATAGTCAATAAACCAAACACAAACTCCTGCGATGCATCCTTTAATCTTACTTTTTTCAAACATTCCATCCCACTGATTCTGTGTTATTGCGCCTTTATAATTCAATGTATTTCCATACAATGATTTACATTCTAGAAAAAACATATGTGGATAATTATACATAGAGAAATCACAGATGTTTTTTACTCCTGAATAACCTGCCATTGGGTCAGGAAGTCTATCAAATGAAACATTTGGTAAAATTTCTAAACATTTTCTTATCTCAGTTTCGAAGTCTTTTCCTCGGTTTGTTTTATTCATTTACCATCAACCTTACATTGTTTTTTATAGGAACAATACTGGCAATTCTTTTTCGTAACACTTGCTTCTATTGGAGGTGTGATTTTTTGATTTACATAAGAATCACAGTTCTTAATTCTATTCTCAATGAATTGTTTGTTTTCGTTCGTAACAATTAGAATAAAAGGTTTCTTAGTACAAATATCTCTATTCTCATAAATGAATAATACCTTGTCGATTCCAAGTTCTAAAGAATAAGTATATGCTTGATACTTGTGTGAATCATCAACACTTTCCCTATTTATCCACTTATAAGACGATTCCGTCTTGAACTCGAACACAAAATACTGACCCTTATATTTTAATATACCATCACACAAAAATATAATGTTCCTGTTTTTGTCGTATACTTTTGTCTCATACTGCTTTTTCTTTTCCACAACAAGGTGTTGTAAATTGTTTTCTTTAATGTATTCTTCAACATCTACATAATCACAATCTACACCATATTTTCTCATTAAGGAAATTGCGGTTTGTACTCTGAGATGTCTGTCTGTTCCACTTTCACAAATACCATAAAAGTCGCCTGACTTTTGTTGCTCTTCATCTGGATCTGCTCCAATAATTTGATAGTACATAGATCTTAAACAATGCATATCAGAGGGCTTATATCTTCTAGATGGCTTACCATCTGAAAAAACACCGATATAATATTTCTGATCATTAGTATGATACAGAACATGATTATCTTCATAAACGTGTTCTTTATTACACTTTTCTGGAAGTGTTTCTAAAGTTACTACATTTACAGTTTTTCCTTCAGATGTATCAAATAACTCTGGATTCTTTTCATTACTTACTTCCTTAAAATAGTAACCTGATGACCATGTGTTCATCTGTCTAAGCGTATAATTTAAATCTTGTAAAAAGGATACCTCAATAGGGGTATCCTTTTCACTTTCGTTTAACATACGCTTAATATTGAATAAAGCGTTTGCCTTTGCCATTATTCTTCTCCCATCGTTCTTGGGTCGTCAAGAAGTGAAATGATTTGAGTCACATTCTCGTCTCTAATCATTATCATCTTCTCATTTCCATAATACATATTGATAGATTCACCGAGATGTGCAGAAATCTGTTTTCTAAGTGCTTCCACACCAATGCAGCAAGAATAGTTCTTAAAGTTTTCGCTACCTTGATATGGAAGTGTCTCTACACCATTACCATTTGTAGACTCGATGGTAATACCTTTTTCAGTAAATGTAAAATACAACCCGTTCTGATCATTGTCACTAATGAAAATTGAAAGTCTATCAATAATGCTAAGTAATGCTGTTTTGGGAAGTACACAATTTGAAGTATACTCTGCGTCACAAAGTCCTGTAATTGCATCTACAGGGTAATCCTCAATACCGTCTTGCATTACAGAATACAGTTTCATATTAGTTGTTTCAAAGATAACACTTTTATCTAGCACCTTATAGTTAATATCTTCTTCAGATGACATACTAAGAAGCTCAAACACAATCGGAGGAACTAGAAGGTTTTGTGCGAAAGTTGAAAGCTCATTAGAACAAATATTAAAAGTGTCTGCTGAAATAACATTATGAACATTACAAAGATACCCAGTTAAGTAAGGTGCCTCCATTGTAACTGCGAGCGATGGTTTATTGTGGAAGATAATATTTTTAATAACTGAATTCTTAATTGTTCCAGCATAATCTGGATTATTGATTTCGTGTTTCGGATACTTGATTGGGGAACCATCAACGTCAAGCTGAATTGGAATCTTATAAGTACCATTACCTTGGAATGAAATTTCATCATCAGATACAGTGATTTTAATATTTTCTACACTTGTTTTTGACACTAACTTTGAGAAAAGATCAACACCAACTGTAAATGTTGTTTCTTCTCCAGAAATAATAGAATCTGAAATAGTAAGATAGTTATTACAGTCTGTTGTTGTAATACTGATCTTACCGTTTTCAACAACTACGTTCATCAAACTTGTAATTGCACTAAACTTACTGTTTGAAGCAGCTTTAATTGCTTTGTTTACAATTCCTTGTAGCACTTTTGTACTTACTGCAAATTGACTCATGTTTTAATTTCCTCCTATTTATATGTTACTTTTTATGTGTGGTGTTTGCATATAACTCTTGTCTCAGTGAAGAATTAGTTCTAAATTCTCCTCCCAAGGCACAAGTTCTTGTAATACTAGGTTTTTTAATACCTCTTGCAGACATACAACTATGTCTTCCTTGAATAATAACAGCGACATTTTCAGTTTCAAGAACTTTTTGCATAATCTCCATTATATCACTTCCAATACGTTCCTGAAGTTGTAATCTCTTACCAACCATGTCGGCAATTCTGGCAATTTTAGAAAGTCCAATAACTTTCCTATTTGGAAGATATGCGACGGTTACAGAAAGATCGTACATCAATGCCATATGATGTTCACAGTAACTAAAAATTGGAATATCATCTACAATAACAAGGTCTCCCATGGTTGTGTCTTCAAAGCATTTATCAAACATAGATGCAATTTCATCATTTGTATAAAGCATTCCTTCAAATACTTCTTCATACATCTTCGCTACTCTTTTAGGTGTATCAATAAGACCTTCTCGTTCTGGGTCATCACCTAAAGCAATTAGAATATTTTTAATACTTTTCTCGATTAACTTTTTGTTGATTTTTTTCTTCTCGGGCATAAGACATTAAACTCCTTTCATATCACTGGGCCAAATAAATTTATGAATTTGTAGTTGCATACGAACTTCAAACAAATCATTATCTTTGAGATATTCTACAATATCTTTAGGATCAATCATTCCAAAAATAGGACTTACGAAGATATGAGGAAATTCTACAGAATTCTCCTTAATAATACCAACCCAATGTTTCATATCCTCTAAATCTTCCTTAGTACCCACTACAAATTTCACAACATCATTGCTTGAAAGATTTTCTGTGAAATTCTTTGGAATCATTTTGTCATTCTCACCACTTGATAATGATTTATAATCAATAGTAAAAATCAACTTATCGTAGGGGTACGGTGTAAGATTTGTAAGAAGTTCCTTTTTAAATGGTGCAATATCTACTGCTCCATTTGTTTCCACATTAACTTCAAAACCTTCTTCAAGAAGTGTCTCAATAAGTTCTTTTGCTTGTGGTTGGATAAGTGGTTCTCCACCGGTGAATGTTACATAAGGGGTTCTAAACTCCTTACATTTATTCACAATTTCTTCAACTGACATATCAGGATACTGATTCGCATATTTACCTTCAATAGCATATAAGCTGTCACAATAAACACAATGACAATTACACCCAAATCCCCGAATGAAGGTTGCAACTCTACCTGTTCTAATACCCTCACCCTCAATTGATTTAAATAACTCAACTATTTTCATAGTTATCCTCTTTTCCAAATTGAATGAGAATTTGTTGTTTCCCACAATCTAAGTTCATCCACTTTAATATCCTTTTCTGGATAAAGATTGTCAAAAACCTGTTGGAAATTTTCTGCAAGCTCTTTAACCATATTTTCTGCGGATGGAGTATTATTAAACGCCCACAATCTTAGATTATTCTGTTTAAGAATCTTAACGATCTGACCTTCTACCGTGTCTTCCCCATTATTCTTATTATACATAAACATATGATCTGGAACATTATCATTCAAAACTTTATTAAGCTCTTTGAAATCTAACACAAACCCAAAATCATTATTTTTCCGCACATTTTCTGGACAAGATATAATCATACTAATTTTATAGGAATGTCCATGGAGTGAACCACAACCGCCGTTATATCCCTCCAACATATGAGCTGCTTCAAACTCAATATTCCTACATACACTAATTCTTTCCAATTATAATACCTCCTCGTGTTATTTAGAAAGCTCTTAACACTTCCTATCTATAGTATAACACTTTTTTGCTAAGTTGTCAAGTAGTTTGCGAATAAAATCTAATAATTATATGTTTTAATTACTCCCAAGGGAATACAATCCACTTATCTTCTTTTTCCTGTACCCAATAATCAGGAACTACCTTAGAGCCCTTTTTATAAAACATTGTTGCAACAGTGTAACCTTTATTTCTCCAAGCCAGTGCGGTATCTCCAGTATCACAAATATCGTCAATACATAAACAACCTGTTTGAGGCGCTCCAAGAAAAGGCATATTGTATTTGTGTGAAATCATAACTGCGAAAATAAGTCCTCCCCTAGCTGGACCATATACTCCTGTAAAAGAATTTATATCCAAATAAACCTTTAAATCTTGTATGAATTTTTCTACATCCTCCCATGTCACATATACTTTTTCTGGAGTTTTATCCTGCACGTCTCTTAGATTTTCCATAACAAACCCCTTTTAGAATAATTGTTGACCACCGGTAATATTTATGGCCTGACCTGTCATATAACTACTTTTTTCACTAAGCAAAAACTCGACTACATTTGCAATATCTTGGTACTTACAACTTCTCTTCATAGGTACTAGATTTGTATACTTTTCTCGTACCTTGTCTGGAGTTAAGTTCTGTGTTTTTGCGTACTCGAGGAATAGACCGTGATTGGGGTCACTCCATGTTTTACTCTCAAACACGTTACCTGGGCAAACACAATTAACTCTAACACCAAACTCCACAAGTTCAAGAGCCATTGACTGTGTAAGACCAATACCACCAAATTTACTAGCAGTGTAAGCGGAATTCTTATAACTTCCCTTTTTACCTGTTTTACTGTTTATTTGAACAATCGAGCAACCCGGACTTTTGATTAAAATATCGTAAAAATTCTTAAAAGTTAACCAGTAACCTTTTAGGTTAATGTCTATAGACCTGTTCCATTGTTCTTCCGTAATTGTTTTAATGTCTCCGGGAATAGTTACACCACTTGCAAAAACAATTCCATCCAATCTATCAAGATTATTCGTAATATTTTTGCACGTTTCTTCGTATTTTTTAGTATCCGTAATATCAATTCCAGATACAATTGAAGTGTAATAATCAACATAATCCTTATCTACATCTTCATACGATATACCGTATATGGTATAATCATTATGTAAATGTTTTGCAAGCTCTCTTGCAATACTTCCACCTGCACCAATAATAACAAGGTTCTTCATAGTAAATCTCCTAACTTAAAGTTTTTGAACCCAATTTAAATAGCAAGATTTATCATCAATATAAATATCGGCCATTATTTTTCTGCTTGATGGGTAACACACGATATTCTTGTTTACTGCGTCGAAATATAAGTCGTAATTATTACAGAACTTAATAGCATCTCTTAATGCTTTTCCTTTTCTACAGGACCAAAGAATTAAATATATATTATTGCGATTTAACTTTAATGATTCAATAATCTCAAGATTAGGTTCCATAACGTCATTTACATAAGAATTTCGTCCTGTCCAAAACCTATTATCCTTTTTAGTTATTGTACCATCAAAGTCAACCGCTATAATTTTTTTATCTTTCGGCCATTCTTTTAACTTTCTCATAATCTTCTTTCTTATACAGTCTGTCTCCCCACACATCTTTGTACTCTTCTAACTTTTGGTTAATATAAGGGAGATACTTCCGTAACCGTTCCGTTCCAATATCAATACCGTTGTCAATAAACGCCATTAACTTTAAAAAACAAGGTCTACAATTATAACATTCGTGATTATCTTCCGTTGTTTTATAACAGCTATAAGATTTTTCGTAAGCTTCTTCCCATGTACCACCTTGTTCAATATACATTCTAAGTAAGTCTGATTTGGTATATTCGCGATAATGAACATCTACCTTAATTTTTTTACCGGGTGTCCATTTTTGCGGTAACCACATATAGTTTAAAAGATCTTCTAACTTTTCTGCAAACTCGTATGTCTTATCGTAGGTAGCATCAGTTTTAGTAGCACCTAAGATAATATGCTCTCCATAATTAGTTGCTAAAGAAATTAAATAAAGATTTCTAAGTGGAAGAATAAAATCGGTTTCTTTTCTTTCCAAAGTACCTAAATCCTTTAATGGAAACACGATAACATCTTTGTCCAACTTTTTAATTTCACCTTGAGTACTTTTGGTACCTAAATCAACAAACAATTTTACATCCGGTTTTTCTAGTTTATTGATTAACCAGCTATCCATTCCACCACTATATAAAAGAACTTTTTTCATAATTAAACTCCTTAAAAAAGTTTATTTACCTTAATTAACTTACCATTATAATTTGTTTTTTGGCTTGTATTATATAAGTAATGAACATTCATGCACATTCGGTTCTTGTAACTTTCTTGAAGTTGTTCCAAGGTAATACCATATTGATCGCACTGCTTATTAACAAAATCAACAACTGCTTGAGGACAGTTTTTGATATTGTCAACGTCACCTGCAGATTCTTTACTTACTTTAACAACTCCAAAATCAGTAAGAATACCGCCGTTCGCACCTGTCATAATCCAAGAAGTCGCATCCATACTTGTAAATGGAAACTTAACCGCATTTGAGATTGTTGCACTACCCAAGCAATGAACCTTTACATTTGGATTCGGACTTTCCTTTATAACGGTATAACACTCTGCATACCATTTTTCTCGTTGTTTGTTAGTTAATTCCTTGTTTCCAGAAATACAAATATACTTTACATATTCACCATTGATTTTATGATTAACTATTTGTTTTAAATACTTAAACTCTTCTCCTTGGTGAAACACGGGCAATAACTTAAAAGGATTATTGCATTTTTCGCACATATAAACATAATTTTGCCATGTGATTATTGGGGAATTCTTTAATTCCTCGTAAGTTCTTTTTCTTCCCCATTTACCGGGAATATTATCCAGTGCTATAGCATAATCTATATACCTATCATTAGTGTTTAACCACTGAATATATTCGTCAATGTTTATCTCGCCACCTTGTCGATGGACAGTAAATGCGCCGTTATCAATTAGTAACTTACCGGTCCAACCTTTATCTTTTCTATCAAACCATTCTGAAATTTGTTTCTGTTCGTTAATGTAAGACTTTAAAACATTTGCATTTAGTTTTATCATTACTTGTGTTGCTTCTTCACACTGACTTCCAGCAAAATAAAAATCAAAAGCCAAACTTCATCACCTCTTTATAGTTAGCTATGGGAGATGTTACTCCCATAGCTATTAAATTTTACAATGATTCAATTGGTATTGACTCACCATACCAATTATAGAATAACTCAACATCACAACTTAATGGAACACAAAGATCTTTCCCCGCGTGTCTCATACAATAACTCATCAATTCTGCACATCTTTTTGCATTTTCTACAGGACATTCTGCGATAATTTCGTCATGTACTGGAATTAACATTTTAAAACCTAATGATTTTAATTCCTTGTTATTGTATAATTCTATTTGTGCTAGCTTTGTAAGATCAGCCGATGAGCCTTGTACTCTAGCATTAACACACTGTCTTTGTGCCTGTGCGATAAAAGATCCATTATCCTTAACAGAAATACCTTTTGATCTAATCCGTTCCTTCAGTTCTTCCTTTTGCTTATACCCTCTACATGAAAGAAGCTTTTTTGTTAGATCCTCAACAACATCAATTGGAACTTCATTACTGTATTCAGATGCATCACTCATCAATGGGTCGAAGTCTGGTGAAACACCGTCCTTATACTTAAACTCGAAATAAGGTAATTGCATATCAGGTAATTGTCTTCTTCTTCCCCAAACAGTTGTAACAAAACCAAATTCTCTTGCCATGTCTTCAGATTCGTTAATAAAATTTGCTAATCCTTCAAACTTTGAAAGAACTTTATCGTATATTTTTTGTGCTTCCTGAACTGTTTTTCCTAATTGTTCTGCAATAGATGGAATACCTCTGCCATATAAAACACCAAGTACAATTCGTTTGGCCTCTCCTCGTCTTGCTTTTCCTTCGGGATTAAATGTTCCGTCAGGTCTATGTTCACAGCATTCTTCATACGGTACATTGTAAGCAAGTGATGCAATTTCAGAATATGGATCTCTTCCATGATTATACGCATCTATTAGTTTTTCATCCTGACTTAAATGTGCAGTAACTCTAACTTCCTGTCCGGAATAGTCACATGACATAAGGATACAACCTGGAGACGCTCTAAATAATTGTCTAACATCATGTCCTGAATCTACCTTTGTACCATCGCTTAGAACAAAAGGATTACTAGGTATATTTTGAAGGTTCGGCGAATTAGAACTTACTCTTCCAGTGTCCGCACCGTACTGATTAAATTTACAATGAATTCGCTTGTCTGGATATCTTTTAGCTTCTTCTGGAAGTTTGTCAATATATGTTGATAATACTTTATTAAAAGATCTATTATCCAATATTGCTTTACAAATTGGGTGATCTATTTTTTCAAGTATATCAACACCTGTTCCTCTTGGATTTTTCTTATCAGGTGGTGTGACTTGAAGTATGTCATATAAAATTATTGCTATTTGTGTAGGACTATCGTAGTTAATTGGGTCTGTAAGTTTGCACATAGGGTGTCTTCTTCTATAATCTGCGAACATATCTTCATATGGTTTACAAACTTCTTCTAGATTATGTTTCATTTTATCTGCTAAATCATGATATTTTTTCTTAATCCTCTCTGCATGATCATAATCAATTGCGACACCGTTTTGTTCCATTTCAATAAATGTTACCATTGATTTCATTTCAATATTGAAGAAAACATTGGAAACACCTTGCATATTATGAGATTCATAATATTGACCTGTTGGTTCAAGATACTGTGCCTGAAATTCGTAAAGTTCATAGGTGTAAATCGCATCACTCGCGGCATACAAATAAGCAACATCGATTGGAATGAGATTAAAAGGCATATCCTCAAATAACTTTCCAAATGTTAATGCTTCTCCTCTATTTCCCCAACAATATTTCTTATGAAGTGCTTTTAATGTTTTTTGTCCAGTTGGTTCATTACTATTCAAGCACCGTGATGCAATAGATGTATCAAAATAAACATCTAACCAAACACCGATATGATTTCCTAAGAATCGAATATCAAAAGGTGCATTAAACCAAATTGTTCTTACATTACAGTCTTTCAGTTTTTGAAAATACTTTGTAATCACATCAATTTCCAACTGATTAGCACATTTTAATTGGGTGATATAACTGATGTGATTTACTGGAATATACGCAGCTTTAAGACCTGGTGTATAAATACAAATACCAACAAGTTTATCTAAAATAGGATCTAACCCAGTTGTTTCAGTATCAATACTAATTACATTATTTTCTATGCACTTATCAATATAATCTGATAATTGTTCTTCTGTTGTTATAAGAATAAGACTATCTTCTTTCCCTGCAAATTTTGATTTTACAAAAGAAGTAATTGCATTTATCCTATCAACAATCTTTGTGGATCCTTTTAATGTAATTGTATTGGATGTTCTAGCAACTGGATTAGATATCTTTTTCAGGAGTTGTTGGTCTTTCTTTGTTGTTGCTCTGCTTGAAGGTAGATCAAAGAAACCTGCCATAAATTAACAACTCCTATTCAATTAAACAATATTTGGTCTTGTTCCTCTTCTTGTAGGAATATTAGAATCAGTTCCTCTTCTTCTAGGAGGAAAATCAGGTGCTTCTGGAACAGCAGAATCCTTATCATCAAATGATCTTGTCTGAACAAATCTTTCAAGTTCTTCAAATGTTTTTTCCTGAATAATTGTTCCTACCGGATCAGGGATTTCATCAAAGTCATCAAGTGTAATATGATCTGCACCTTCATCAATGAGTTCATATGTTGTTTCAATATCACCTGCTGCACCGTGTCTTTCAACTGTGAAAACATGAGCACAGAATGGTTCTCCCTTTTCTACCATAAGTGGATAAAGCTGATCCTTCCAGAAAGATTTACCTCTTTCCCAAAGTACCGCTCTAGATTCTTCTGTAATATACATTGGAACCCAGATCCTACTCATGAGCTTACTATCACCGTTTACCTTCGATGCACAAAGAGGACAGCAATCAATTGGGTCCTCGTAGTTTCTAAGACACTCCACATAAGTAAACTGACCGTTTTTCTGCTTTACCTTATGCACGCAATGACCTTCAACATCGTTGATGTTTTCGTACATAATACGCACCTGTGCCTTGTCACCGTCATTCTTCAACGAGAAATAATTGGGGTTACCCTCCGGTGAGTACTTTTCAAGATCGTTCATACCAAATTTCATAATCTTTTCTTCCTTTCTAAAAATGTTTTTAGTGGTTTTTGTTTATTTCAACTGCGTAATGCAGTTAAAATCGAAGAAAAATAAAAAGAACCTTTCTTTTGCAGAAGGTTCTTTACTGTAATAAATGACCTAAAACTCTGCGTGTAAAATATTTCATTGTGCAGTTAGTTCTAAATCATTTCTATTCACCTCGTATGTTTTTTGTTTTTGTGTGTGATGTTCACAATGAACTGTTCCTCTTTATATTTGTTATAACACATTTTTGTTCAAATGTCAAGTGTTTTTCATAAATTTTTTCTTTTTACAAACCTTCTTTAAGGTTATCAAATTCTTCTTTAGTTAAATCATTTATGTCTTTTCCTTCTGGAATTATTAAATCAGTTACAATTTTACTATTTCCAATATACTTTTTGATCTTTTCTCTTCCTCTGTTGCCGGCGGCATCTGGGTCAAGTCCGAGTATGATTTTTCTACACGGTAGTTTTTTAAGTTCTTGTATTTGTTCTGGTGTAGATGTTCCATTTAACGCTACAGCATATTTACCATAACTCCAACAAGTGAGACAATTTATAATGGATTCACAAACTATTATTTCATCTGGATACTTTTCAAGTAATGATAACTCATAAATACCATACAAAGGTTTTATAACACCATGTGGATAATGAAATAGTTTAGAAGTTATACATCTTCTTGCTATGAATAATGTTCCTCCTGTAATGTCACGAACTGGAAAAGTTATACATTCTAAATGATACTCTTTTCCATTTTTTGATTTCAATACAAAGTCTCTGTCATAACCAACATCAAAGAAATCAATTACATCCTCGGTAATTTTTCTATTAAGTATATATGGGTGAACATACCTATAACTGTCAAGCTCTTCTTCTGAAACATAGTTTTTTGTCCTAACCTCTTTTTTCTTACCCCTATCTAAATCTAAATCAATCTCCTGTCTGTTTTCATATTGCACAGTTAAAAAATTCTTTTTTAACCACTGTGTTCCAAATGCCCCAAAATCATTTTTGCCGAAACAGTAACTAATCATTTCTTCAAGCGAACATACTCTTTGACAAGTAAAACAATGAACTGTTCCTGCCTTTGTAATGTGTCCATCACCTGTTTTAACATCCACAGTTGTTATCCCACAAGAAGGTTTTGATTCTTGTCCGTCTTTATGAAAAGGGCAACTAAACTGAATATGATTAGTTATCGGCTTTATAGATTTAAACATATAAATTCCATTCAGGGCTAACTGTGATTTCAACTCTGTTAGAACTTCCATTTCATCTGCCAATATTGGCATTCCTGAAACAGTAAACATTTAAGATCACTCCTCTTGCTCTGTGAATTCTACAGTAAGAGAATTTTCATAAGTATTGTCATAAAATATAACATTTGGAAGAAGTGCATATAGTGATGAAATGTGTTTAAGATTCTTGTAGGGTGTTATACCATCACCTAACTTAAACCTATATACTTTATGATCCTGAATACCGTCATCATCTTCCTCTACAATAAGTTCTCTATTTCTAAATACCGTATCAGGATTTTCCTTTAAATATTCCTTTGTAAATTTTTTTACAGCTATAATTAAACTATTCATTTAAAAATCACCTTTTTTAAAATGGATTTGAAGAACTTCCTCTTCTTGCGACTAAAGGTTGTTTATTTTCTGTTTGTGGTTGTTGTCTTGCATTTCTTTGTCTTGATTCAGAGGTTTCCAATGTTTCTTCAAAGTCACCAGCACTTGCATCATATGTAAACTCACCGACATCAATATTCCAGTCGTAACAAAGTTTAACACCAACCTTGCAATTTCTAGCCTTTGTGATTTCCATTTTCAATTTATTATTGGACTGTCTTATTGACAATACTTTTGATGCATTGTGTGAAATACCATCTGAATCACGAATGCTTTCAAGTGACGGAACACTACCATCTTCTTCAACACCACTTCTATTAGCCTGAACAACTGCGATAATCGGAATCTTTAATTCACAACTTAAACTCATAAGGTCTTCACTGATGTTAGTCAAAGAAGTTGTTTTATTATCTCCGCGATGATATCTTTCGTCTGTTAAGTAAGTAATACCGTCTATTCCAAGAACATCTATTTTATTCTTTAAACAGAACTTTCTCAACTTGGAAATTGTTATCTTCTTATTAAACTCTAATGGAGTTGCGACAATAAATGAGTTATTTGAATTTTCCATTAGATTTTTAATGTGTTGTTCATAATCTCCTTCAACATCTCTACCTGTATATAAAGCAAAATTAGAAAAGTGTGCAGTTAATGTATCGAATCTATATCCAATAAGATCGGCACTCATTTCTGGAGATATATAACCTACATTAGCACCGACCTTCCAGTTATGTTCAAGCATTTTACAAAGAACCCACGATTTACCATTATTTGTTCTTGCAACAATAACCATAAATTCCTCACCTGGAGTTAAACCACCGATTTGTTCATCAAGTTCTTTAAATCCTGTTGGTCTCATCCAAGGCTCGGTAGAATTCTTTTTCTTTTGATACTGTTCTAATCTTAATTGTGCATCCTTGATAATATCTGTTCCAAGTGTAGCACCTGATAACCCTATAGTTGTTATAGATGTTTTTAAATAGTCTATAGCCTCTAAGGAATTCGTTTTTAACAACTCCGCAGCTTTCTTTATTACTGGAACAAAGTTAGCATACTCATATTCCTCACTGACTTTATCAATTAAATAATCGTCTGTTTCTGTTACCTCTAAAACGTCAAAATCATCAAATGTATCTACAAAAGTTGCCATATCAGGAACATTACCATACTGCTTATAATGTTCCATTATAAATTTGAAATGATCTGAATATTCCCCAAAGTGCTCTGGGGTTAAATCATTGTCAAATACAATATCTAATGATTTAGATCTCAGTATCTTGTTCAGTATCTGTATCTGTACCATCGTCATTAACCTCCTGACTCATATATGATGTATATGTTGTTTTGGGACGCATATCTTCTCCCTCAACTTCAATACAATCCGAACCTTGACAAATTCTCGACTCAAGTCGTTTGTCAATTTCCCTCAATTTATCAGGAGATAAATTACTTGTAAATATATTGCTTTTTCCTGCAAATATTCTTTCATTTATATAGGAATAAAGCCACTGTGATTCAAAATTCGTTGGATCAGTTTGACCAATTTCATCCCACACAACAAGATTACAGGTTTGAATTGTTTTTAAAAATTCAAGATAATTATTATCAACATATTTCATATGAAGTTTTGCATCTCTTAGAAAAGATGGAACATTTACATAAATTGCCCGTGGTGTGAAATCATTTCTTTCTGCGATGTCAGCGATGAATCTATTCATAATCTTAATCGCCCAAGACGTTTTTCCAACACCTACATGACCATATAAATACAAATTAAATCCACTTAATACAAAAAATTCACAATCTGCAACAATCGTATTAAGAATCTCTGCTGAATAGTCACTCAGAAAATCTGTAGATACTTTTACTGGCTTCCACCATCTTTTTGGAAGATTACTTAATTGAAACATATAATCAGTTTGCGTAAACTTCTTGCAGGTGTACTTACAATCTGAAGTTCCATATTTTTCACAGAAATCTTTATACCAACAATTTTCATTATCCTCTCGTCTTACATAAAAGTCATCTCTCATAGTACTTAGCTCCTTCTTATGAATTTAGATGTATCAACACCTTTAACCAATTCATTATTTGGGTGAATTCTCTGCTCTTGCTTTACAGCGGAATACCTTCTCTTATCACGTTCATACGCTTCTTCTTCTCTGGTTTCGTGACGTGCTTTTAACTTATTTGTTTCAGCAAAATCTTCCGTTGCAAGTTTATTGTAATTATTCTGAATGGCAAGTTTAAGTTTTGTGATTTTGTCATCGTCATCTAAACAGAACAACCTGAAATTATCAAGTGCTAATTCAAATGCTGAAGCACTCATACTCTTCCCATTCTCAGTTTCTTCAATATACATAGTAAGATACTTTTGAATATCTGGCTTTAAATAATAATATCCACTTGCAATGAAGTTTTGAATTGCCCTTGTTTTTTCTTTCATGTCTATCTCTGTACTCTTAGCAGTTTGTACCGCCGTAGATGTATATGCCAGTGATGCATATGAATTCATATATGAAAATTTAACACTTTCCACTTTCTGTTCAGTTTTAGGGCATATTCTTGACAGATCAGCAAGTTTTAATTTAAACTGATTAAGTGTTGCACTTTTACCTTTTGGTGTCTCAACTACATATGCTTCAAGGTACTTTTTAAGTTCTGTGTTATCCTCTCCTTCATCCCTGACATATGTATTTATTTCAGCTAACTTTAATTCAATGTCAACCTCATTTCTATCAGGAATATATAGCGCACGGTAGTTGTTCATAAAGGAATTTCTAACACCTTCGATCATTCTAGGAACTGTTCTTCCATATCTATATAAATTATCAAGTTGCTGTTCCCACTGAATGGGAGTGTAACTTCTTCCATTATCAGTGTCTAAGAAATTGTCTAGCAGCATTTGTAATTCACTATCTCCTCCAGCATTTAACATTACAAAACTGCTAGACATTTCTTTTTTAGTTAGATACCATTCTTCTCTTTGAGCTTTTTTGGATGTTCTTTTCTTCTTTGGTTTTTCAAAAAGAACAGGGTCAGGTTGTTCAATATTATTTGAAGACTCTTTTATAATGTATTCCTTTTCTGCTGTCCGTTTTTCTTTCTTTTCTTTATGTATAATATCCAACATCTCAGATATGTTATTTCCAGTTTCATTATTAGAAGATAAAAGTTTTGCTAATTCATTTAATGTTATGCACACTTTTATATCTTTATTCTGATGCCAAGATGATAGTTCATTCAAATATTCATCTATTTGCTTTCCGTCCTCTGGGAATTTCTGTTTAAGAATATTGCGGTAAGAGTCTAAAAAATTCTGATAATTATCATAATCCGAATTTTCACACAACTCTGTTATATAATCAATATTTGCGAAATAGCAATTATGCTTTATAAAAAACTTATTATCGTCTGCTTTGCAAATCTTTTTAATAAAATTCTTCTCGACTAACTTATCAATATTTCTTGAAATTGTTTGTCTAGTTATTCCAAACCAAACTTCCATATCTGCTAAACAAGTCCAACACTTATGCACCTTATCAAATGTTTGAGCAAATATATATGAAAATAAAAGAAGTTCTGTTCCTGTTAATTCTAATACTTCTCTCATCCATGACCACATTACTATAGTAGGTGCTTTAGATTTTCCATTCTGTTGCAATATCCTCACCCTCTTAGAAATTTTTAAATGATTTTATGTTATGTCCAGATGTCCATTTTATAAAGGCTTAGAAGTTTATGTAAATAAGCAATGTTTACAAAATATCCTAAGTTTCTTTTGTGCCCTCTACAATCATCAGGATCTAACACATGAGAGGTAATGAATCCCTTCTTTTCCAATTTCTTCAAAGCGTTATGTGCCGCTGCGACACTACATTTACACCAATTTTCAATATGACCAGAGCACTCAATGTACCCTGTATAATTATCACAATTTGTAAAATGGATTACATGAGCCATAGCTACTTTTTCGATATCGTCTAATTCGAGATTGGGTGTTTCTGGATATTTACGAAACATCCATGCAGGAATTCTTACTGGGGATGGAATTTTACCGAGTGGAAATAGTGATATGTTTTCATTATAGTCTTCACTACCGCCTACCTTCAATTCCTCTAGGATCTTTTGCTGTAGCTTTTCTTCTTTTTCAATGTACTTTTGAACAAAAACATCATTCTTATCTTCAGGATGTTCTTTGTTAAAATTGATGTAGGCATTAAGTGGCATACTATCACCTTTCCTTATAAAGTCAAAAAATCGTTCAGCTAATTGCTTTGCCCCCAATTAACTGAACGATTTCGATTATATAAAAATAATAGTGGTTACTATTATTCTTACCAAAAGTTATCTTAAATTGTTGGGGCAATCAACAATTTTTCTTGTTTTTAGTGTAACACAAACCCCAACAAAAGTCAAGACTTTTTTAGAACTTTTTTCAGATTTTACATTTAAAACAAATCTGTTACTCATTAAGTGGTTTCTTTTGTGTGCATTTTAATGTAACTACATCAGGCTTTACAATTTGAACTTCCTTTAGTCTTGTTTTAAGAGTTGAATCATGATACATTGCAGATTCTAAGACATTCATATCTACATATTCTTTTGTTTTTACAAGTCCGTCAATATTCAACTCTTTACATAAAGCCAATAGTTTATCTTCATCAAATACAATATTTGGTCTTGACGACATACTAAGTGACACATTTGAATCCGATACAAATTTATTTACACCAAAATCTGCCATTAAACTTTTAATAACAGTATTTAGAGCTTTCTTCTTGTTATCGGCAGAGGTGTACTGATTGCAAGCATCCATAAACTGCTCTGACAACTCATTCAACTGCTGTTTTTGATCATCCGTTAGGATAATTTCTTCCTTAACCTTCATCTTTTGTCTCCTTTTTTGCATAACGCTTTGTGCCATAATATTTTTCAGAAACTCTTCCCATTACTCCTGCCCGTCCAGTAGGTCTCCAAGCCTGAAATTTCTTTAGTTGCACAACATCCTCGATTGTCCAATATCTAGGTCCTTTTGGGTATTCCTGAATAAAATCGGGGAGTTTTGGAAAGTTCTTCGGTTTTTCAATCGTATCATCATAATACCACATATACCAATTATTTAGAGTTTTTGTACTAATATCAAGTTCCTGTGCAACCTTGCTTGCCGTAAGCAGCTTTTCATTATCCTTAATCATTTAATATTCCTCCTGTATTAAATTAAGTTGTTTAATCAATAGACAGTAAGTAATTGACTAACTTTGGATTTTTAAATATATCTTCTTCCTTATCAATTAAAATATCTGACAGTTTTCCTTTTCGGTATACAATATCATGAATTTTTTCATCTATTGTTCCTTTGCACATAATTGTAATTATATTCGGGCTTTCATTAGTTCCTATTCTATGAACTCTGTCCTCACATTGATCTTTTATAGCTCTGTTCCACGGTTCATCTAAAAATATTACTGTGGTTGCCGCTGTTAATGTAAGACCGGTTCCCATAGCTCCCATTGTACCAAATAATACTTTACAATTCGGATCACTCATAAACCTCTCTTTTTCCTGCTCTCTTGTGTCTTTATTTTCTCCTGTGTATAATGCAGGATTATAATTTTTATCAACACAGAGTTCATAAGCAGGGTTTATTGTGTCTGTCCAGTTACTGAACACTAAACACTTCTTACCATTTTCAATCACATCCTCTATAATTTGTAACATTCTTTCAAACTTCGGACTTATTCCTTTTACCTTAGTGCTTAATAGACTTGGATTACCAGTCACCTGTCTTAGTCTAATAAGTTGTACTAATGGGTTCGGGCTTAATTTTATTTTATCAATATTGTTAATTATGTTTTCTCTTACATCTTCATATAGTTTTATTTGCTCCCGTGTCATTTCAACATAATCATCAATATAGATTTTTTCAGGTAAATCTAGTACATCTGATTTTAGTCGTCGTAACATACACTTATCTAAAACAGCTTGCAGTTCTGGCAGATTCTTGTATCCAACTATTTGATGATTTCCAAAACCACCGAAAATACAATAGTGTTGTCGAAATTGAAATAAACTATGTTTTTCATATCCTATCCAATGTAGTGTTGTGTATACATCTATTGGATTATTCATAACTGGTGTTCCTGTTAGGGATACTTGATAATCGCAAGTTAATGCAAGTAATGCTTTTCCAGATAAACTAGCTGCGTTCTTCAGCCTGTGACTCTCATCGGCAATTATCATATTTATGTTTCCATCTTTTATTTGTTTTTGTATAGCTTCAACAATAGGAAACATTGTAACCTTTTTAAATCTTTGAGAACCATTCTTTTTTGTTTTAAGTGGAACTTTTAATGTCTTAGTATATCTAAGAGTTTCAATGTTTGTTATAATGTAATAACAATCATCAATGGTCCTATTTCTACCAATATTTTCAATATCTTTTAAACGATCCTCATTTGACCCTATATATTCCTTTCCAGACTTTGTATACCTTGTTCCAAGAATATATGGTTTATCATCAGTATGTTTAATTACTTCGGAATACCAGTTATACTTCAAACTATTGACGCAGGCTATTATCAATGTGTGTCTGACGTTATTTTCTTTTTTACGAATTTGTGATAAGTCTAAACAAGTCTTGGTTTTTCCGCAGTTGTGTACTATTATGTTATTTGCAACAAAATTTCTAAAAGGGTCTTTCATAACAATGTCATATACACTCTTTGTTCCAACATAATAAAGAGTGGCTGCCTTTACTTTTTTAACAAATGTTGGAACATTAACATCTTGTGTATACACATATGTTGTAAAATTAGGATCAACAACATCTTTCAATGGTATATATCCTTTATCAGTTAGAATTTCATGATCTGGTGTTCCTATGATGTAAGTATCATCCTCTAATTGTAATCCGTAACAATCCTTTTCTCCGGAATACACTATCTTATCTATCGGATAATAATCAAGTAAACATCCACCTATATAACAAAGTATCTTATACTTATTTTTATCTAAAGAAGATATATACATATGGAATAGATCTGTTAAAATACCTTTAAATTTTCCAAATTCAGTTATAGCGTCTACTTCCATATTTCCGTCAATACAACCTTGCTCATCAGCAAGTAGAAACTTATCATGAGTTAGTCCGTAAGAAATACCTTCTATCTGATGTTGAAATGGTTTTGTTTTGTAATTATACCATTCAGGAACAACATTTTCAATTATTGGTTTGCCAATATCTATTTTTGTATTCGATATAAAATCTTCTCTGCTATCATCATATCTAATGATATAATCATAACCTTCTATAACAGGAAGTAAATTTTCTAGTTCATTTTCTGGAATTTCCCATTGTCGTTCTTCTTTATTCCAAAACCGTTTAGGTCTACTTCGCATAAACTCTAGAAGTTTTCTGTCATACTCAGATTTTACAAATAGCTTTTTGTCTTTTACAAAAATATCTACCAAATGAAACCCTCCCGACAACTCAGAATATGTATTTTACTTATAAACAGTATAACACATTCTTATGGATTTGTCAAGAGGGTTTCCGAAATTTTTTAAGTTAATTTTGGTTTATCTTGCGTATTCCATTGCAATTTCCATAAATTTGTTCATTGCAGTGGGATCAAAGGTTACGCTCATAAACTTGGATTCGTTGGATGTTGCTGTCTTTTTAGTCTGTCTGTGAGTTTCATAATCAGTAAAGGCATTTGCCAATCCCCAAACTGTATTCTGAAATTCTCTGTTATCCTCTGCAAGATAACATCTAATGAGTTCGTCTTTCTTGTTATTAAGTGCGTTCTGCTGTCTTTCTGTCAGTTCCTTGGTGCTTTCAAAGAACTTGTCAATAATTTCATAAACAGTGTCTCTGCTGTCAAGCTTCAGCATTGCAAGTTCCTCTGCGGTGTTTGTAAATCCCTGCATATAAGTTGCTGTGTCAGTAATAAGTCTTTGTGCCTGTGCAACCTTATACGGCATCTGTCTGCTATGTCTAATGTTAATTGTGTTTGTCATCTGCTTAAAGGAATAATTGAACTGGTTCTGGCACACAATTCGCAGCGGACAAATGGTAGCTTTAATATTGTACCTACCGTTATGAGATGTTTGAAAAATAACATATGGTGCAAATGTATCATTCAGTACAGTCATTTCAGGAAGCTTACCAATAATGTAAACCATTCCAGATTTTGTTTCTCCGGCTCTTTCATACTTGATATCCGGAATGTTGTTAATGAAGTCAAACGCTTCACTATTCTGATAAATTTCATAGGACTTGGAAACTACCCCAATATAATCTCCATTGTCTTTTACGGTTGCAACTTTATCAGGAATTTCAACTCCGGAAGGAAGCAGGATCGGGGACTTTGAAACTTCGTAATCAAGTTTTGAAGTTTTCAAAACCTCATCAATAGTAGCTGTGGTAGAAACATCAGTTCCAATAGAAGTCCATGTAGCTGTTCTCATAATCTTTTCCTCCTAATGTGTTTTAGTTTAGGTTGTTTAACTTTGTTTTGTAAGTATAGTATAACATATTATTTGGAAAATGTCAAGAGGTTTTCAAATATTTTTATGTAAAATAAAAGGGATTTCATCTGTGTGTTTTTGTATAATATGTATAGTTATGTTCATGTGTATTATTTTACACACTATTTGTTAAAACAATTAACGCCAATTATATCTTATTTTTAATTATGATCTTCGATCATTTTACTAAACAAAGAGCATAAGAAATAAATATCATATAATATATTAGTTATTATTCTATTATTTATTAGATAATAATTAGTATATTAGCTATTAGAGTTTGTTATTGGTATAATAGAATTATTCTATTAGTTTTTATTGTAGTATATATAATATATTTATGTTACAAAATTTTACCCTGCGTTTAATGTTTATCATTAAATTTGATCTGCTTTCAGGGTTACATTTTATAACCCTGAAACGTCTATAGGGTTATAAAATGTTACATGGAAAATAAACAAAGGCGTCCTATTTCTAAGACGCCTTTTTGTATAGTATTTTGTTATAGTTATAACACATAATCGTTATCTTCGGCACTCCAAACCCAATCACCTTCTACACCACGGTAATTAACAAGTTTGAATTCTCCATCAAATCTATATTGATCTCTATCATAAATGAATATAGAATCTTCAATGTCTCCTGAGCAAATAACTTTTACTAAACCGCAATATTGTGAATCTGAAATAACTCTTTGATATTCAGAATCCCCTGCGTTATATTGATAAATGTATCCGAATGAATCTTCTGCTAAACTTATGTATATATAATTGTCTGTTCCTGTTATTTCTGTTGTGTATTCTGCATCCTCATAGAATTTTTCATCTGAACTATTATAATAACCATTTATCATATATCTAATTGTATCATCCCCGGAGATTGTATACGATTTTCCTGCCCAATCAAAAATGTCAAGGCCCCATTTAGCAATATTTCTAAAACCAACTGCTGTTCCTTCATATGTTATTGTATTTAATCCAATTTGACCTTTAAACATATTCTTTCCGAATTTTTGTACCTCTTTGGATATTAGAGTTCTATCAGATACTAAGCTGTCTAACTGAACTATTGCATGATTAACATAACTAAATTTATCAATATTAAAATATTCTTCTGGTATGTTATTTAATTTAATTTTAATAGTTCTTATGGAGTTATAGTAAATAATGCTAATGTCATTGGCAGAAATTTCTTTGCAGGCTAATCTACCGTTTCTATAATGTAGGTATTCTTGATCAATATAGGCTTCAAAATCAGGAGAATATTTATAGTCTTTAGATCTACAAATCATAGGCTTAAAAACAACATCATCAAATGTTTGACCTGATTTTATAGTCATTTTTACAGTTATAGCGGTAGATATTGTTTCATCCGCACTACTTGGAGTTGGTGTAAATCTAACACCTACTCCATAATCAGAATATGTAACTCCTTCAGTGGTTACGCTTAAACTATATGTACTAGAACTTCCACCAGCCGGGCAACCACATAATGTGTATTCATGTTCTTCTGGTAATAATAATTGGAATGAATTTAATTCTGTGGTCGGAATAATATCAAAGTTAATATCTGCTGTTGAAGTACCATTAAGATGGATAGTTCCATCGCCTTTTACTGCTATTCTAACACCGGATTCAGTGGTTGATTCTGCTGTTATTGGAAGATGATTTTTTGAAACAAATATTGGGAAACCTTCATCATATGCTGGCCAAATATCATCCCAATATCCATAGTCGTTACTTGGTGCGGTATCTATTACCTTAAATAAATCAAAAATGCTAGTGTTAAAGTTAATTTTACCTAAACCGGAACCATAAAAAGCCTGTGGACCTATTTGTTTTATTTTGTTAGATATAGTTATTTGTCTTAATGAAAAACAACTATTAAAACAGTTTTGCGGTATTGAAACATTGTCAACGAATACCTTTGCCAAATTGTAGTTATCTTTAAATAAGTTAGAATTATTTTCCCATTCATCTTGAATATAAGGTAAATTAACAGTATACACATAGGAATCGGTTAATTCAAATTCTATAATTCCTGTTTGTTGAAATGGAATAGATGGTTGTTCTGTTAAATTAGAACTACATACAACTTTAATTGGCTTAGTGAATTGAACATACTTTGGTGCAGATATTCCAGTACCTGTATAATAACTTGGAACTAAAGATATTGTGTAATCTATTGCATTTTTTCTTGTACCAATAAATACATTACTACCTAACTGACAAACACTCTCAGGAATCTCAATACCAATTAAAGTATTTTCTGTACTTTCAGAATTTTCTGTAATATATGCAAAAATTCTATTTCCAAGGTATGTAACTCCCGGAAGAATAGTTATGTGTTTGATAGGAGAAATACTTGGGACTGCGGTCAGTGTTGTTTCATCCTCAAAATAATAATCACTATCTGTTGGATCATAAGTTGTTAGCGGAGAAGGATTTACATATGTGAAATCATCTGTAGCACCCTCACCCTTTATAATAACGTCACCATTATTATATACTTCTGCGATAACATTATCTGTTGGTTGTCCTGCACCTGGATTTTCTTTGTTTTCTCCGAGGTTAAGAATTGTAACAATGTATGGATTGAGTTTTGGTTTTATTTTGTTTATCTCTTTTGTATGGTTTGCAATGTTTTCAGTAATTGTTCCTTCAATAGTTGTATCACCTATAAGATTTAATATACCTTCAACATTTTCTTCTAATGCTGCTATTCTTGCAAGCAGTTCTGATAAGTCAACATCTGCATCACTCATTATATCACGCAGAATCTGTCTTAATGATTTGTCATCATCACCGTACACTTTGTCAATGTGAATATATGCTCCGCGAATAACATTTGAGCTATCGGAGTAAAGTATATATTTATCATTTACTCCTTGTCCAGTTCCTAATATATTCAACTTAGAAGATATCTTAACATCATATATTCCAAGATCGTCATCTTCAAAATCATTTCTAACTTTTTGTTCAAAATGAATACCATCATAATCATCCGAGATTATTGTTGGATCTGAATCAGATATTTTTCTTCCACAAAGATAGCCCTGAGCATCTTTCTTAATATTGATAACTTCCCAAATAGAACCGTACCACGAATCAATATCAAAATAAAATCTCATTGAGTTACTAAGTGAATCTTTATTTGTTAAGAATCTTCCGGCAAGCTGATATTTAGTTGCATATGGAACTTGATAAGGTGTTCCTTGACCAGTAACTTCGACATTTGGAGTTGTAGGTAATGCGTCCTCATTAAGAATAACACTTGTAAACACTTGTTTTTCTGTAGATGTAACATAACTATTAGTATAGTTTATCATATATAATGTAACAGATCCAATAGTTGGATCTCCTGTAGGTGCAACCTTAGTACATTTTTGCATATAGTTAATAGGATCGTCAAATAAAGTAGCAACTTTTGCTCTATCTGCACTTCCAGCACTCGCGTTATTCATAATTGTAACCGCTGCGCTTGGAATTCCCTTCATATATTTAATTGTACCAAATATAGATTCTTTGCCTTGATTTGGCATTTCTGCACCCTTAATTAAATCCTTATCAGAAACTACATTCTTATAATAAGGTATAGAAGATGCCATTGTTGCTACTGGAACTATTTGTCCACCCTGATTCTTTTCATATCCAGTATATGTATATGTTTGAATCACTTTGTCAGGTTGATCATCTAATACAAGACTTTGTGGTGGGTTAGCAGCTAATGCAACACCACATCCAGAAGCCTTTATAGCCTGTGTACTTGTTTGACCAGAAGTTTTGAATATACAATTTTCCATTAAAGAACTGTAACAAAGTGCAAAGTAAATTGATAATGGTTTTGCAATATAAGTGTCATAGAATAATGGGAATCCTGCCCATCCAATGCAAACATCGTGCATTGTTAAATTATTTATTTGCTCTTCTGTAGCACTTCCACCACTGTCAATTAAATACCTTCTCTTTATGAAATGAACATAACCCTCAGCAGGATATTTACTTGTAACAGTTGTTCTCTTATTATCAACTATAATTCCATTTGGGCAAAGTGTTCCATTAGAACACATAAATACGACTGGAACTTTTGTTGATTTTCCAGGAACAGTTTGTAGCATTTCATCTGGAATATTTAAACAGTAATAAGAAGCTGTGTTTTCAATAGAATCATATAAGTTATCGGAATCCGGCATTAGTGATACAAGTTGTGTTAATGTTTTTTCAATGAAAACAGGATTAGAAGAATTTTCAGATTCTTTTATGTTTGTTAATTGTGGGAACTGAATAGGATTATTGTTAATATTTGAGTAACTTCCACTTCCTGCGTCTGAAAACACTTTTCTTGCGATTGAAGTAGTAGAAAGGTTATTATATAATGTCTGATACTGATAGGCATAATCTGGATATGACTTTTTATCACAATTTGTAAAGTTACCCAATGGAGTTGACAAACCATTCATCTCAAAGAAATATGAGTTTGTATTCGGATAATAGTTTGTTGTATATAATTCTGGAATTGGTGTACTTTCATCAGTTACAACTTCTTCATCAGTTTCATATGATTGAGACTGTAAAAACTCAATTCCAAAAATGTCTTTAAAATATACAATCGGAAGTTTATTTGATTTTGTGCTATCATTATGAAGTCTTACAAATACAGGATAATAAATATCAATAACTGTTTCAGATTCAACAATAGCGAACGGGTCTTTATTTGTTAATCCATAAGTATTGAATTCTGGGTTCTCAATAAACTGTTCAATAGCATCTGGATCTGCTAATCCGTTTTCATCCTCAACACTAGCTTGATAAATGTCATCAATTATGGTAATAACAGACGGTCCATATACGGCTTTACCATCCTGCCCTGTTATGACTGAGGCAATGGAGTTTACATATCTTAATTTAATATAACCGATTGAAGATGAATCTTTTGCCGCTTGATTCCAGTTCATGTTTAGTATTTCCCAATCTTCATCTGTATCAATATGTGAAGATGGTTTATAACTGTCAAAACACATTGAGTCAAAATCACAGTTTACAGAATAAGTATCACCGGATACTGTATTTGTGTAAATATCATTTATTAGCTCTGAACCTGCAAAAGTATCCACAACAACATTTTCTGAAGTTGTATCTAATGGTGAATCAAAAGATATTTTTCTATTAGGGTCTTCATCAGATGCTAATTTAAACGTATATCCTTCAATACTAAAGAAACCATCGGCAATTCCTATTTTATTTCCCTTTAAAACAGGTTTGAGGTTATTCTTAATATCCTTATTGGACTTTCCAATAATAAATGGTTTGGTCGAGAGTTTGTTAGCTAACCATTTAAGATTATCCTCGGAATTAAAATTACCCTCATTTGGGGAGTACACAGATGGGTGTGCTTTTATTTGTGATAAAGTAGGAGAAATGTTATTTGTGTTATCTATTACGCTCATAATTTATAATCCTCCTTTTATTGAACTGGTGGGTATTCTTCTATTGCAACAGGAACTAATTCAGGAATCATTATGACGTCATTTGGAATCGGTGTTCCGTTATCCTCTCTGAATTCCGTTGTTAGTTTACTGTCTGTTCCAATAGCTGCTATTGTAATAATCCATCTAATTATAATGGTGTCTTGCGGTCTGACGTACAAAGTATTTGTTTTTAAAACACTTTCTCCTTCAATTTCTTCCTCATAATTAGATAATTTTACATACGCTAAAATATCTTCACTTTTTGGGTTATTTGTTGGAAACAATCCTAACTCTGTAATGAATATATCTGTGTTTTCATTTTTATGATAAACACCATTTTCTCTAATTCCATTTACAGTACCGGGTGCAACTACACATTCATAGTAAAGACTATCCATATCTGCTGTAGCTTTTGTCTCAAAACTGTTATATACCTTTTTAATTCTTGAACGTGCATCAATATCAAGTTCTCTATTCATTTTTGTAGATGTGTAGTAAACATACTGTGTCCAATCTTCTTCAATTTCAGGAATTTTATTAGTAATATCTTCCATTGATGGTTTTCCAGAAGCATCATACACAATACCGCCGTCACCAAAGCCTATATAACACGGTATATAATCTTTTGCATTTGTGTACTGTGCTTCATCATTGCAATTCGATGCATTAAAATGGCCTGCCATAAATCTAAGAAGCCCCGTAACCATTCTTCTTGATGCCTTATTATGAATTTTAATGTTTTTTCTTATTTCATTTGTGTCAGAATTTATAATTGTAATTTCTACGTTATTCGTAACCCCAAAACAAAGTGAATCTATCTTATCTTGTTTTACCATTATTACTCACCACCATTAAATGAAAATGTATCGTTATTAGATATATTTTGCTGCCATTGGTCTATTATATGTTGATAGTAAGATTCGTCACCAACACTTGAAAAGTTTACAAAAGATCTTTCAACTCCTGAATCAATAGTTGGATTATACTCTCTTACTCTATTTTCTGTATCTGCATAGATTAACATAACATCAGTATTTATATTTCTGTCCGTAACAGATCTTAGTTCAACACCAACACCAACGGGTCTAACATAATCTAATAAATATCTTACAAGTGTATATGTGTTAGGGTAGTCTATTTGAATCAAACCTTTTTCATAATCGTATGTAATATGTATTGATTTCAAAGCATTCAGATAATCCATATCTGATTCAACAATACTTATTTCATCGTTATCTTGTGATACTGCTAAAGATGTTAAACCAAGTGCCGTTGCTATTTTCAAACCTCTTTCAGAACCTCTCCATTTTTCCATGTTAGTAAATGTTTTTATAGTTCTTCTATTAGCAGTTACGGTGTCACTATAATTGTATTTATAATTAAGTGTTTCACCAAAGTACGGTAAAAATTCTTCAGGACATTTCATAGCATCATAAACATCGCCTATATTATCAATGTTGTATTTACACAATGTCATTATAATATCAAACAATTTGTTTAATACTTGCATATCCCTTGATTTTCTATATACTTCTGGGATCATTGTTTTTGTATCAAATAACACAAAAATCAACCCCCTTGTCGCTGAATGTAATTAGGATCAACTGTAATATAATTATAGAAATCACTTGTATTACTTGCATTCTCATCTATTGTTTGAGCATAGTACATAATACTTTCCGGATTGAAGTAAGCTTCAACATTATAATATTTCGTGTCATCAGTTGTTCCATCAACTGTTAGCTGCTGGAAGTCAATCAATTTCTTTGTACCTATACCGGCATCGAAATATTGTATTCTCGAATCTGCTTCCATTATTGTTTTAATAACATCCATATATTTTATCTTTTTACCGAACTCAACATTTAATGGTGAATACACCTCTGACAAATGATTTATAATATTTGAAACAACAAGGTTTGCTTCATTCTGAGTAACAATTTTATTAAGATGTACTGTTCCACAACATCTCCACTTGAAAACTCTTGCTGCTGTAAATTCTGGTTTAACATTTATGATTTGACATTCTTTATATTTTAATGTTAGTGCATTCGATATTTTTCTTTGTCTGTTGTCTAAACTATCGTTTTCAGTGTATATCTTATAGAACATATACGGAAATGTCTTATCATTTATTGTGTTCTTCAAAAATGCAACTTCTACTTCTTCTGAGTCCGTAGTCGCAAAATTAAGATATATTGGATACATATTAAGACTATATTTCTCCATACTTCCCGGATCACCGGGGTCTATTGAATCAGCAACTGTTATTGGTGCCTTATAATATACAGGAACAACTTTTTGTATATTATATAGTCTTTTCTGTAATTCTGCTTCACTTGCATTACTATCTGCATTTGGTCCTAGTATATTTAATAGTTGTTGCTTTGAGTATGACATACATACCTTTTCGATACCCTCATTTAGATCAAGTAATCTCTGTCCATCAACTGCCAACGCATTTGTAATACCTTCTTGTCTTTTTGTAAACCTCTCAAAGTCATATATTGTAACAAGAGTATTATATGTCATTATGTAGTTAAGTGAATGAACATAGGCATCGTGTGCAGTTTCTGGATTTCGACCAGGTGAACTAAGTAAGTTACCATTAGTATCATATGTTGCATTATTTGTATCAACATTAGATACCGATATAAGATAGCTGTTTGGACCGGAAACACTTGTTAGATAATCTTTTGTTATGTTTCCATACTTGCCTAATGTCTTAAAGTAATAAAAAGTAAATGTAACACTATCTTGCGGAAGTTCATTTTTCCAATAGCTTGAAAGTTCGATGTATGGATAATCAAAATCGTCAACACCAAATTCAAAATAAATAATTGTGTTTCCATCACTGTCAACAATATTTGTCTCAGTAAGAAGATTATCTGTCTTATGCAAAAATACAATGTTATTGTCTGTTTCATTTGTTTCGTCCGTTTTATATGAAACATACATATAAGTTTCATCTATAGAGGTTTCTGGAATATAAAATCTATTATTTTTTAATTGAACACTTTGGAATTCTAAACTACTTAATGACCCCTGAATCGCTTTTACTTTTGTGGGGAAATAAGGTTTCAAAACAATATTAGGTTTATAATCTCCATTAGGTAGTTTATCCGGTTCAATAGTTGTTGGAATAAGTGAGTAGGTAACGGTTGAAGAATTATCAGAATATACCCCAAGAGTTTTATAAAGATCAGCTATATATGTATTTAATCCTATAGCAGTATCTTCACTCTCAACCCAATATTTATAAACCTCCCTTGCTGCCGGTGCGAAAGACTCTATAGCATTCTGTCTGAATGTTGTGTTTGTTTTTATATTCGGATCATCTAAAGACGGTTCATCCTCGGTGTACCATGAAAATCTTTCTTCACCTGCTTCTTGCATAGCTTGTGGCAGTGCTATTTCTGTTCCTTCTTCATTTATAATTGGTGGAACAGATAATTGTCTATTTGGAAAATCTCCAACATCGACACCGAAAGCTGTTCTATAATCATAGTATACATTTACTATTTCATCATCTGTTGTTGCTTCTACACACTGTTTTAGAAGAGCTATGTATTGTTGCATTTGTGGAGTATACGTTAATGTCAGTGTTGTTTCTGCTGTTTGATACCAATGCATCTTATAACCAACTAGATTAAAAAGTTTAGCGGCATTCTTTCTTTGAGTAACAGTAGGAGCATAATATTCCAATGCTTGTTTGTCAAAATTATATGATATCATATCTCCAACAGCAGACATTAGCTTTAAAAGAACCATTCCTGGGTCGCTTTCTTCCCTACTTGTCCAATTATCAGTTAATGCAGGAATAGCACTTATAAGATCTTCTTTTATAGAATTATAATCTCTACTCGTATATTTTAAAATTCCATTAGCCATTTTCTGCTACACGCTCCTCCACAATAACATTAAATTCATTTTCTTGTAAACTATTACTTACAACATAATGAATTGTTATAGAATAACTATTTCTAAGGCCGTCTGTATTTTCTTTGATGGTAACATCATTTGTTCCTATTGAAATTCTTGTTTCATATTTTGTAACCGTATCTACAATCTCTTGTTTTACAGCTTCTTCATATGTTTGAGAATACTGGTCAAAAAGCATTTCATACAATCGACTTCCAAAATCAGGTTGTCCAAATAATTCTCCTTTTGCAGATGTTAAAAGCAATCCTAAACATCTGTTTATTGATATTATATTATCATCTAAATCTGTTTTTCCTGATACTAGGTCAAACAATATAGGATGCTTAATTGTTTTTGTGTATAACATCTACATCACCTCTATTTATGAAACTGGTTGAAGTTTTTTATCATCTTCGGTATAATTATATTCGTATCCAAGCCAGCCTAATACAACTGGTTTTTGTGGATCACCACTTATAAATCCAACTAAAACAACCTGATTTAATTCTGGAGTTATATCTGATCCATATGGATAATTAACTTCCGCCCAAGGTATAGCAATGTCTGCAACTCTGTTTGCTTTATTCATATTATCAGGAATTGTCTCTTTCATAAAAGGTCCATGTATTTCGGGTATACGAACTTTAATTCTTTTAAATCCTGCCGGATCTTCAATGTCTATAACAACACCTTTTGTAAGTCCTAACTTTTTACCTACGGACATTGTTTAATCCTCCTTATGCATAGTCTGCTTGTAGGCATTCATCAACCCATTGTAATGTAGTAGCATGAGAATTATCAAGAAGTTCTTTAAGGTCACTTCCACCTTGATAATCTCTTAATAGTTTAAATGTTGTTGTGAACCCACTATCTGATAAATCATCTGTAATTTCTAATATCACATATCTTCCACTTAATCCAGGATGTGGAACTCCATTAAACATTATGTTTACTTGAATTTTATCAAGGAGTTGACTACATTGTGTTTGTCCTATTACAGTCATTGTAGCCTCATACGGGAAACAAAGTGCATCTGCAATAGAAGTAGCTGATAAAAATGCAGAATTTTTAAATCCCGATATTGTTGTATATGATTCTGGTATAAAACCATTCATATCCAAAATGTTATAAGTAGTCCCAATTAAATTTCCATCTGGGTCTGTGTTAAATGAAACTTTGTCCGTTGCACCTATTGTAGCCATTGCTACGGTGCAGTCAACAGAAACATTGAAACTCAAAACATCACTATCTATATAACTGTTTCCATAATTGTAAACATATATGTTTGATACGGGTCTACTAAACTTTGGAACATAATAAAATGATCCTTTCTTACCGTTATCAACATTGTCAAAATAACATATAAATGGTTCTTGTTGTGCAATCTGCGCTCCTGATTTAGAAGCTGAAACCATTTGAGCTGCTGATAGTGAAGAAAATGGATTAAAGTTTTTATGACTGTAACTTACGATACCACCATTAAAAGTTGTTCCATCTGCATTTGGTTTTCCGGCAAGAACCTGTTGAACTGGAACACCCGATGCTATTTTTATACCACTAGATTTAACTTCTTCATCTGTGTGGTCAATATGTAATTCATAATCTTGAAACAATGGTTTCATACCTGTTTCTTCTGAATTTATCATCGTCTCCGCAACAACACTAGGTTTAACCATTGTTTGTTTACCAACAATATTTTCTATGTTTGGATTTGCAGTAGGTGTTATAACTGCTACAGATTTTGCAACACCACAAATCTTATATGTCAACCATCCTTCCTGCAAATCCTCTGTATAACTTGTAAACATTCCAACATACTGTTGATTTTGCCAAACAGGAGTTCCACCAGGAACAACATACCCATATTGATACCTTACTTCTTGTTTTACAGAAGATAATAATAATTGGTGCATTGTTAGTGCTTGACTTTCTCCGAAAGTACCCGGAACATATAATAGTGTTAATTCAAAACTTGCAGCTTGTTTTACACTTCTGTTTTGTGAAAAACTAGAAAAACAAGTTGGAGGACTTGTATCTACCACTCCTGCTGCAAATTCAAAACGAATAAGCGGTCTTACAAAACCATTGCTTAATATCGCATTCATTTATATAAGACCTCCCTTAACTTAAACTCGTTTATATAATACGCTGTTATACTGGAACAAACTTGAAAAATCAGGTATTCTTAATACCGTTCCTCTTTTTATAAAAAATGGGTCTATTATATTATTTGCCATTGCTATTATCCATGAAAAAGATGCGTCATTATAATATTTATATGCTATAATATCCAATCTGTTTTCTTCTTCTGGAAGAACCTCATGATATTTGTCGTTATCCGATTCAGGAATTGGTGTTACGTTTACAGTTTCATCATATGCATCATTATCATCAACAATTAGTCTGTATATTGTATATCTTGACATATATGAATATAATCTTGGTTTTGCATACATCATAAATTATAACACCTCACTAACCTGCTACGCCACTAGCAGTTCTAGGATGTCCAGTACACTCCTGAACAGAAAAATCTAATGTTGCTACCATATACTGTCCACCAATAATTGTATCAGACCAATTTGTATTAACATTAGATATTAGTCCAGTTATTGAACAGTTATTACCTATTGTTAAGGTACACCTTGGAATTATTGTTGCATATGTTCCTGCTGGATAACACGCTGATTGAACAAGTCGTACAATATAACCAATATCACTGGTATGTGTCATTTCTCTATCCATTCTGAAAGATACATTTACAGTTCTTGGACCACTATTTTGGTAAATATAAAAAGGTTCTGACCTACCTAGTGGTGTTTGTGTTGCTAAACTTGCCTGATGTGAATCTGAATAAGATTCTGGATAACATGGGAAATAAGCAAATCCAACACCAGAAACACTTATTGAGCAAGCACCTTGTGAGGCATAACCAACTGCATGATTAAAAGCACTTCTTATCTGTCTTTGATCTTCTTCCTTAAATCTGCTTCCATATTCGCTTTTAAAATTAACCCCAGTTAAATCTCTATTTTCAAATGTTTCTCTTCCATTGTATAAATCCGGAACAAGAAGTTTATCACCAGCAGGAATTATAGTATACTCAAACCAAGGTTCCGGTATATTATTTAGTCTAGCAATATCTTGAACAGCTACCCCATAATAATCTGCTATTCCTTTTAGTGTATCAGATCCCGCTGACTCATAAACCAAGTATGCCATTACTCCTTACACCAACTTCCTTTATAGCATAAGCCTCCGTAAATATATCAAAATAACCAGTAGCAAAAATATTATAATTGTTCGTTATACTGTTTTGAACTATCTTCTTCTGGTAGTTAAGAACTGTTTGTGTCATATCGTAAATAGACCCCTCACATGGAATTCCATTTGGGTCTGTTTTTGGACACCACAAACCTTTTTCAAATTGTTCTATATTTCTATCGTGAATTAGAAGTTTCTGGGCGTAGTAAATATCTTCCATACTTGAATGAGGACCTATCGTTCTTCCAAGTAAATAAGACCCAATAAAATTATCTATTTCACAAATGTCTTTGTCCTTTTCCCAATTACCTAATCTGAAAATAACATTGTCATTTGCTTTATAAACATATTTTCCATTTTCTTTTTCACAACTTAAAAACAGTGGGGGATCTTTTTTATTGAAATACTGATCGTTAAGCGGCTTTATTCTTGTTAAGTCGTCATCAAAATAATCAAAAATAACCATATATTGATTATATATCTTATTGTACGGCGAATATTGGGAACTGTTATATTTTTTATATAGGTTTTCATAAGATTCATGCTTACTTACTAGCATAGGAGAATAGGATAGTTTATTCCCTTTATTATCACACAGGAAATAATTCATTACCGAAATAGTATCTGTAATACTTCTTCTCTCAGTTTTCTGTGAAATTTCATATTCAGATTTTGCTATAGGATCTAGGACAGGGTACATACAATCTAAGTATTTAGCAATATAATGCGCTAATCCATAATTCATATCAAATGTCTCATAATATTTCTTATTGATCTTTACAGAACTATTATATGTTTCAGATAACATTTGCTGAATATATTGTATGATTATATTGCTATCTTTAAAATTTGATTTCATATATGTACCCTCCTAGGTTAGGATAATGTGTTAATTTGTGATACACTTGAATTCCTTAATAAAACATTTCTATGTGCAGCACTCATTGTTCCGGAACTTGTTCCAACTGACAATGTTTTTAGAACTGTTAGTATTTGATTAAGTATTGATGCTAAAGAATTAGTTTGTTTATCAATAGAACTTTCAAATCCTGAAACACCGTATGAGTTGGTATTAAATACATTAGAAGAATTTCCATATGTTCTATTTTGATTAACTAGGTTACTAACTGCATAAGATGACATTTCATTATATGCGTCTGCTTCTGCTGCTGTTAATATTCTTTCACCTTTATGAAGCATTGCTGGGTAATTATCATATGGAACATTTGTAAAACCGGTTCGGAACTTATAGCTATCCTTATAAAGATCTCCTGGAACAAGTTGGTAAACACCGTTTTCATCTTTTGCAATGTCAAGACCGCCCTCTGGCAAACTATCTTTATAGTACATATCTAAGTATGCAAAATAAATTTGATCTTGCGTTGGACTAGATGTGTTATTCTTTCTTGCAGCTTCAGATTCTGCAAGACTCCATCTATTTTTAAATTTTTCATTACTTTGATCATAAATACCTTTTCTAATATAGTACAGTTCCATTTCATTTGCTAATAGAGCTGATGCCTCGCCACCGAATCCTGCCGAAGTGGATATTTCTGAAAGTTTTAGTTGCTTTGCAGCAGCTTGTTTTTCTTTTTCTGTCATACCTCTTGCATCTATTCCGGATGTTAGCAGATAAGCATCTAAATCAGAACCAGTCAGTGATGTTACGGATTCAAGTTGTTTTCCAACATCTGCTATACCCTTTGTACTTAACCTACCAGCAAATGCCATTCTATTTTCTTCTAAAAATTGACTTCGTTCTGACTCATTCATTTGTTCCCAATCTTTTCCATATTGTCCAAAAGCAATACCGTTAAAAGATTGTGCTGTGTCTGCGAAATATTGAGCATCCTCTTTTAATACTTCTGCTAACTGAGCTTGCAATTTTTTCTGTTCGACTAGATTTTGCTGTTCGTCTAATAAATTCTGCTTAAATAGATCTTGAATATTTTCTTCTGAATCATTCATTAGTTGTTCAGCGGTTAAGTTAGCCTCTTCTCTAAGCGCGATTTTCATTTCCGCTGTATTTCCGGATTCAAGTATCTTTTTGTATCTGTCTAAAGTTGCTTGCTCTTCTTCCAGTTGATCATTAGATTTTTTAGCTTGCTCATCCATAGATTTTTTATATTCTTGTGTTGCTTCTTCTACATAGTCAACACCGTCTTCAATACCTTCCATTAAAGGTTTTCCTATGAATTGGTATGCAGCCGCGATTAAAACCGCATCAATAGCAAGTCCTGCTGCTAAACCACCTGCTGATCCTAATCCTGCTCCACCTGCACTTGCAAGACCACTACCAACAGCACCACCTGTACCAGAACCAAATAATCCTTTAACACCATCAGAAACTAAAGTAGATAAAATATCTTGTGCTGTCTCGGCTATAGCATTTATACCTTGTTCAACAGCATCCATTCCTGCTATGACATACTCGTTTCCTTTATATTGTTTTTCAGCATTCTTTGCTAAATTTGCCATCGTGTTTTCAGTTTTCTTTTGATGTTTTTCTGTTTCTGATAAATAATCTGCCTGTTTTATAGCACTTTCATCTTTTGCGAGTGCTTTTGCCATTCCTTCATAGTCTACATTAACATCTATTGGTTTTTTCATCAATAGTGCCGCTTCTTTTGCATTTATGTCCATTTGTAATGCTTCTAATACATTTGTTAAATATTCTGTATCTCCTCTTGAAAACTCAGTTAGCATTTCTTGGAAGGAGCTTATTATTGTTTTTTGTAATTCCTCTGGATCATATTCACCACTAAGTACATCCTGTAATATATCATTGTCAACTTTCATTGCCTTTAGATAGGTACTTAGTTGATCTGTTGTTGAATTTGAAAATTTCTCTATTATGGAATTTATAAACTGAGGATCTAATCCAGTATTTGATAAAGCATCTCCTATAGCAGCAGATGTTTGAATATCTCTAGTCGCAGTTTCACCTGTCCAATTACCTAAAATAGCTCTGTTCATTGAAGCATTATAAAACAGATTTGCACCGCCGTTCACAAATGGAGATGTCCATCCTTGTGCAGCATAATACGATTCTGCACTTTCAATTCCAGCAAATGTTTTTCTTAATTCATCTAATGCTTCCTCTTGAGTTTTATCCTGCGCCATTTGAGAAGAAACAAACTGTCTAATATTATTTAATGTTTCTTCATTTCCAAGGTTAAGTGAACTACCGCTTGCAGCTAGTTTTGCTTGTTCTAACGCAAGTGTTTTTAACATTTCTTTATCAGTAACACCTGCCGCTGAAAGTTCTGCAATAGCATTATTTACATCTATTTGAGAAACAGTTGATTCAAGACCTTGTGCTTGAATCTCTGCTTGTATTTCTTCTTGAAGTGTTGAATATCCGCCTTGATCTAGTTTTAACCTTGCAGAAACAGTATTTCTAGTAGATTCGATTGAATTATAAACATTTTGAAATCCCTCTTTATAGGAACTTAAATATTTATCTTCAACCGTTTTCATTATATTTCTGCCAAGGTTATTGATTATGTTTTTACCGGCAGTAGCTAAATCCTTTCCGGCTTTAGCAAATACTTCACCTGTATATGTCCAAGATTGTGTTAGTTTTATATTTCTTTCAAGTTGTTTTTCTTGTTTTTCAAGCTCTTCTCTCTGCTCTTTTGAAATATCAGCGTCTGAACTTAAAACTTGCTTAATAGCAGCTAAAGCCTCATTATATAATTCAAGTTGTTTATCTTTTACTTCTGCTAATTGTTCTGCTTCTGTCTTATCTTTGTCAGAGAACATTGTTCGCATTGATAAATAAGAAGAACTTTTATTAAATGAGTGGGCATTCTCTAATACACTTTTTGCACCGCTTTGAAGTTTTTTCAGTGCTTCTTCTTTTTGTTTATTATCTTGCTCTAGTTCTGCTTCTAGTTGTTTTACTGTTTGTGTTGTATCTTCTGTCCATTCCTTAACAATGTTTTGTGTTTCTTGACGTATTTTTTGAATATTATTATTATGATCTATTTCAGCTCTTTCTAAAGCCTTATCTAACTTCTTCTTATTTCTTAAACTTCTTTTCTTATTCTCTATTTCAACAGCGTATCTTTCATTCTCTTTTTTCGTTAATGATTCTTCCTGTAGTTGAGCATTGCTAATAACCCTTGCAAGGTTGTCATTAGCCTCTTTTATTCTTTTAGGAATTTCATTAGCAGCTTCTTTTGTAAGACTTTGTGCTATTACTTTTGCAATTTCTTTAAAATCGGCATCCTGAAAATTTCTATTCCAATCTGTTCGATGTACGGTTGATCTACCACTTCCAGAAAATGCCGATTTATTTGCCCTAGCATAATCTTTTCTAAAACCACCAACAACATCTTTTAATCCATTAAGCTGTGATGTGAAGCTAGATAATGTAGAATCTAATTCAACAATTATTTTTCTGAATGCATCAACAGAAAAGTCTTTATTCATTCTTATTGTTCCATTATCATCCATCGGCATGAATAACAACCCCTCTCATCAATGATGCTTTCTGAATTTTTGCATTCTTCTCTTATCCTGTAGTTCTTCAAGTTTCTTTTTCTTAGCCTCTTCAGTTTGTCTTAGTGTTGTTAATAATATTTTTCTATCATTTATTGGAAGCTCATTTAATTCCGTAAGAGTTATTGCACCTTTTGATAGATATGCTATTAGTAACAGTTCTTTTAATACTTGTTCATATTTATAAGACTTATATGGTTTCCCATTAACTGTCAAGGCAGGGTCGAAAAAATTCAGCCCCTACTTTTAATATCCACATGGATGTTCCATTACATCCTTTCGGATTATGGCATTCCTGAATCATTCCATATGGAATAACTCCGAATTTTTTATTTTCATCTACCTTATCATGATAAACATAATTATCCATTGCTATCATACTATGAACATAATCCTCTGCTGTAACATAATCCAAGTCCTCACCGTTTACCTGCATTATTCTTCGTTCCATTTCAAGATTATAGGTTGGATCACCTTTGTAATCTGGATTTTGTGCAAGTATAATGTCTCGTTTCTTTTCAATTTCAATTCTATCTTTAACTCTTAAAAAACGACAACCTAATGTATCACCGCTGCTTGGAAGTGGTCCAATTTCATAAGGTTCTACAAAATCTTCCGGAACAAGATTATATACTAATTCTGAAAGATCAACCTTATATTCAAATTGATGTCCACAATTAAGACAAGTTGCAATGGTTTTATACATAGGTCCATAAGACATTATTCTTAGTTTCACACAAACAGCAAAGAAATCAAAATCAGTAAAATTCTTACTGTCTAGCTTGTATGTTCCATCTTCTTTTTTATTATTAACAATACATTCATTTACTATGTCTGACATTGTTTGATAAAAAGACTGACCACCTAGACGCATTCTTTCTTCATCCGTAGTCATTGCCCTTAATGTTACATGACCATCGAAATTGGGTCCATATAACTTTGTAGACGCACTTGGTAATACAAGTGTTTCAGTAATGAAATTTTTTGCCATAGTATATTTCCTCCATATATCTATAGTTTCCCCAAAACTAAAAAAGTAATATATAATATAGTGTTATCAACAATAAAATCTATAAAAACACCCTAAATACTTTTTGTATTTAGGGTGTTTTCATTGTATATAAGAATGGTAATTATGAGTCTAATGGAATTGCAACATCACAATAGAATGTAACGGAAATCTCTCTAATAGAATTGTCATCATTTGAGAAACTACCTGGTTGAACAGTTCCTGGGAAACAACCACGGAGCTGTGTCTTTCTTGCAATCTTTCCATCAGGAGAATATTCAAATAAATATCCATCTCTCTTATACTGAGAAGCCCAACCAACTGTCTCATTCTTTGGATTATAAACAAGAGCACTCCATGCCATGATAATTCTTTCTGTTTGAATACCAATGTAGTCATTAACTACGATTGAAACATCTCCATAAGATGGCTTTCCAGCAAAGTTAATGGAGTTGTTACCGTATGAAACAGTAAGTTTATCAATGTTTGTGGAAGGATAATCAACTGACTTAACAGAAAGAGTTAGTAAGTCACTTGCATTACCTGGAAGTGCTAATTCTTGGTCAATACTAAATAACTGACCTAAATTTGGAAACTGTACCTCAAAGTTATTTGTTCTCTGTGGTTCCCAGTCGTCCTGTCCTATCATGTGATAAGCACCTAGTTTTAATGGCATATTAAACTCCCCTTTCCTTATCAGTTATTAAATAAAGCTCCGGCCTCAGTGATGATGAAGTCAATATCAAAGAATTCAGCCGTTCTAGTAGGAGCTATATAGACCTTACCTGGACATCTTAGATGGTTAATGTCATCTGTTGTAACAGTACTTTCATCCATTACAATCTTGTATGCATAAACACCTTCATTATACTGCATATAACGTAAGAACTCATCCATCTGTGCAAAGAACTTTAACCAAAGTACAGAAGTATTTGGTTCAAATGCAAGGTTAAGACAAACATCAAAAATCTTCTTCTTAACTACATTTGCGATAAGTCTTACATTCAGGCTTTCTAATGCAGAATGTGTAAACATATCTATTGCCGGTAAGCAAGTATACTGTCCATAAATAACATAACCATACTGCTTTAACTTCATAATTGGATTAACTCTTGCAGTGTTATCATTCTGCCAATCATTAAGAACAACAGAACCGATCTCAAAATATGGCTTCTTTACAACTCTTGCAGTAGCTCTCTTAACACCTGCCGGTGGGAACCACTTCTGAGAATCAACATTATTATCAAGGTTAGATAAGAATGTATACATAAAGATATAAGAGGGAGCCATTAGAAGCATATTGCCCTGAACATCTGGATCAGCAACCCAACACCACGGGAAGTGCATTGTACCATAAGAAGTATTTAGAATTCTTGAGTATTCTACAATAGCTTTTTTATCGTAGTTATATGGCACATCAAATAGTGCTATGCAATCCTGTCTAGTTTCAACTAGGTTAATCATTGCTGCATGGATTGGATTAACATCTGTATACTCAGCAGGATCTGTTGAAGGGTATGTTAGTTCTGCAACAGAAATAACATCTTCACCTTCTGCTGTACTTCTGTATGTTATAACAGTACTTGTGTCAAAAACGACCGTTGTAGAAGTTATGGAAATCACGCCTGTTTCTAGAACTATTGTTCCTAAATCTGTCTTATTTCCGTAATAGTCAGTATACTGAATTTTCTCTTGACCAACTACACTATCTGGAGTAGTTGTAAATGTAACAACTGGACCAGTCGCAGATAATTTTGTAGTTATTTTTAAGGTTCCAGCAACTACTTTTGCAGGATTTAGTGTTATCGAATTATCCTCAACAGTTGGGTTGGTTACTTTTTCGGCTTCACCTATATTTGTAACTGTATACTCTTGATAAACAAATCCGCCGGAAGTAATAAAATCAAAATCATAAATATATGGGTCTGTATAATTCTGATACATATTTGAAAGGTTTGCAAGTGTATTAGAATAAATACCGGGTAAATTATTTCCACCGTAAACCTGATTTAGATATTCATTTACATCTGTCTGTGTCCAGTTATAAGATGTAGAAGATGTTCCTGGAATAAATCCTTTAAATCCAGATTTCAGTTTTTCAATAAGGTCATTAGAGTAATTAAAGTCTGTTCCAAAAACCTTATTAAAATTAGAATCAAAATTGTAGGAATTTAACCCGCTTCCAGTTACATATCTTAATGGAATAACAGGGAATCCAGAATATCTAAGATCTGTTGTTGGACCACCACTAATGTTGCTCCAAACAAGTGCTAGATCTTCTCTTGCAGTAGGTGTTCCAACTACTTTTATAAATTCAAACTCAACGTCTTCAAAATAATTTGGATCGTTAGGGTTAGTAGAAACTCTTTTTGTTTCTAGCATTGTAACACTTTTAACTGTTTGTGAAACAACTTCAGATTTATGTGTAGTTGGGTTGTATTGATAATTTATATCTCTATCAATATAATAAACAGATATATTTGCATACTGATAAGATTCCGCAAGACGATTTGTGTTAATCTGTGAAATAGAAATGAATAAGTTATTACCAAAAGAACCTGGATATTTTGCAACAATTCCCTGAATCTGAGGACAGAATGTATACTTATAATAAACTTCCTGTTCCTCTGCGGGTGTTAAAGAACCACCTGAAGGATAGCATTTCACACAATTATAAGAAAGAATTATCTTAGAATTAAGTGTTAGTGCCGCTGCATTTGAAATAACACCTGTTTTGTAAACAATGTCACCGAGTTTAATTGTTGAATTGTCTTTATTAACAATTTCACCATTACCGTTATCAATATAGGTAATATTATTAAACACAACCTTTAGTGTTCCTGGTATAATCTGACCTGGAATCGTTTTTGAATTACCATCAACCTGAATAGTTGTGGTGATTGTGTATGTACCTGCGGATGTGATTGTAACTTCAACATCCTTCTGTGTGACTAAATCATTTTTGCTGATTCCGTGCATTGCAGCTTTACAAACTGTATCAAAGTTTGCAGCAGATCTGTTAGTGTCAGTACCATCAATATTAAATTCTGCTGCTTTACCATCATTGTTAATTCTAACAACAGAAACAGCAGCTCCCTTTTTCATTAACTCTCTAGCATATGTCCTAGAGTAGTCATTTTCAAAGGGGTTAAATTCAGCAGGAGTATAACCGCATCCACGGTTAAAATCTGAAAGATCGGTAAATGTCATAACAGAGCTTGTTTCTCCGTCATAACCTGGACCAAAGGAAAGTATTGCTGGAATTAGAATCTTAACTCTATCGTCAGATACAACACGAGTTACTACGCTTTGATCAATCTCATTAACTGTAATCTGAGGCATAATAAAACTCCCCTTTCAGTTTTATTTTTTGTTTGAACGCTTTTTCCTTGTATATGTTTTAACAGTAGGTTCTTCGGTAACAGTCTCTACTGGTTCTTCCTTAATCTCTTCCCTTGCTTCTTCTGCAACAGGAGTTTCTTCAACTTTAACTTCTTCTTCAACTGCAACTTTAACCTCTTCTTTAACAGGTTCAACTTTTAGAACAGTCTCATGAGCAACCTCAGTTTTTTCTGCAACAACTGCTTTTGGAGTAGGAGTTGTAAAGTATCTAATCTTACCGGCATTAGATAATCTGCTAAGAGTCACATAGTCCTGAATAGAACCAACTGATATAGTCATATATGGACCAATAGCAATTCCTTGAAATTTAAGAGTTGTTTTTGTAAGGTTCTGAATAGAATACATAGGTATCATTCCTCCCTATTCATTATTTCAACATCACATTTTATTTCTCCCTGAGTTTGATTCTTACGTCTAAACAACATAGCATCATCAGTATAAAATGTAAATGTATTTCTAAACATAACGCCATTATTTATATGTTCAACGGTATCTGAATTATCAACAATTTCATCGTTTATGAATAGATTGAACTTGTGTTCAAAGTCGAGGCCATAATCAAAATGTGCCCTTAATGATGGATGTTGATAAAAGAAAAATATTAGCTCTCTTGCAATGTCATCACAAGTTTCTCTATCAACAGAAAATATATCTAATTGATATTCTATTCTAATTGGAATAGACTGTGCGTAAATATTATCATTATCCTGTCTTTTTGTAAATGAACCTATCATCTTTGCGTTGTGATTAACATTACTTCCCCGAACTGAAAAACCTAAACGCATTGTAGATATAAGTGGAAATGTAACATTGTCTTTTTTAAGCTGTGCTAAAAATCTAACAGCATTTTCTACTGGAAGAATATATACAGTATTACTATTGAATACTTTTCTAAATTCATTTATTATAGCATCATCATAGGCTTTAATACTCATTGTTTTCAAACCCCTTTGTGACAAAATCAGTAAATTTTAAATAGCTGTGTCGAATCCAATTCATTGGTGTTAATGCATCGTTCCCATATTCAATTAAACGTATGACAAAATTCAATGATTCTGTTGTACCATTACATTTAACAAACTCTGAAACAAAATAATAACAACATCCAGTATTGGCATCATATTTACATTGTAAGCTATTTATAAACTGACTTGCTATATCTCCAGCATTGATATCCCTTAATAGATTGATACTAGCAACATCTCTTAATTTATTTGTAACTACTTTCCATCTTAAATCATTGTAATTGGATTTTAGAAATAGTTTAAAACTACCCAAGTCTGCCTGACATTTTAGCAAGTATAATTGCAAGTTATCTGAATTAAACTCGCTAAATTTAATTGGATACCAAATCTTCATATCCTTAATCCTTTATGTCCATAAAAACATTATTTTTATCTTTATACTGTTCAAGTTTCTTTTCTGGTGTTTTGTTAAAGAACACAGGAGCTAATTTACAAACCCAACTATCTGGAAACTCTAATCCAGCTTGAATATCAGTAATAACAAAAGTTCTTTTGTCTGCTAACGGTTGTGGTGGTACAATAAGTATTCTACAACCTTTGCATAGATTCTTTGTATCAAACGGTAAAGTTGCCATATAAGGTTTATCTTCTGGTAATTCAGATACCCATCCGTATTTTCTTAAAGTTGTAACTTTTGGATTTTCGTCAAAAATAATATCAAGTTCTATTTCTTCTGAAAATCCCGTTGGAACTTCCTCAGCATATATTGTAAAATTCATATCAATAGGATATTGATATAACACTCTTATGCCAATTAGTTTTGCCATTTCTTTAAAATATGATCTAAATATGGTGGAATCATTTTGAGTTAATAAGCCCATTATAATTACCCCCAAATCAGCTCTTCTGCAACTTCTGGGTTAGCCATAATATAATTTAACCAAGCTTTAGCTGCTGCCGGAACCCATCGTTTACCATAAAGAACTGCTAGTATATGTTTGCAAACAAACCCTTTATTGTTTTTAACATTACGGACTTTCGGAGGTCTGTTTTGTTGAACACCGTATTTTCCACCGGCCTGTGATAACCAAAAACTGAAGCGGTACACGAAATCGGGGCAAGTACAGTTTACATATAGATCTTCGTCGTCAAGAGCTTTACTTAAACATTGAGTTAATAGATGTAAATCAATTCTCTTCCATCTATTCTTACCAGACCAGCTACCTACTTTTGTATAAAGATTTGCAAAGGCTCCCTCAAATGAAATCGTTACGATATAATCTCCAACTCTAGATTTCCATGTAAAAGTATCATTTTCAAATAGTTCTTGAAAATCAACATTATCAAAATCTTTAGCTCTATAAAACTTTTGTTTTTGAAATCTTTCAGGTGATTCTGATTTACTTCTTTTAATTATATCCCAACGAGTTATTTCATTTAAGGGGAATTTTTGTAATTTAAACATTATAAAAACTCCCCTTTACTATGAACTATATCTTTAAGAATTACTTCTTAAATCTTTTCTTTGGAGCCGGTCTGCGAACAGACTCACTTAGAACTTTACCAGTAACAGAGTAAATACCTCTATCCTTTAGGCCTTCGTTCTTTGCTTTGAAGTTATAAGAAAGTGCTGCTGGAACAATTACAGAACCCTTCATAACACACTCAACAACAAATGTGAAACCAGGATTCTTAACGCTTTCAGTAAATGCACCAGACTCCTTAAACTTAATTGTCATTCTCTTTGCAGGAATGAAGTTCTCTGCAACAAACTTAATGGACTTCTTAGATCCCTTTGTAGTTGTAACAATACCAGAAAGAGTAAGTTTATTTCCACGAACAGTACCCTCAGAAATTCTTACAAAACGAACATTCTCATAGTTCTCTTTTGCAAAACGAGTAAGCATTCTGTTAAAGGTTGCTTCATCAAAATCAATAGACTTAGATTCCTTTAGCTTTCTGGAAGTAGGTCTCTTTGCAATCTTTCTAACAGATTCAGCCTTGCGACGAAGTGTTCTTGCTCTAGAACGCTTGACGGATTCCTCAAAGTCATCCTCTTCTTCAAATTCGTCAAATTCTTCTTCCTCACCATCAGCAGTTTCAATTTCTTCCTCGTCTTCAATGTCAATATCCTCAGTACCTTCAATATCTTCCTCATCTTCTGCGGAAAGTTCTTCAGTAGGAGTAATAACACCAACAACGATCTGCTCACCTGTTTCACCACAAACTGGGCAAGTCTCTTCTTCCATTTCTAGTTCTTCGCTAATCTCAGCATCAGTAATATAATTAGCACCACAAATTGCACACTTGCAAATATGATCACCAATAATATCTTCTGCCTGTTCCTCAGCCTCTTCAACATCCTCCGGAACTTCATCCATTTCAGGGTCAATGACTAGGACAACATCATCATCAGGAGTGTAATCAGCGGTAACATCAAGTTCAGTTTCTTCCTCGTCAGCATCTTCGCTAAGATAATGAGAAAGAGACTCAAACTTTAGTTTATTAACTGGGATATTGAAAGCTTTCTTAGTAGCTTTCTTAGAAGTTTTAGAAACAGACTCCTTAACAGACTTCTTAGCTTCTGTCTTATGTAGTTCCATGTTTGTTAATTCAAAAACATTAAGATCTGCTTTCATTTGAATAACTTCCTTTCTAATTAAAAATTATTAGTCAATAGGAAATACAATATCCTGATTAGCTGTCAGGAAGCTACGGATATCTTGTATTTCAGTGTTCGCCTCTGACAACATTGTTTCACCATCAAGATTATATGTAGAAGAATTTAAAGTATATTTGCTTCTAATTCGTCCAATAACTTGTTTAGCATACGCTGTTGCCAATCTTAATATAATATCCATCCAAAATACCTCTGTTATTTCCTCAACATCTTTATAATCAGGTATATATTGAATGGTTATCATGTTAGTAAATGGTGGGTTCATAGTAACAGATAATTGTTTATTATGAGCATCCCAAATAAAATCCAAATCGGTGGAAATTGTATTGATTTGTTGCAGTCGTAACATTCTATCTGCGTAAGCATCCATGTTTGTTATAGCAGAATAAGTTAAATTAAGACCAAAAACATCTAATGTATTCATACTCATACTATTGTACGAATCCGGACGCATAACATTTACAACACTATAAACATTTTTATCTTTTAGATCTATAGTTCCTCCAATACCATTTGCTCTCGCACCAAATGGCAATGTCATATATGCAGGTGTTGTAACATAAGGCTTCACTTCTCTGAAGGCCCTATTGACACATCTAGGAATATCGTTTTTGATTTCAATATCTAATACACTTCCACCAAGAGAAAATAGAATTTCATCAACATATTCTGCAAGTGTCATTATTAAACAACTCCACTCTCTAAAATCAGGCCAACTAAGGTCTTCACAGAATTGTTTCTCTTATATTTAATACCAAAGTTATCACAGATATTAAAAAGATCTTCTTTATCCATTTTCATTAAATTTTCCTCTGTGTAAGTATCATCGGAAGTGTTAGTATTAACTTCTTCTTCAACCTTAACTTTTGTACTAGAAGCAATTTCTTTGGCAATAGGTGAAACAAACCCGTCAACAATAGAAGCATCTACATAATTGCTATTATTAGCTTTTAGTATTTGATCTTCGTCAAGAATAACATCCAAACCATATAAATTTAATTGTTCTCGTTTTAAACTCTTCCAATAGTTATACTCATTGACGTCATCCGTATTTACGGTAATGGTTTCCCTTGGTTGAATTTTAACTTTTTGACCATTAAATCTACATATAGTATGTGGGGTATCCTTTAGATTTTTAACCGCAAATTTCATTATATATATCTCCACCTCCATTGGTTATAGTGTATCAAGGACCGGCTGGAGGATAAACCAGTCCTTGATACTTCATGAATAAGCTAATGCTTAATTCAAGCTAGTGTTAAATTATGCAGTAACCGTAGCAACACAGTTTGCAGAAACAGTAACACCATCAATGGTAGATGTAGCTGTAATAGTTGCTGTACCTGCTGCAACAGCAGTGATAACACCATCAGCAACAGTAGCAACAGACTCGTCGCTAGATGCCCAAGTAACAGTACCACCTGCTGGGTTAGTTGTTGCAGTAACAGAAACAGTAGAACCACCAACAGTTAGAGATGCTGTGGTCTTATCAAGAGAAATTGCAATAACAGTAACAGGATTTGGACTAAACTTAATTCCAAGTCCATCAAGTTTAAGAGTCTCATAGTAGTAGACCTCATCATAGTTATCAGTCTGTAGTGCAAACTGAGCACCTGGCTGCATAACAAAATACTGGAGCTTCTTCCATGCAGGAACTGCAATAGTACCTTCAAGAACAGTGGAAGAATCTGCAACCCACTCATCATAAGGAGTCTGTGGAGTAGTGATTCCAGTAGGAGAAATAACAACTAGAGGCTTATAACCTTCACCAACAACGGCATTAGCCTGTTTGGTATTAGTAAGAGTAATTGTAACAGTAGAAATTGCCATGTTAATTCAATCCTTTCTGAAAGAATATTTTTATTTACTTTTTTATATCTTAGAGTTACATGACTACAATTAAGCAGTCATGTAACTCTTTGATAAATCAATCTATGATAAAATCAAAAGTTAAAATCAACCAGTGATTCTACCACGGAGGTACATCTTACCATTGATCATCTTAGTACCGTAAGATGTAGCATAACCTTGCTGACCACGGAAGTCTGCTGGCATAAGGACGTCTGTGGAGAGCACTGGCATATACGGAGCGTATACAACATTTGTGTTTATACATACTGTAATAATATGTATATTTCCCATATCACTATGAGGATCAGACTATATCATGAATTTAATAACTCTATTACCAAGTTATTAAAAACCCTAGCACTTCCATTTAATAGACTTATGTAAAACTAATATCATTTTACTGCTAACCTTTATAGGCTGTACTCTACTTACTTCGTGTTATATTTCAATAACCTTATTTTCAAACCACCTAGTAAAAAACTATTTATACATTTCTGTAAATGTGATTTTCTAGCTTTCGATAGTCGTTGAACCTTCATTACATATTAGTAATGCTTGGCTGCTGATTGACTCATTTCTTTAAGTGAGCTTTCCAGCAATTCACTAGGTTTATACTGGACTTGTATTACGCTGCAACAGCATAATCATCTGTTAATCCAGTTTCAAGGAAGTTTGTACCCTTATAACCAAGTACAAAGACATCTGGATCAAGTAGTGGAACAACATAACACTTATATCTACCACCGAGTGTACCAATGAAGTGTGGACCAACTGCATCAGAAGCACCAGTAGCATCAAAGTTTCTCATGCACTCAATAACAGCGGAAACATTAGAACCACAAACAATGAAGTTTGGCTGAACTCTCTGAGTAGCATTGAAGACAATCTTTGCACCCTCAGTAATTCTAACCCAGAAGCTATCATAGTGGTCAACAACATTAACACCGTGAGGTGGAATCTTAGACCAAGTGAGTTCTGGACCTGCTGCTGCTAGATTAACTAGCTTTGTAGCTATTTCTGTATCAATCTCCAAATTTGTTACAAGTTATACGCTTAATATAACTCTCTATACATTATTTATTTTGTATAGTTCGGACTATATCATATTCTTAATTCATCTGTTACCAATAAATTAAGAACCCATGCACTTCGGATTTGCTTAAATCCTACTCTACTCACTTCGTGTTGTTTTACTAAACAACCTTATTTTCAAATTGCCAACATATTGTTTTTATGTATTTCTACAAATGCAATTATTTAGTTTTCGATAGTCTCTGAACCTTATAATTTTAATGAGTTAATCTTCCTTTTGCTTTTTAGTATACCCTTTATAAAAACCTAAAGATAAATAATATTCAAGGTCTTCTGGTTTAACTCTTTTGTTAATCGTCCCGTTTGTTATTGGTATTCTTCCAAGATTCTGCTCACCGATTAACTTTTTGGTGTTGTTAGAATGTTTTTTACCAAACATTCCATTTCCTTCACCAGAAGATATTTTACTATGCAAGGCTTTCAGTTCATCACTTTGTGTCCATCTATTACCGTAATTACTATTCTTTTCACCTTTACGGCTTTCGCTCATTTTTTGTTTTGTTTCTTCTGTATGATGATGATCTTTGAACCTCGGTCCACCAGGACCTGCTTGCCCACCCTTACATATATTATAATATTTTCTGCTTGTTTGAGCATAGTAAAATTTTATGTAATAAATTTCCATTTCGTCAAGTTCTTCTTTAGATTCACATTCACACAACAATTCAACTTTGAAATTTTCTTTTCCATATGCTTCTATGGCTTGTTTTAAAATTTTTCCGGAACCCAGATATTTTTCATGAAGAAATTTATCAGATTTCTTCTGTCCAATATATTTTCTACCATCAATTAAATTTGTTGTCATGTAAATGTATCCATACATAAGTATACCTCATTAAAATTATCTTGGCTTCTGATTACCATATTAGCGATACAAAACTAATAAGGCTTTCCAGAAATTCACATGGTTTTTCATAATACATCACTGTATTAAGCCACAAGTTTTTGTTTATGGGCGATCTCTCCAGCTGCCTGTGCAGACATAACATCAAGAATTTCTGCACCGTACTGTTGCTTGAGATCATATGCTGCATCAAAGCCCCAATATGCTGCAAGCTTTCTGGACTTTGCAAAGATTGGAATCTGTGCAAGACTCATGTTGATTTCAGGAACCTTTAGATCTGGAACTTGCTCATTGTTGTACTCGTAAACAGCAGTTGTACCATCAATAGCAGTAGCACAAGCAAATGCACCAGTTGCATAGTTAATAGTACCAACAGTAGAACCGTTTACTGGATTTACGAGATTACCAGTGCCGTCATCAGTGTAAACAGTTCCATCAGGAAGTGTAACCTGAACGGTCTGAGGAAGGACTGGAACATACTCAAAGTTCACACCATTTGCAACTGCTTCCTCGTTAACAACTCTGGAACTGTAATACTGATCGGAACGGCCAGTATAAAGTGAGTTATTGAACATAGTACCGGCAGTGGTCTGACCCTTATCAGAACCATAGGTGAAACGGAGGTAAGAAATCATTCCTGCCTTGGACTCAAGTGCCTGAGTAGAAACGATATCAGGAGCAATTAGATTTGGAACAACAGCGGTAAGCATATCCATGAAGTAGGTCTTGCTAGGAATGTTAGAGCTGTTAGTTGCTTCACAAATCTGTCTGGTATTTGCAAGGGTAGTTGCAAGTGCAACTTTCTTTTCAAGGTTAAGTGTTTTACCCTGAGTTTTCTGAACTGCCTCAGCAGCCTTAATGTATCTCTCATAAAGTTTGAGATTTCTCTGTGTGGTAGGAGTTGAAAGAACTCTTTCAACGAGCTTATCAGAATTTGCCATATTTAATCTTCCTTTCAAACAATTTTAAAGTTTATATTATAATGAACTTGCAGTTGTTTGTAGGAACGATATAAGGTTATTCTGCTCTTGTACCTCAGCAGAATCTTTAGTTGTTTTTAAGTTTTCAACAATGTAATTATCACCTGTGGATAATCCATCAAGTGTAATACCTAACTTTCCGTATCTATCCAGTTTCTTTCTATAAGATTCAACGATTTTATCAATCTGCTGTGGTGAAGTCTTTAGGGAAACATTATGATAAATACTTTCTGGTTCAATACCATTTACATTACAGATTCTGTCTGTGTAACATTTTTGATACTTACTAAGACTTTCTTCTAGTTTAGAGCGAATAGCCTTTTCTGCTGAAAGTGAATTATTAACATTGTCTAAAGATTCAGTTAGTTCACTAATCTGTGAATCACTGTCCTTTATTCTTTGCTGTGCCTCACTTAGTAATCTTGAATATTCGTCTACTTCCGCATCAATAGAATTGATTTCATAAGTATGACTTCTATCAGATTCATTCAGCTCGTTCTCTAAACAACTTAATTGTGATTTGTAGTTATTTAGCTGCTCCTGTAACATTGAAATTTTAGAAGTGCTGTCCTGTAATTCGTCTAACAGTCTGGAATTTTCATCCTCAAGGCTATTAACATTGTCTTTTAGGGAAGTGTTTTCCTTTAATAGCTTTGTTACCTTAGCCTTGTTATTTTCTAATAGTCTTCCGGAATTACTTAGCTTTCTATCAAACTTCTCGGTTACAGATTCAAGTTCCATACTTTGCTGTCTTAGAGTATAAAGATTCTTTCTTTCATTAGTTTTGAATGTTTTTACCTTATTTAATAGCTCGGTAATTTCACATTCCTGTTCACTTAGTTGTTTGTCTTTTTCATTAAGACTTTCAACGTATCTATTTTCTCTGTGCTTCAAAGCTGAAACTTGCTGACGCAAACCATTTATACACTTATACAATTTTCTATTCTCTCTAATAGTTTTAGCAGATTTGGTAGAAATTGTTTCTACTTGTAATTCTGGTTCCGTCTTACACTTATCTTCTAAGATAGTATCTTCGGAAGTTTTAAGTGCTTTGCATTTATCTTCAATGGATTCTATAATAGTATCCATATCGGAATCATTTAAACCTGATGCTCTAACAACTGATCTTATAATATTAAGATCTGCCGCTGATTCAGCATCTTCGATTTGTCTTTCGATAGACTCTTTAAATGTTTCTTTCTTTTCACGCTTCATAGATTCAACAACTTTTTGACGTGCTTTTTCAACTGCTGGAGTGGAAACAACGTCAAAACAGGCAAAATCATATGAATCTTCGTCTACTCTTTCTCCACCGGCATCCTCAATTATATCTCCTTGTCCTCTGGAAGAAACACCTAATACACTACCGTAATCAAGTATGTTTTTAAGAACCCTTCCATCCGGAGTATCAAGAATATCAAAACCACCATAAACTAAACCTTTATCTTCATCAATGCTATAATCAGTCATTACGATGCAGGCGTGTTTAACAAGAGGTTCAAATCTATCCTCTGGATGATCAAGTTCACCAAAAAGTGTTTTATTTTGAAGTGCCTCTTTAAATAGTGGATCATCAAAAACTTTCTTCCAAAGTTGTAATGGATATAATCTTCCATTTCTTGTTGGATTTTTGAAATCTGCACAAACACCTTCAAGTCTACCTAAACAACCTTTTTTGGGGGCTTTACTTTCGTTAAGCCTCAAAGAATTCATTCTTGTTTCTATTAAAACTTGCATCTGTATCACCCCTTTCAAAATGTTTATTTATATGTTTAATCCCTATTATCTAATAAAGACTTAACATCTAATCTATTTCGATTAACTGCCTCTACAAGAGGTTTATAATCTCCTGTCTGGAAATACTCTGCTATTCCATTTGATAAATCCTTTAAACCTAAACAATCAATAAAATCATTTTGTCCATTTATATCAGATTCATATAAATGTTCCATAGCAATAACACCTTGCGTGATAATGCTTGTAGCTATCTTAATATAAGTGCTAACCGATTTACCTTCACAAGTTAGTATTTCTTTAATAATCTTATGTGCTTTATTATTTAAGTTTAAATAAAAATTAACAACATTGTTATTACGCTTAATAAGTTCTTTAATAATTACTTTTGGAAGTGTTTTATTTGAAATAACTTCATTAAGCTCTTTAGATACATCTTGTCCATTATTTTTAAGTTCAAGAAGTATTGAATAACAATCATGCTTATTAGCTAACATATTTCCCTCCAAAATGTTATGCCTCTGGTGTCATAGAAGGTTCTTCTTCTGCTCCACCCATTTCAGGTTCTGGACCCATATCAAAATCCATATCAGATCCACCTAAATTTGGACCACCGCCGAAATCATGTCCCATGTCAAAGTCGTCAGATTCAGAAGTTACATCAAAACCTGCATCTTTGTCAGACATTACTTTATTCTTCTTTAATATTTCAGTTATATCATTCATATTGAGGAAGTTATCAAGTATCCAACAAACAGTTTCAAATATTCCTCTATCGTCTGTTTTTCCTTCGATCATATTTAGGATATCAGAGGCTTGATTTAACCTATTTGTGATTAACTCATCCCTCTCCGTATCCTCTATAGTAGCAGGAGATACCATTTTTATTGTAAATTTGTTAATATAATCTAAACCTTTATCTAAAAAGAATAAATTAAGTAGATTTGTTATTCCTGTAATATAGGCATTTTGGATTCTCATTATTGTATGTGCGTATCTTGAGCTTAATTTAGTTAAAGAAGTACCATTACCTAAACCTTCAGGTGCATCATAATTTAAGTATTGTTTTGGTATTTTAAGTGCCGATAATTTCTTATTATTAAAATAATCAACATCAACAATATCCTTAATATTTACATCTCCACCAAGGTTCGTAGAAGTAATAGCTCCTTTTCCTTCCTTTGTTGGAACATATATTACATTTTCTATTGGTCCTGGTGAATTGTAAGAGGATACAACTCCGTTTTGTTTATTAAGAGCCATTTTTTGTTCTATCATATTTTTAATTCTTCTAAGTAGTGATTCTACTTCTGGTTTCGGCATATTACCTACTTCTATTTGAAGAATTCTTACTAGAGCTGATTTTGTAACTCTGCTTAACATTAAACTATCTTCTAATAGTTTTACTGTTTGTGCTGGTTCATATGCATCTGCCAGAACAGATTTTCCAGTTTTTACTTTATATACTTGGGTCGATCCGTCTGCATCATTATGTAGAGCTATTAGTTCTGGATTTCTAGAAATATTTCCAGTTAAACAAATATGAACAAAGCTCTTTCTATCATAAATATTTACATCGCTAACATCTAGGGTTTTTGTTGTAAGAGATGAGTACATGGATGAAGATTGTTCAACATTCTGATTAAACATTCTAATATAACCTGATGTTTTATCTCTTACCTGAAGATCATACATTGTTGCTGGATCATCGACATATTCAATATATTCTTCTAGTGGTCTTGAAGCATCTTCCTTCTTAACTCTAATTGCTGTTTGTCCTGGATGTTCTCCATATAATTGTGAGTAATCTGATTCGTCACCTTTTCTATATAGTCTTAAATAAACATCGCCATAGGTACATAATGCGTAGATATGATTCCATGCTTTATCATTTATTCCAAGAACATCAATTAACCTATTAGTTGCTTTTGTAATATCTGAATCTTCTGATTCTGACCAAATAATCTTTCCTGTTTTATAATCATATTGCGTAGCGTCATCTGCATACATTTCAATAGCAGCAGCAATAGTTGCATCTTTTAACATATCTTCAAATTGATTATATCTTTCAATTCTATCAGAAGATAATGTTCTAAACTTGTTTATTGCTTCAACATCAATTAAAGATCCTGATTCGGCAGACTTTATTTGTTTGTTCGCTAAGTCATTTTTATCATCTGTAATATTTGTACCAACATATTCATTTTCTTTTGGAATACGTTTAATTCTTAAAGCATCCTCAAAAAGTTCTCTCATTTTACCCAAAGTAATTACCTCCTTACCAAGATAGGATATTCTGTGCTCCAAATCCACCGATCAGTTCTTCTATTTTATCCGCTGCCATTTTAGAAGCTCCTGACATATGTGAATTCTGCAACAAAGATTCCTGCATATTATCTAAAAATTCTTGTTGTGCGTCTACTTCCATATTCGTGTCTATTGCAGTAGATAGAAGTTGATGATTGTCAACAAGACTTTGCTTATGAATTGTGGCATTAAATAATGCACCTGCAAGTGAGTCGGCCATATCTTTTGAGTTGTGAACAATAACACTATTTCCTATTGGGAAATTATGTATATTCTCAATCTCTAAGTCATACACTGGAATACTTTCATTTAGCTTAATTGTATTCTTATTCTTAATATATAATTCTTTGTTGTTTATGCTCTTTAATATTTGGTTACCACTAATATCTTGTATTTTAACAAATTCACCTGAATCAAGCATAAACTTATGTTCAGGGGTACACCTAATGATATAACCATCACTAAATGTAACCTCCAGCAATGTATTGACATACTTTGTAATAAATACTTTCTTTATTCTATTTAAAGATGTTTTTCCGTTTTCAACAGTTTGAACATAATAGTTTGATACACTATGATAATTAAATAATTCTTTTATAGTTTTCTTGAATGTTCTATTATGTATAGTATCATATAATGTTATTTCAGTATCATCTGTGAAACAGCCATCCGCAGGGTGATCGATTTTACCTGTCTGAACATCTCTTTGAAGTTCTATAAGTTCTTTTTCAAGTAAATCAATTTGTATAAGTCCTATTCTACCATCATTCATCGCAGATCTTAATGCTAGATAACCCTGTGGAGTTCTATCAAGAGATACAATAGATGCATCATAACCTTGTGTTAATAGCATTTGTTTCATATCTGCTGATTGGAAACCGTCAAGGGATATACCTATTATATTAAATCCACATTGTCTTAGATAGTAAATAAACTGTCTTGTTTTTTCAAATGATATTTCAGATCCCTTCGGTGCTTCTATATCAACTGAAAAGATATGTTTATATGTCATTTCACTTGATATAAATTCTTGTGCCCCAACATATTGTTGTGTTTCCTTTAATCCCGAAACACCCACAGATGAAATACCTGCTTTGTCTCCTGTTAATGCGCCGTCAATATGAATAAATTGCGGCATATATCTTACAGCTTCAGGAACTTTATCTAATTCAAAGAAATCAGCTATTTGAAGATCATCGTTTAGTCCGATTGTTAAAACTTCTGTCACAAATGGGTTCTTATAATCTTTAATATAACATTTTGAAAACATATCATAGTTAAAGAATGTAGTAGCACCCACAACAGATATTCCTGCGAGGTTCATTAGTGCAGTATTTACATCAAGCACAAAACTTTGTTTCAAATTCACTGGAACCCAAAGTATTCTGTATCCTTGTTTCTTATATGCTTCCTCTTCTTCTTTTGATAGTTGATCCGGAAGAATCATGGACTTCAATGATTTGTTACCAACAGCGACCGGAAACTTTTCTTTACTAAATGTTCCTTCTGGTTTAATAACCCACTGAGGTTCATCAATAATAAGCATATGCTTATCTTGTCCCTCTGATTTCATTTTCTTTATATATGCTTCAATGAAATCTTGATCCGACTTTTTTGAAGAAACAAGGAATAATCTTCCATACTGAACACCATTTTTAATAAAACGTGAATTCATACGTTCCTTGATAGCGTTATATGTTTTCATAATTTCATTCTTAGCGTCAAGCGCAGAATTACCTTTTATTGAACCACGAGAGAAGTCCGCTTCATCCATTAGCGCACAGTAACATTGCTGACCTAGTGCATGGTCTGACTTAGATCCAAATTTAATGGTAATATGATTTGGAGGATTATATCTTTCTTTAACACGTCCTGTAACAGTTCCTCTTTCCATGAACCATGGGCTATCTATTAACATCTTATGAAGTGTATTAAAACCAACACCCTCTGCAAGTGTTAAATTGATATTAAGAAAGAATATAGATATTTCTTCTCCTTCGTTCATCTTAAAATACTGCTGAGGATTTTTAAGGCACATTAACCTATATAATAAGTATGCTAAACAAACATCGGCAGTTTTTGTTTTACCAACACCAATAGCTCCTGTAAATATTACTTCTTCATATGCTAAAGCTGGATTAAAGATTTCTCGGTATTTCTTTCTCCAATAAGGATATATAGATTTACCATTTCTAGTTGACTTTCCAAGATATCGTTCATTCTCTATAAATTCATCTATAGACACAGGTATCTCGTCATAGTCAACTTCCCATAATTCTTTTAATGTGGTAGATTGACCATGTTCTTTATATTCAGATAAAATTTTAAGGATAAGTTCTTTATTATCTGCCGATAATTTTGCAAACTCATCCTTACTTATATTAGCTATCTGATCAATAGTAAACATGAAAAAAGTTCCTCCCACTTTTTCTTATAAAGTAGGAGGAACATATATTTTTTGTATTTATTTTGTAAATATATTTTGTAAATAATTACTTTCTTCTTCCATGGCACCCCTCATCGAGCGTGTCAAGAAAATCATTTAATTTTTTCTTTTCATATTCATCGACATATACTTCAACATGAATAAGGTTATATGCACCAGAGGCTTCATGCTTAATGTCATTATCTACTAAGAATTTCTTTAATTTTTTATATTCATCTTTTGTAACCTCTGTATTAAGCCATCTCTTATCGGATTCTTCCTCACGAAGTCTTAAAGATTCTTGAACATCATCTTCATGCACTTGTTCATCATAATCGTCCATCAATCTAATGGCAATTTCATGTCTAGTAGGTTTATCCAACATGGTTAATGAACCTCTTCCAGATCCATACCATTTATCATAAAGTTTAATACCCGCGTCTGCGATATTTTCCCAGGCTTTAATAGCTTTATCTTCGTCATAAACACCACGTTTGATTTTTCTTTTTAAATTATCGATAGTTGCGTTGATTGCTGTACTAAGCGGTGCAGCATTTGGAATAAATAATGTTAATTCTCTGACATCATCTTCGGAAACAGCTTCATCCAGGCTTTCACTAAAATCATCTTCAAGATCGTAAATTCTATCCTCAACAGCTCTCATTAAATCATACATTGAACCTTTTTCTTCTTTAATAAATCTTTTTCTATTTTTCATAGTAAAACAACTCCTCATCTTAAATCAATTATTTCTGGATCTTCTGGGATAGCATTTAGGAATGTATCAGTAGTTATTCTATAGTCAGTACCGTATCCCAGTGAATCTTTAACATCCCTACCTTCTTCTTGAGCCTTTTGAATATGATAAGCACTGATCTCAGTTACGGATGTTTGTTTTGGTGTTTGTTTATGAATCAGATAGTAGCTCTTTCCACGAGAACCAAGCTTAATTGGCTTTCCTTTAATCAGAATATCTTGACCAATAGCATCTTCAATAGACGCCATCTTTAACTGTTTACCAAAATCAGGTGTTTTTTCACGTCTTGGATCATCCATTGTAAAGTAATCAGATCTTTTTGGTCTTCTTACATTTGCATCATCAAGAATGGCTTTCCAATCCATATTATTAAGAATATCTAGAACTCTAAGAGTTTCTCTAAGGTCATCAAGTTGTTCTTTTGTTGTAGCTTGAAGACCAGACCAGGAACCAGATTCCTTAATAACATTTCCATCATTATCAAGTTCACATCCCCAATTCCAAGAGAGGGCTCTATCATCATCAAATTTTTGATATTCATTTGCAGTAATACGAACCATATATGTTTTTACATCAAGGCTACCATATGGACGTATATCAAATTCAAGGGCAAGTGGGGTATTACCTAATTCCTGCTTTACAAGTTCTTCAATCTCTTTTGCAATAACATATTGTGCTTTATTATATTCGGCTTCTTGTGAATCATATTTTGCTTTTCTTGAATCGAAATCACTTTTCCAAGCATCTCTCGCGGCAATAATATCTGATCTTTTATCTTCTAATTTAAGTTTCATATTTTACCAACCTTTCATTACAAATAAAGCGGTTCCCGATTTACAATCTTTACCTCTTGTAAATATTCATCACCTTCAGGGGTTGTAGCAGTATAATAACATCTTCCTCTAGCATCAGGTTCATAACTTGTTCTCTTTGTCATGATATCTGGATCCCAAGTATTAAAAACATCTTTTCCCATAATTTCTGCATCATTATAAAATTCAAGTGCCTCATCTCTATTATCATAAAATATAGCTAAAGCATTTTTTCCATTTAACCTATTTGATGTGAAAAGAACACCATACTCAGGTAAGAGGTTATCCACATTTTCTTTAATTCTTAGCTTCATATATTTCACCAACCTTTTTATCGGCTTCGAGAGACAATTCTCCCAAAACAAAATTTTAACAATATTTATAGTATTCCTTTGTTATTTTTTTTTGTTTATATTTGTTTTATTTTAGAAATCAATAATTTCTCATTTGATTTATCAAAACAAACTTTTACTAAATATAGTATAACATATATTTAGATAAAAGTCAAGAGTTTTATAAAATTTTAATTATTTACAAAAAACCCACTTATGTTTCAAAGTGGGTTGTTTTGAATGTTTAATTATAGGTCGTGTCGTCTTTCATATATCTTCATGTTTAAATAGTCTTTCAGTCTTTTGTATGCTTTGTCTTCCGTGCAGTAAAGTGGATTTCCATTATAATCTGCATCTTCTACTGCCCAATAAAGTGGATTATCACTATAGCAATCATCTGGATTTTCGCAGGCTAAAAGAGGAATGTTTCTAATATTGCTATCCGTAAATATTGCTGTTTCGCTATCTTCTATTCGATCAATAAATGGGTGGTCTAATCTATATTTCCAATATGATTTCTTATACCTTGGATAGGATTCATTTTTTGTTCTTAAAGATTTTTCATTTACCCAATTTTCAATATCATCAAACTCATCATCAGAACACATAATAATGATGTATTTATTTTCAGAATCAAAGTCATCCATCCAAACATTATTACTTTCATTATTAACAATATCGTTAAAATCCTCATTAAAATAGTCTGCGACAAATTCAGCGAATTCCTCAATAATAAATTCTGGAACTTTCAAACTATGTTTATAACTTTTATCAGGCTCTTCTTCTGGAATAATATCTCCCATAAATGTTGCATATTCATTATCTGGAGTATCATAATAATCATAGATACCGGATTCTTTTAATTTTAAAGATTCATCAAACTCGTCATCATCCATATAAAGACCTTCACGTTCAATATCTTTTCTAATAAGAACATATGCTTCATTAGAACAAACAAGTTCTAATTGTAGTGCAGGCCAATCTCTGTATTCGATATCTTTAAAATCAAAACTCTTAATCTCATCCTTGAATCTATTACTGTTTTGATATTTTTTAATAATCTCAGTTATTTCATATGCAGAATCTTCATATAGTGGCCAAATATATCTTTTTTCAATATTTGGTTTTACAAAGTCATCCCATGAATCTTCTTTTAGTCTTTTTCTTCTTATAGATTCTGTTTTATATGAATTTGAATCGTATGGAAAACTTTTTACTTTCTTCTTACGTTTAAAATCTTTATTTACTTTGTCTACTACTTTTTGAAAATCAGCATCAGACATTCTTCTAAAATTCTTTTGACGCTCAAGATATTTTTCAACATTTGCTTTTGTCCACCTGGATGTCATTCTATACTGATCTGCATAACTATATAAATCATCATATAAATCTTTTTCTGCTGCTGATTCTCTTATTGTTCTTCCATTTGAAAAAGATTCATCATATTCATCATATTCATCTCTATGTTTATATTTCCAATCTTTAATAAACCACTTGATGTATTTATAATCGTCTTCGTTGCAAGTTAGATATAATGTTGTATTTTTACCTGACCAATCGAAATCAAATACATCAGGGTTATCACTAAATAGATCGAATAGGAATTCTTCAAGATCGGCTTCAAGATCATCATTATGTGTGAATGATATAACTGCATCTCCGTTGTGCCAACCCTCATTGAACATATTTACAGAAATTGATTCATTCTTTTCCATCTTTTTAGATACTTTATCAATCATATTTCCAGCCCATTTAGAAAGTTTAGGATCATCATTCTTATTCCAAACCTGAAGATTATTAAGAGCTTTTGTAATTTTAGAAAGACCTTTCTTTTTAGCAAGGTTTACAAAGTGAGAAACTGGTAAGTCATCTACATTCTTTCCTTCTGGAACTTCTAAAATTCCTTCGTGTTTCACTTCTATCTCTACATCCTGCTCCCGAAGTCTTTTTCTAGATTCCCCGTACATCTTTTTTATATAATCAGTTTCACATGAAATAGAATCTTCATCAATACATAATCCTCTTTCAATGGTCATTAGAAGCTTTAAACTACAATTTGAAAGGACATCTGCTAGCTCTTCGTAGGTATCACACATATACATTCTATCTACAAGTGTGGATCCTTTCATAAATCTATTCACTAAGAAATCTATATTATCATCAATATCGTTCATATTAGGACTTCCAAATGCCCAAGATGCTATATTTTTGGCAATTTCATATCGTGCCTTACTATCGTAGGCCTCCTTTATTCTATTACGTTCGGAAAGTCCAAACCTTTTAAGAACACTGGAATAAACATAATCAATTGCTTCCTCACTTGTAAGGAAACCAGTTTCTACAAATTTAAATCCGGTATTTCCAAAATCTGGAGAATGATAAATTGTCCAAACTAACTCCCCATCCTCTTCTTCTGGAGTAATATGAACCGCGTCATTATTACCAAAGAACTTTCCATAAATGGGTAAATGCAACCTATCATCCCCAATATATAATGTTTCGTAGGCAACCTCTTCCCAATCATTGTGATTGGATTCTTTAAATACTAATTTCATAAGTGCACCAACTTTCAAAAATTTAATGAATAAGGGGTTATTCCTTTATAGATCATAAAATGTAGAATACGGTATGTTATATTCTTTACAGGTATTCATAAGTTCTTTATATATGGTAGCTTGTGTAGATATTATATCCTGCCATATCCAATAAACACCTTCTCGTTCATTACCTTCCCCGATATATACATCATCCGCATCTAATTCACTGCCTGGTATAGTGTTTACCCAAAGGTCCTTATTTCTTAAGGAACTCATTTTCCAACTATTTGGATGTTCCTTGGCATAATCAGAATACTCTTTGAAACTATCAAATCCTCTATAGTTAGGATCTTTTGGTACGAATCCATTTTCTTTATAAATTCTTATAAGATCCTTGTATCTTTTATAGGTTGTTTGTAGCCTGCGTTTAGCTGTATTTCGGATTGTTTCTATTTCGGCATTGGAAAGGACATCACTAACAGCGTTTCGACGTTCTAGAACTTTATATACATCTGGCAGAGATTTTTTTAGTGTTCTATGACCGCCCATTAGAATAAACCCTGTGGAAATATAAAATGGTTTTTCCCTTTCTCCTACAAATCCACCTACTTGCCAACTATCATCTTTGCAATCATACGGAATAAAAGTACACTCAACATAGTCGGTTGTATCTGGTAACTCCCAACCTAGGTCGTTTGTAGCACCTTTTATAACACGAGGTTCATAACCTAAACTACTCATTGCATCCTCTATATATCCATGTATGTATTTATATGCGTCCCCTATACCATATACATCATTTAAGACATCGTAACAAATTCTATATGGTTTAGGTTTATTCAGAAGGATGTTTACAAGATCCCCGGCATAATCCATAACAAGTATATCATCTACTTTTTCGATAGATTCTTTTATTCTTAATTTCATAGTACCACCTTAATTATTTAGTTAAAAAATGCTTTTAAACATCTGTCAAAATCTTCTCCATTAGATAAACAATTTCCAAGATTTATAGCGGCATCAATATCATCCTTATAATCATAATCATCAATAGTAGCTATATCATCTGTAGGTCTTAGTTCATAACCTTCTTGAACAACATAAATTCCACCGTATTGTTCATCAATATATATTTCCCAAACATCATTTCTAGTAAATCTCATATAGAAACAAGGTCCTATTTCAGTATTAACTTCCTGGAAACCTTTTCTTTTTAGATATTCTTTAGCAGCTTTTGGAAGGTATACATTTGGATATCCTCCACCCATTCCAACTACATTAGCTTCATCTAAGCATTCATCGTAATCATCTAATTCATAATCTTCTTCGTTTTCGTATTTATCTGTAATTCCATCAATAACAGCATCAATGAAATCTTGACTATGTCCTAATTTTTCTAGACTATCATAAATATCATTAACGCTCATATCATCATGATACCATTTTGGATAATAATATTTTATTGCTTTATCAATGGTATCAAAATTACTTTTTTCCATTAGTCTATTTCTTTTAGGTCTTGTTTTAGACTCATCATAAGTATCAGTTAAATGGTCAATTTCTTCAACACTTGTAACATAGCCCTTTGATCTAACACGTCTTCTGGCTTCATCCTCTGTCTCTGCTGTCACTTCCATGTAATCCTCTTCATCTGGTTCTAACAGGTATGGATTATACCAAACCCTGTAGAAATTTTCTTTAATAAGTTTAATCATGTATAAACACCTCTTTATATATAATCAGCCCTAAATTTTTTCATAGGTATTTTAGATTGATTTTTATTTAATATCTGAACCACCCATAAGGTACTTCTTCAAACCCAATAATATCACCATAAGGTCCATCTGTATACACCTCATACACACGACCCGGCTTCATAAAAGGATCATATATTTTATCAAATAAATCTCGTGAAATTCCTGAATAATCTGTGTCTACATATCCATTTTCGTCAAAAAAACAATAATTACTCTTATCAAAATGCTCATCTATATAATCAAGTTTATACATATTTTTATATCTAGATATTTTAACAAGATATCTGCCATATCTTTCAGATGAATCTTCTTTTAACTTTTTAGACTTTTTCTTTGTTTTTCTTCTGTAGCATCCTTCATTCTTTTCTTTTGTAGGATGAATGTTGTGAAGATAGAGTTCATATTCCCCATCACGATATCTGTAAAATTCTGCTTCATATGGGTCTCCATTTTTAGTAATATAAAGCCAATTACTATCTGGATATCTCATATCATAATAATGTTCACAAGAATAATCATGATCCTCTAATTTAGAGATAAGTTCCTGGAAAGATCTTGCAGTTATTTTATCATCGGATTCCCTTAGAACATTTCTAGATCTTCTAACACTTTCCAACATCTCAAAAGTTTCTAGAGAAATTGTTCTAGGTGTTCCACCTAGCCATATTTTACAATAAACATCTTCTCCATCTGGTTCAGCAGCATGAACAATAACATATTCATTATTTATTTCATCAACATCTAAACCAAGATATTCAATAGCGTCTTGAAGTTCATTTAATCTTCCATACCAACTATCTCAATGTCTTTCTAGATAATCTGAAAGATCACCATAAGATTCTTTAAGTTTAATCATTTACAAACACTCCTTATATCTTTCAATATTAACATTGTTCCTATACTTATTTAAATTTATATCGTGTTTTCAACAAAAGTCATATTAGTCGTATGTAAGGGAATATGTATCAATAAGAACATTATTGTCATCATCAATATATAATTCAGTTTTTGTTTCTATTACAGAAGATTGTGACCCTATTCCAACATCTTGCCAAGAGTTTACAATTTTAATTTCTCTAGGAGAAGCAGGAACACAAAAACCATATCTATCCTTTTTATACACATTATTTATTTGAATGTTCTCTAACTCACTAGGGCTGATTTGTTTCCAAGCTTTTTTAATTATACCTCGTAAAAAATCAGAAGCAATTCCACCGTAATTTCCACCGATTTTAATCCCAAAATATGGAAGTTTCATACTATCAAAACTCAAATCAATTTTCTTACTTCTTAGAAATCTTTCTAGTTTATCGCTTACTTTTTTATATTCATTATAAGAACAAAGATGAAAATCTTCTGGTATTTCATCATCATAAAAATTCATTAAATTATCTTCAACATACTCTTCAAAATCGTAACACTGCCCATCAGAGAGTGAATACACCTCTTCTGGGGTTAGTCTTTCTTTAATTATTAACTTAATCATGTTATCAACCTCATCTCCAGAAATAAGTATTTCCAAATTTATCAATAAGTCTATCTAACTTAATTCTTTCCTCTTGTGGAAAATGATATGTATTTCCATATTCAGCCACTTTAGATTGTAACCAACGATAAGCATCTTCTTTTGTTTCAATATCATCAACAGAATCTTCTTCCTCTTCCACATAACCAGAACGACTATCCCATTCGTCAGCCGCTAGATCCCAAATACGGTTAAACTCTTCTGGAGTATACCTGGAAGTATCCCATCCTTTATTTTCCCAATATTGCATTGCACGTTCAGTGCTTACTCCACCAGTAAACTTTGGATCGTTCCATAAGTCAATCATTAGATCTATTCTTTCACTTGTTGGTAAATCCATTATATCACGTTTATTGGATTCTCTAATAGCTCTTTTTCTATTTCTTTTATATGATTCTTTCTTTGAATTTAATTTATCCAGCATTTCTTCTTCAAAAGCATCAATGTCAGCGAGAGTAATTCCAACAGGTTTCTTTCCTTTGGACAAAGAATTATAAAGCTCTCTCATTTTTGCAATTTGATCTTTCACAGAACCAGCCCATAGATGTTTCTCTGATCCATTTCCGTTTCCAAGAAAATATTTACAATCAGATATAAGCCTACCTAAAAGTTGTCTATTATAATCAGTATCTTCATTCATATTTTCATAGAAACAAGGTTCAGTATCTACTTCAATATTAAAGGCACCCATAACTTTTAAATCTCTAAGTCTTTTTCTAAGTTCTGATTGACTACCGGTAAATTCCATTTCTTGATCATATCTAGTTTCTCCCCAATCATCAGTAATATCGTAAGTAATGGTAGCAATAATACTATCAATACAAGTTGATACCGGATCTTCATAAATTAGTTTCATATATAATCACCTTTCTCAAAGCAGCCATTTAATAAATCATACATACTCCCAATCAACAACACTAATTAAAGTATTACCTAATTTAATAGTTGTTGATTCTTCATTAGTAGTTTCTGGAACAAAATCAACATCTACGAACTGATGTAATTTATTGAAACAAACACCCTGTAGGTAATCCGCAACTTCTGCAGCAGATTTTAATGTATAAGTAATATCATCTAAATTCTCATCAATATATTTCTTAATATATTTAAGGTTATATTTAGAATCTGTATGTAAAATCCAAGCTTCTTTTCCATCAGCTATTACAATTCCAAATCTATCGTAAATAGAGTGGGATTCTTTGAGTTTATAATTTTGACCTTCATAAAATGGAATTACAATTTTTCCACTCCTAGTTATAGTACATCTAATACCAGTGCCTTCGTAAACCTTATCAAGATCTTTTTGAACTTTGTCTACTCCATAACGGTCTACTTGTGTTCTTCCTCCCCATTTACAAATATAACCGTTAATTCCTATATCTGCAAATGTAGGAAGATTCCAGTTCATATAATCACAAACAATATACACATTAAGTTTTTTTGGATTTTTGCAGTTATATTTCGAAATATCGGGTTTGAAAAATTTTGACGTAGATTCTCTAATACTTAGTTTCATAATAACTTATTCCTTTCTAATAATCTTTGATTTCTTTTTAACTTTTGTTGTAGTTAGATCTAGAATACCCTTTACAACTATATTATAACATACTTATGAGGATTTGCCAAGTACATTTAAAAATGTTTTTAAAATAACAATTAAAAGATTATTTACAAATAAATAGTTTTCCTTTTCTCGTAACAGATCCAAATACTTGCTCTAATTCTTCCTGGTAATCTTCTGTTCTCATGTTTGTTTGATAAGACTTTCTCTTATCGTTTGCTTTACCTTCACCAGAACCAGAACCTTCATAAACAGTAAAATAAACGGTTCCGCCAGATTTTACAAGTCTATCACAATTCTTAATAACGGAGAGTCTATTCTCAGGTTCTTTAATAACATTAAGAACATTAGAACAAGTAACAGTGTCAGCTCCACCGTTCTTTTTAACAAAATCAAGAACATCCTTATTATGTGCTTTAGATCTATTAAATGGATCGTATACAAGATTTAGAACATCATAATCCTTTAGGTATTTGATTTTTATATACTTTTTTTCTTATACGGAACAACTAACCTTCCAATAACCCAACCATCTTCTATATATTTTGGAATGTCCTCTTCATATACACGTTTTTCTATAATACCATTATTTATACATTTTCTTCCGTACATGACAGAATCCTTACCACGTTTTCCGAAATTTGGATTTTTATCTCCGGTTATACTAGGTCTTGGTCCTCTCATCTTCTGCTTTGCTTCTTCCGTGTGATGTTTGCCTCTCCAATTATATGTTGTGTCTGGCATATTATCTCGTATCTTTTGTTTTGTCTCTTCCGTATGATGTTTTCCATAAAAAGGATTATTTTTACCCGAGCTTAAATAACCTTTACCATAATAACCATTACCACTTCCTCTTCTTTTTAAACCCCCTTGTTTAGCACTTTCTCGACTCCAACCAAGTTCCCACCCTTCGGATAATTTTTCCTCGAGTAATTCTTTCTTAACACGGGAGGTAACGTCCCCTTTATGTATTATTACAGAATTTTCCGTAGGATTATGATAATCTGGTTTGGATGCTCTTTTCTTTGCAAGTTCACTTAACTTTTGACACGTTTCTTCAGTATGGTGCCACCCACCGACTCTTTCACCGCCATCAGTTAGATTATATCCTTTTTCTGGATTGGTTGATTTATATACGTCTATCCAATATCGTTCTCTTTCATTTATAGAATATACATCTGTTTCCTCTAACACCTCAAACAAAAAATTATCCTTGCCATATTTTTTGATTGCATTTCTAAGATGTACGTTAGTGCTACAATTCATATGGGACTTTAATCTTTTTTCAATATTCAAAGACTGTCCTATATAAATTTTACCATCTATTTTATTTGTTATTTTATAAATACCAATCAATTTATATACCCTCCAAGAATTGAATTATTATGCCGTGCACACAATCATTGGAACCCCTTTTATAACTTTATATATAGCATCTGGAAATACTTCTTGAACAAGTGGAATATACGCCTTTGTCTCTTTGTTTTCCTGCCAACCTTTTTTAGTTGTTTTTCCAACACCGGAAGGTTTCTTAACAGTCTTTCCTTTGTCATTTTGAGTTTCTATCTTATCAGATCCCTCGTATGTCTGAATATATACGCTACCACCAGATCTAACAAGTCTTCTAATATTTTTAAGGGCAGTTATTTTAGCAGCATCCCCATCAATAACATTAAGAACATTGCAACAAGTACAACTATCTGCACCACCGTACTCCTTAATTATATCAAGTACTTCTCTATTATGTTCCTTGCTTCTATTAAACGGGTCAAATACTAAATTCATAACGTCTACTTGTTTTAGATACTCTACTGCTTGGTTGTATCTTCCACCACCATAATCAAGATTAAGTGATCCAGCTGGAAGTATTTCTGCAACGGCCTTTACACCACCTGCAAGCTGATTAAGAGAAGTTGCTGCAGAATCATATTGTTGTTCCTGAACAAAATCCCAAATATCTTGTAAATCATCATCAACAGAAAATCCCTCTTGAATAAGATCTTCTAAATCGTCATCTTCACTAAATGCTTCGTTTTTTAAACTTTCTGAAACAGAACGATTTTCCCAATCTTTAAACTCGGCATTTCTAAATATAAATGCTAAACATTCTGCTAATTCCTTAGAGCTAATACAATCAACTATATCTTGATTAAGTTGTTCCTTTGTCCACCATCCAGAATCAATCGCAAAATCATATGCATCATATGCCTCTGAATCGTCAACAACCCATCCATAACTCTCGGCCTCATCTAATCTTTTTACCATATTAAAACAATCCTTTCTATTTGGTTTAATCACCAGAACCGTCTGGAACAAATATATCATTCATAACAGTCTCGATAGATTCATTTTTATCTTCATCACTTAAACTAAACGATATATTTGAAAGATCATCTGCTGGAACATCATGTTGAACTCCATATTTATTGTACCAAACAACATTCATCCCACAGTGTTCACATATTACATAACTTGTTTCTTTTCCACAATGTTTACATATCAAGATAATCACTACCAATTATGAATTCAAATAGTCGTTAAAGAAGTTAATAACTCCTTCAACGTCTACAAAAACAACAGGCCTATCATGCTCTCTTACAGCTTTAATTCTTCCATCTGAGCCTTCAAAGATATAGAATGTTTCATTAAATAATGTGTTGTCATCATCTAATACTTTTTCCGATTCTACGCGAACTGCGCGTCTTGGTTTATTTACAATGCTAACAATTAGTTCCGGAAATTGTCTTTCTAAAGTGTTTCTAATAGCATCAATGGTATCCGTATATTCAACAGATTCGTCTAGGCCACCTTTTAGGTCTATTTCTTCATCAATACTGTCCAATATTTTATACATTTTGTGAACAGTTCCAGAAATATTTTCAATCTTGTCAAATAACTTTTTCTGATCTTCGCCGCTCAAAGAATTATAAAAAGAACTAATGTCTTTCTTAAAGCTACTATCATTTGTATATAGTTGAACTATATTTTTACACCAATATGTGATATTATCTAGTTCATCTACCAAAGATAACACATTGGACTCTTTTAATACCATTTAAAAAACTTCCTTTCTTTATTCTTTTACAGATGATTTCTTTAATTTATGAAACATACCGTTAAATCTTTCATTATAACATTCAAGGTAAAAATCTTCATAACCATCGTAAAGATGAAGCCTTTTTCTTGCATCCCAATAACCGTTCACATCTTCATCTCTATCATACTCAATATCAATTACTTTATAAGGAATGTATCCCTTATTTCCACCATTTGGAAGATGTCCAAACTGGAAATCTCTTATAATGTAATCTCCTTCTTTCAGATCAACTGTGTCACAGTTATAATCATCAATATGATCCTCAACCTGACAGAACAGTTTATAAGGTTGTCCTAATTTCAGGTATTCAAGATGCTCACACACAATTCTCTTATTATGACGTGTGCTTCTGTTCATCATACTTTCATTTGCTGTAAAAATATGGTTTACTTCAACAACACGACCAAGAAAATATTTCATCTGAGAGTTAAGTTTTCTTGTCCACTCATCCATTGTAGATTGAATATCGCTTGGACATTCTGGATAAAGTTCACTGATTGCTATAGTAACATCGTGTAGAATATCAATTATTTTTTGAGTACCTACCTCAATAGTAAATGGTTTTTCTCCACAATCACAGGGAGTCCAATTTACAAAGTCTAATGCATTATTTAAATTATGAATATAATGTCCATCCTCACAGCAAATTTCTAAACATTCATCTGAGTAATCATTAAGTAGTTTGTATAAATAGTCAGCAGATTCATGTAACTCCTTGAAATTTGCTCCACAAGAGTTAATATGAATAGTATGAATATCATTTGAAGCTAACATAAATACAAATCCCAGTGCTTCAAGATCTTCATAAACATTTGTTTCATCACAAGTAAAAACCTCACAACCACAAACATCACAAACATTGTCGGATGTTAGGGCATTTCCAAATACATCTGTAGCTGTGGGTTCTGCGACATCTAAAAGTAGTGAATCATCAGGAGTAAATATTACTTCTGCATCCTCAAACATAAGTTTCATTTTCCAACACCTCACATGAGTTTTTGTCTTATTTCTTTTATAATTAAAACACAAGTTTGTAAATCAACAGATAAATTGTCTGCTGTTGCTGTATTTCTAGTACAATCAATTCTATCATTATCAATTTGCGTTCTAATATAGATTCTCGATATCGTATCATCCATAAATCTAATATAAATAGTTAAATTATCGGATATAGAAATCTCACCGTCGGAACCATTCTTACTCATTGTAAAATCATAACCAAGATTATTAACTATTTGATATACTTCATCTTGTATAGAGGTTTCCTCAATAATAATTTCTTCCTCTTCGTCCTCATATAAAGAACGTCTTTTCTTGTTTGCTAACATTCTATTGTAGCGGTTCATTTATGAATCACTTCCAATCAATTATAATTTAGTCTTTCAAATAAATCTTCTGTTAGATCTGCATTTGGAGTCATACCAAATGATTCTTGGAATTTCATGAGTGCTTTAATATATTTTTTATCACGTTTTCCAGGAACACTTTCATTTTCTTTTAGATATCCAAGTGTTATTAGCTTTTTCTGCACCCAATCAATTCTACCTTTCATCGGCATTCTTGCAAACTGAATATATTTCATTTAGTCTTCCTCCAAATAGCAAAAGTTTTCAACAATATAGATTAGTTTTTGAACACATAACTTTAATCCCTCGATTGATTTACTAACAGAATTATAAACATTTTCATTTTCAATATTCTCACAACCTTTTAAAAAGGTATTACAGCATTTTGTAAACTCAGAATATTGATTCTTTAATTGTGAGATATCTGTATAGTTTCCTTCTATTAGATTTTTAATTATCTTAAAGAAATCATTATCAACTTGTTGAAGATCATAATAAATAAGATAGGAGATTAGTTGTTTAGTGAGTTCATGTTGTATACTTACTAAAAACAGATCTCCTTCATGTTTATAATTTAACACAAGGTCTTCATCTATTGATATGATTTGTTCTTTTTCTTTATTTAGAAAAATCATAACTATCAATATCCTCTCGCTATTAACTCCGCCTTAATATCTTTAATTGCGGTATGAATATCTTTCATATCCTTTTGTCTTCTCACAAGATTTTCTGCCATTGTAAGATTGCTAATTACCTTTCTTATTGTACCAATAGACTTTCTCTGCCTTTTAAAGGATTCCTGAACATCATCATCTTCCTCTTCTTCTGGAACTAAATCATCAATAAAATCGTCAACATCAATGGCGGTGTCATAAAGAGAACTTGCAAAACTAATTAAAGTGCTAACTTCTTCTGCGTCATCTTGATTAGCAACATCAGTTAAATCTTCTGCCTGCTTTGCAACATCAACAATAGCATCATAAAGCTGCTCAAGTCCGTCAACAATATTTGCAGGTTCTTCCTCAACTTCTTCTTCATCTACAACAACATCATCAAATTCCTCTGCTTCCTCTTGAAGCTTTTTATTATCGTATACAGATGAAAGCATTTTAAGAGTATTAACAGACTCATTGATTCTATTTACAATGTCATTACTATTAGTAATAATTACAGAAAGGTTGTCAATAACCTTACCACTAGGATCTTTAATTTTCATAGAATATTTATTATTTTTAACAATACCTTCAAGTGTTAGATTATTATCAACAACCTTAAATCTTGGATTCTCTGAATCTTTAGATACTTTTGCATTAACATTTGCACTCTTAAAAATCTTTGCGATAAACTTATTCATTTTAATTACCTCTCTTATTTGTTAAAATTTGTGAACAACATTCTCATAGTTGCTTGAATAAAATCGTTTCTTGCTTTAGCATAACTATTATCAGTTGTATCTGCTGCCCAATCTGGATCGTAACCATTTACCTTGCCGTAAAGCTCATTTACAAGACCTGATTCAAAGTTTGAATCTAAATATGAGTCAAGATAATCCTCTACTTGCTGTTTAAGATTACCATTCGCTTCATTTAATGATTCTGTTGCATACCAAGAAGTTGGATGGTCTTTAACATCAATATCGTTAATTATAATATTAACATTTTCAAAATTTTCATAATCATCAAATCTGGAATCATTATCCATCTCATCTAAAATAATGTCCTCAAGATTTTCCTCAATCCATTTCTCTGCTTGTTTTTCATCGGTAATAAATTCATTCGTTAGTTCATAGTCCTTAATAACTATATTCTGGTTATCTCCTGTAACCTCCTCATAGGTATCAACATCTATGTCAATATAGAATGTTGGTAGTTCATCATATTCTGGAGGATCTAAATATCTTTTCTCTGCCCGTTTAATACTAAAATCATCTTCAAACATCAATTTCATAATTATCACATCTTTCTTAATTTATTCATCCAGTACCATATAAAATATGATACTATATTTAGTGAGAACTTCTTATTTTCTAATCTTTGAAGCTCCCTATTAAATTTCATATCTGTTCTGTAATTACTAGAAAATTGAACTGTATTATCCCTGTTAAATGATACAGATATATAATACTTTCCGGTATAGAACTTTGCATATCTTCTTGTTTTCTGTGCATCATACAATGCATACTTAATTTGATATTGCTTTAGCTCTGTATTTTTATCAACATGAATTAACTGTTCATATTCATATAGCAGCTTCATGTCATCACTTCCAATTTATTTGTGGGAATAATTGTGTTAGGATATAAATAATCAACCCTGTTACAATTATTACCAACGCTTTATCTTTAATAAAATCTAAGAATGAGCTTTTCTTTTTTAGTGGCTCTGTTTCAATATCTTGAAATTTTCCACGAATCTCTTCCTGACTTTTCTTAAAATCACTTCTTAACTCACTTTGTCCGTCCTTTAATTCAGATACATCTGTTTTCATATACGACATATCATGTGCGATTAACTCAATAGAAGTTGCCATTCTGTGGATGTCGTCAACTTTCTCTTTCATCTGTGCTTGATTTTCCTCAACATTTTTAATGCGAACCTCGTGTTCTGCAACTTGTGTGTTTAATTTGCTGATAAGTTCATCCATTTACTGTACCTCCCTTGTCATACTTCTTTAGATGTCTTTATGTAGTTTTCAATGGAATTTCTTAAAAATGTTCCTAAATCACCGAATTCGGCAATGATCTTTTCCTTATCTTCATCTGTAATCATATTGTTAATTGCTTCAAGTGTTTGATCAAATGCATCTTTCTTATCCTCATCAGTGAAAGATCCATCATCTTTTTTGTCATTAACAAATGTTTGATTGGTTGCTTCTACACAAAGTTGAACAATGTAATCAACTTTATCAATAAGATTTTTAAGTGCTTCATTCTTTGTTTTCTGTTTCATTTTCTCACACCACTGATGAAACATCTGTGCTCCAAATACAAGTAAAGACCCAAGAACTAAGCAAACCATACAAGTCAGTGCATTAGTTAAAATATCTTTCATATATAATCTTCCTCTCTTATAGATATTCTAAAACCGAATTAGACAAGGACTGAACATAAATGGTTGTTTGAAAAGTAAATTGCTCTACTCCCGTATCACATAATACCGTTAATGTATTTATTCCTGTCATATTGAAATCCTTTGCTACTGGTTGAACTAATATTTGTCCTCTGTGTGGATTTAATACTCTTAGTGTTCCTGTAAAAGAATTGGATTCCAAATATGTATTGGTTATTGCCGCCGATAGGGTGCATTCATCCCCAAGATCAAAATACTGTTTTCCATCATGCAACTCAAATACAATATCCGGAAAATTATTAGTTGTTCCTAGCTGCACCTTCAATTCCTTTGGGACTTGTATTGGAGCCTTCACTTCTATAGGACAATAAATCACATCTAATCACCACCAAACAAAAAAGTTCTAATCAGCAAGAATAGAACAGAACTCTCCCCTTACTATAATTACGTTATGAAAATCATTAAAGTTATTCAAAAATTGTTTACTTCTTTAATAAATTTTCTTTATTGTTCAATATATTTTAGGTTATATTTACTACAAATGGGTGTAACGCGCACCCTCTATCCCATTTTATTGGGACTACTTTCTTAATAATTTGATATGCACCGTTTAAATCTGCATTTATAAGAATTCCGTTATTTGATCTAAATAAACCTCTGTGAATTCTTCTTGATTTGTTGTAATACTCTTTTACAGGATCTTCATTATCAATGAAACTTGTACCGCTCGTATAGCTTTCTTCGGTCAATATGACTGCTATACCAATATTTTCTGCTTTGTATTGAATCATATCAATAAATCTTGCAAAAGGTATTTGAACAAAATTTTGATTATTTTTCTTTGACATACAACATTCTTGTTTCCACTCTTTATTTTTTCCTATAATAATTGTATGTATATCATTATCCTCACAGAAATCAATTATCTTTCTACTTGCCTTGTGCATATAGTCATATATCTTTTCATTTCTTTTATTAAATAATCTGTTTATTCTATTTGATGAATACTGATTATTCATTCTTTTACACACTTCTTTATAGTGACTTGTAAGTTTGTTAAACTTTTGGTTTATCGATTTAAGTGGCTTACCATTTATGATAAATGACTCTGCTCCAAAGTTATTTGAAACCGTTGCAAGATTATCTACTCCAATATCTATACCAATGTACCTATTATTATCTAACTTTATTGGCATTCTTATATTGTATACAATCTCAGCAACAATCCTATCTTTATGTGGCAAAAATCTAACTTGTTGCAATGACATAAAATTGTCAATATCAACTATCTTTGTTTTAATACTGAATGAATTAAAGCATTTTGGAAATAATACCTTATCATTATTTAATTTACATTCTTGATTCGTTACAATCAGAATATATGTAGATTTCTTATACTTCGGCATCTTTGGTTTCCCTAGATATTTTTGTTTATTTTTACTATAATCTTTTATCTCAGCAAAAAACGATTTCCAGTTCTTATCTAATAACCTAAGTGTTTGCTGTGCTGATTGTGCTGTAGGCATATTTCTATAATCAGGAAACTCTGAATCGTTTTTCAATATTTTGTCTAAATCATTATATCTCAACCATCTTCCGTCAGATACAAATTCATTTCTAATTAAATAATTAGCATGATTATACAAATTCTTAGACATTTTACAGAAATCAAAAATATTGCTAAAATGTTTATCAGACTTCTTTATAATATGCTTTTCAACTCTGCTTAAAACACATTCATTCTTCATCTGATAACACAACCTTTCAAAAATATTTGTAAATCGATTTACAAATATTATGGTATACATTTACATTATTTTTGCGATACGATATTTAATATTTTTAATACATTTTCAATTTACATTTTTTGTGATTAGAACTTTTATTTTGTTAATTTACAAATAAACGAAAACGTCATTTCCAATTACAGATGGAACTATTTTTCTGGAATACTGTCTATTGAACCTATCTATCTTGGAAACCACTTCCAGTAAGGAAATATCATTCAATATTCTGTATCTGTAATTTCCATATTCCGGATCATAAAAAGAAGTGTCCTGCTCTAGCTGAAGCTCGGTTATAAACTCAAAAAGTTTAATATCCAAAATTCATCATATCCTTTTCTTATTTGATTAGTCCATCATTGGAATCTGCAAGTATCTTTCTTTTTCCGCCAATAAACTCAAACATTTGTACGAAACAATCTGGTTTAAGATCATTTACAGCTTTATTGAAGTATTCAACAGCATCATCATAAATGTCAAATCTTTTCTTTCTTGTTGGAACGGTTGATAACTTTTCACCTTTCCATGCCATTACATAATAATAATGTGAATTCTTAGCTTCTTTGTGTACGGTTAATCTCATTATTTCAAATCCTTTCTGTATCAATATCCATTCCAGTTGCTGCTGTAATCATTGTCTTCTTCATCTTCGTCTTCAAAACCATTATAATTGTCAAACCACTCATAGGCTTCTTTTTCAGATTCACATTCCCAATCAAAACCACCATCTTCAGGTTCGTACATATCTCTATCACCGAAAATAAATACATATCTGTCTATCCACTCGTCAGGAATATCACCTTTTCTGGCTCTATCGGACTTTAGGAACTTAACCCAATCACTGACCGGACAAACTACTTCCATATACATAGTATATTCAGACCAAAATCCATCTGAATCTCTTACAGGTTTAGAATCAAGTTCAAAAAACTGATGTACCATGTTTTCTTCTTCCATTATTAGTTTCATATTATCACTTTCCTTTAGTTTAAATTTTTTATTATCATCTTTCTTATAGTCTTTCCAATTTACAGGAAGATTTGGTTTCTTCCCGAAATAGTAAATACCATTTTTATCAAATCCATCTTCTATATATGATGTTTTAGATGCTATACAAGCTGTATCTTCACTGATTGTTAATTTTAAAGAATTTACCGATTCCGTTAACCCAAGTTTATTATGAGAGCCTATTCTTCTTAATATAAGGTTATGACTAATATTTCCAAAAGAATACAATAATGCTACATTAGGTAAAATATGACAATCCCAGGTTTCAACTTCTCTGTTTTTTAATTTGTGATTTCGATATTTGTCGTCTAATGGCTCATCATTTCTAAGTTTTTTGATAACTATGTCTAATTCTTCTTTCACCTTTTTATTTCTTTTATAAAGTTTCATATCTTTTTTAAATTGAGTTGTTAATTCTAAATCATGTTCCACAAATATCACTCCACATCTCTTCAAAACTATGATAAACAGTACCAGATATCTCTCCTCTAGCAATAGCATCTCCTTCATCAAGCGCATCTAAAGTTTCTTGATTAGGTACAAACTCTAAACCATATGTTTCTTTCTTTTTGGTCGTTTCTTTTTTCTTTGGTAATGCTGGTGCTGTTTCACCAATGTATTCAATTTTCATAATTGTAATCACTCCTTAATCATATTCAATAATTTCTAATCCTTTATATGTTTTCATGATTTCTTCATATGTCATCATCCTACTTCCACAACTAATTGGATCTTTTATAGTAGGATGAATCCACCCATCTAATTTGCCGCATATGCTGCATTTTTTCCTAAGAACTGCATATTTATGTGGTTGACCAAAAACATCCGTTTTATATACACAAATAACATCTATGTAATCATGTTTATGTTTAGATTTCTTTGAGGGTTTTCTTTTTGATCTCTTTTTACCTGTTGAAGGTTTATCCAATAAAAAGTTTTCACAAAAAGATTGTTTATTCTTAAACATCCAAAAAACCCTCCAATCACTTTCTCAGGTATGTTTTCTTCCACCATGTTAATGCTTCTTTTAGTGTCTTAAACTTCTTCATCCAATGATATTCTTCATTTCTGGATGCAAAGAATTCGTTGATTACTTCTTGTTCTGACATATAGAATTTATACTCGGATATTTCCCAACTACAGTATTGCTTCTTATAGTCCTTATGTTGTAATGTTTCTTCCGACTTACGAACTTTCCGGTTAGCAAACTTTTTACCATATTTCGTATGCTGGGATGATTCTTTTAAGTAAGGATGTTTTTTATAACTTTTGGACATTGTTTCACATCCTCCCTTGTAAAAACTTAATCAATAACAGTACTATTTATCTGAACAAGACCTCTATACTTGTCATATACAAATGAATAGGATCTTTTTACAGCACCAATATATCCACAATCATTAGACCAAGTATCAACCCCTGTAATACTTGGAAGCCATCTGAATATGATACCACCTTTTTCTTCAACACGCTCTGAATGATAATGTGCTAAATGATATTCCCTATATTTAGTATCTCCCCAATCCTTTGGTCTTTCTATTTGCATAAGGTGTGGAAGATTTTGTTTCTTTTCATAATAAGAATGGGCAAAACCAATAAGGTTTACTCCATATCTTTCATAGTATCTTGGAGAAGGATTCAAATCTATTTCTACATTCGTATAGTTTCTAAACCACGCATTGAGAGTACATATTGCATAATAATCTACCTGTCTACTATGATTACTTGCTATATAGAATGTTTTTACAGGAGCATATTGACTTAATTTATCAATAGCTTTTATTAACATATTAACTCCTCGCAGATATAACTTTTGCCATTTTGTATCTGTATCTTGTGGAGTTCCACCTGTTGTTGAATTTGAAATACCGTCAGAATTAAAAAAGTCATTGGTCCATACAAATAGTATTTTTTCTATATCTCCATTATATCTATCAATATTTTCACATTCTTTTTCTATTAGTTCAAAGAATCTCTTTTCTGCCAGATCACTATTTAGGAATTCACCAGTTTCATCTTCCGTACAGAATTTACCTAAATGTAAATCGGCAATATTGATTTCATATAAATATTTTGCATTTTTACTAGGTCTACCAACTTTAATTGGTTTGAAGTTATTTTGAAGTTGTATAAAATTTGCTTTTATATCATCAAAAGTTATTCCTTTTGTTGTTGGTTTAGCTGTGATTTTACTTTGGTATAGGTTAAGAACTGTTCCACCCTTTTTCTGTTGTTGATAAAAATTGCTTTTGCAAGAAATGATTTCCCACATATTTTTATCCATTCCATGTGCTTCTAATACTTTATTAGGTGTTAGTTGCTCGGAACTAGATAATGCGATAATTCTTTCAAATGTCGCACTTCCATCTGCTTTATACTCTACAGATTTCGTTATTGGTTCTGAGTAAACATCGTCTCTGGATACATACACAATAGCTCTTTGTCCACTTGCTTTTCGGTATCTTTTTACCCTTGATCTAATACACTCAAAAGCTAACTCTGGAAACTTTTCACAAAGTTTTCTGCTTATATCAGTATCACTAAGGTTTGATTCACACATGGATTGCATCTCTTGAAAAAATAAATTGTCCATCTGAAATCTCCTCCAAAAACAAAATAGTTGTAATTTATAGTAGTAAAATCTATATTTTATTAAGGTATTTCATTTTTGTTTTTGGAAATAAGAAATAACCGTTGTGGATAATATTGAATTTTCCACAACGGTTAAGAAAATAAAATGAAACATGAAACATGAAATCACTTCGAGTGTGAGAAGTTGGTTAAGTTATTTTACTTTCATTCTGCGCTTAATACCTCTGATCTTACCATAAATTTGTTTAGGGTCTGTAAACCCATATTTCTTATATTTGTTAAACAACCATGTAACACTGTGTTTCCTATAGTCCTCAAGGAGTGCTTTTTCCTCTTCGATCGTCATTTCAAATTTTGTCTGACCCGGTTTCCATTCGTTATTTTTTCTGTCAATCACTTTGTTAATTTTAATCTTGGTAGCAATTCTTTGAATTGTTGAAATAGATACACCAAGATTATCTGCGATTTGCTGATAGGTCATATTTCCACCAAAGTCAGTATAGTTTTCCTTAATAATGGTGGCGATGTATTCCTTAGTATCATTTGGAATTGGACTGTACCTTACAAGGTTAAGTTTTCTAAAAGGTGTTTTGTTTGTATTAGGTTGAATACTTTTTGATATGACAGGTTCCGTAATAACTTCAACCACTTGCTTCTTAACCGGTGTAGCAGTAAAATCAACAGTAATATTATTATCCTCAGCAGATACTTTTGGAGTTACTGACATTCCATTGATGTTAATGTTAAGTGTAATACCCTGTGAAGGAGTTGCTGATACTGTAGGCGTCACAACTCTTTCGGGAATTTCTTCTGATACATCAAACTGTCTGTGAATAGCTCTTCCAATGGCCTCAAGTAGAACACTGTTTGCAATAGTGTACTGTGTTACTGCCGCACTATAGGAAGCTTCATTAAGAAGTTCTCTTGGAACTAACATAATTGCCCCTACATCTACAACACAATCACGATTACAAGTTGATTTAAAAGGCACTTGATACCATCTATCTGAATTTGCTTCCCTTGTATAAATAGGTGCAATATTCAGAAGCTGTGAGTGTTCATTACACTTATCATTAGAAACTACGATATACGGTCTTTTCTTCTCTGGTGTGAATGAACTAATACATCTGATAGGTTGTGATTCTGCGGGTCTTTCAAGATAAAATACCATACCTCTTTTAATTGTGAAACTTGACATTTGATTTACCTCCATAAAATTGTTTAATGTTTTATTTATAAATGCTTACGCATTTACACACAATTTGTTAAATGTTTTTACGCCCATTATATTTTATATTTAATTAGGAACTTCGTTCCTAATCTACTAAAACAAGACATCATATCTTAAACGAAATATTAAATATAAGAATAACATATATCATATTTATATTATAGTTATTATCTTATTATAATATATTACTATTAGTATTTATATTATAGTATTATTACTATTAGTTATAATTGAGATTTTTGCTGTTGTTTTTACCGTATTATATAATATATATTATGTTACATTTTGTAACCCTGAATTTAATGATAAACATTAAATATTTTTCTGTGCAGGGTAACATTTTTTAACCGTGGTTGTACTATATTTAGTTCTTCATGTTACAAAATGTTACCCTGAATTTTTTAAAGTCTTCCGTTTTTCTTATAATAGTTATGAACATTATCTCCGGCTTTGTATCTGTCATATTCTCTAAATGTTTCACGGAGGATCATTTTTTCTTCCATATTAAGGGAAGTTCTTTGATGCCCACCGTTTCCAGAAATAAGAAACAGAACCACAAACAAAAGACAAAATCTAAATAAATCCCCAGAAGGTTCTTTATGTACTGTTATCATATGGTAAAAAATGTTTACTACACATTCTATAGCTGCCACACCCATCAGGAACATAAGGATCTGACAACCCCATTTATAGCAATAGTTTTCTACCAATGTTTCCCAGTTGATGTAAATCTTATAGGTTATAAATCCGTACAATGCCAATCTGGCGAGTTTAACAAAAATTCTTTTGAAATGATACGCTACATTATTCATGGTATCCTCCTGTTCTCCAATATCCGTAAACAAATAATAGTACAGATATAGCTGCTGGAATAAATACACCTTTATTTATATATGTATTTTCATTCGGAACTAACGGCATTAGCACCAAAGAAAATAGAATCCCAAAAAACTTACACACATTTCCAAATATGAATCCATTTCTTGAATACTTATTTTTGAATTTCATTGCCATTATCTCCTTTTCTATTTTCTTTTGTTCTTTTCTATAACTTTGTTCTGTAAGTATAGTATAACATATTATTTGGAAAATGTCAAGAGGTTTTTTGAAAAGTTGATGTAAAAAATATGTTTGATTTTTTGTTGTTGTTTGTGTATTTTGTATATTGACTTTTATGTAATAATATGTTATATTTAAGTTAAATAAATGGTTGGAGGTGTATTATTTTGATTGACAAATATATGTCATTAAGAAATTTTCTTATTGGTTGTGGGTTTGTTCAAGAACCTGAAATAGTTAGGATGGCTACAGGAAGTTTTTATAGATACTTTGATCCTGATTATGAACTAATTTTTTATGTTAATATCAATTCTAGAAGCGTTGAGGCAAGATATCCAGATAAACAATATAATTCTGCTAATCCATATTCTACAAAACAATGTGTAACTTCCATGAATTGGGAAATTGAAGATAGCGTTGAAAGTATTATTGAAAATATTACCATGTTTTTTGATAAGATTTATGGGATCATTAAGGGATAACTATGAAAAGGATTAAAACATTTCTTGCAATTTTATTTGCGACCTGTTGTCTATCTTTAGTATCATGTGATACAAGAGATACAAAAAATGTAGATTTTAACGGAATGCATTTTAAATGCATTGAAAAAAAGATAGATGGTTCACTTCTTCTCATACATGAAGAAACTGGAGTTTTATATGTTAGTATATCACAAGGGATCAGTCCAATCCTAAAAGATGATGGAACTGCTTACACTATTGAAGACTATGAGCAAAATTTAAAATGGAAAGGTGATTTAAATGAAGAATTTTACAGCAAATGATAATAAGTGTAGAATTTTTAGTTGTGCTGAGTGTGGTTATGGAATTGAAGATATTGCTGATAATGAGGATTTAATAGATAAGGTTAAAGAGTATCCGATCTATTGTCCTAAATGTGGAAAAGAAGTTTTACCACTTGAGGAATATCAGGCACTAAAAAAGATTTAAAAGGAAGATGATTAAATGCTGCTTAAATTTATAAATCCAATTTATAATAATCCACATATTATTCAAATTGTTGATGCTTTTATTGCTAATAATTTAGATGAAAACGGACAACCTAGAAAAGATTTTATTATGGTTCTTCATGGCGATGAAAATTCTAACTTAGCTGTTTCCGTTGAGGGATTATCATATGTTAAATTGAATGAGTTAATGAATGAACTTTATGAAAATGGAAAAGTTGATATCTCTGCTACAGTTGATGCTAAGGTAGAAGTTTGTCCTATGGATATTATAGAATCATTACAGGATACACTGACAGACCTTGATGATTGGACAGTATCCGATATGGATGATTTTGAAGATTTCGATTTTGACGATTTAACTTGACAAAAAATAACCCCTGTATAAAAACAAGGGGTTATTTTTTTTTGTAATATACATTTTATAAAATATTCTAAACTAAAATTAAAAATTCAGGCAATTTGTTTATAAATTGTTAAGGTTGAAGTTCTAGCTGAAATTCTTTTTAGTTTATTAAATTTCGGCATCTTTGGGTTTGTAAATTTTTGGGTATTTCCATCAATATCCATTAAAAATGCATACCCAGAACTCATCTTACCTTTTATAAAATATTCCTGACCTTTATATTTTACTTTGTCAAATTTTCTAAAACCACAAACTTTTCCGGTTTGATATCGTTTTTCAGAATGACTTCCAAATGTTTGCTGATAATCTCCTTTTGAAACGGATTTTTTCTTAAACAGATTACAACAAATAGTAAATGCCTTTCCTCCAGAAGCAATAACACAAGCATCCAAATAATGATCTTTTAACACGTTTAAATTAAATCTATTAGCTTTTGTAACAAATCCAAATGTTTCAAGAGCTTGTGGGTATATTATTAAAAGTTGTTTCCTTATAGAATTCATTTGAGTTGCGAATTTCAAGTTTGACTTTTTACCATTATTCTTTAATTTTAATCCTTCATTATGAACTTTCCAATGACACTTGTGACATAAAGTTATTAAATTTTCAGGCTCGTCGGAGCCTCCTTTAGATTTGAAAACAATGTGATGAACCTCTAACTTGCACTTTGTTTTTCCACAATTTCGACATTTATACCCATCTCTATAAAGAATTTGCGCTTTAGTTGATTCAAAACCGTAGTTAGGACCTTTCTGATAACCCCAATGTCTAACTTTAGGATTTGCTAATCTTGGATCTTTCATAAGGTGTGTGTCAAAAGTTCCTGTTTCAAGAACTAATGTTTTTATAGGAAGAATTGAATAAATAAAGTTAAGTTCTTTTATATGAGAATGAAATTTGCTTACCATTGTTGGCGAAAATCTTCCTGTTTTTATTGAATTTTTTCTATTTAGGAATTTTGCTTTTCTGTATCTTGTTTTTCTCGACCGTCTATTTCTGCGAAACATTTTTCGTTGTTTCATCTTTTTGTGAACATCATTTCTAATTTCAACTTGTGAAGTGTAAACTATTTTGGATGTTTCTTCACAAAATACAGCGGTTCCAAAAGTTCCAGAACCAGTATCAACACCTAAAACAAGACTTTGAACATATTCTGTATTTTCTTGTAATAATTTAATTGTAAAAGGACATTTTCTAACAACCATTGCCTTATTAGATTTAAGAAGTAATCTTGCAATTACATTTTCACAAGGCATTAAGGGTTTGTTATTTTTTGATAAAACATAAACCATAAAATAAGGAACTCCTTATATAAACTCTACAAAAATTTGTAGGTAATGCGTATCCAAATTCTGTTACCAAATTTAGAATCCGTCTTCCTCTCGACAATGATTTTTAAGCTTTTTACAATCTGCACACAAGGCAAATTTTAACCGCACCTAACTTAATACAAATTAACAGAGCAACAGTCTGAGGCGACAACTGAAGGTGTTTTGACTTAAAAATCGTAGTTTTAATTTCTTAAAACTTAGTCTGACATCACTTTTAAGCGGATTTTTATAAATAATATAAGCAAAAATATTATAAATACTTACATTATTTTATAAAAATGTGATGTAATTCTTTAGTGCTTTTTTGGTTGCGTCTCCACATATTCCGTCAACATCTAAACCATTCTTAAACTGGAATGCAAGTAATGCTCCAAGAGTAAATATATCAAATGTTCCACTAATACCGTCATTATAGTATTTATATTCTGTTAAATACCATTGTAACCATCTGACATCATCGCCGCTAGAACCTTCTTTTACTATTTTTGTCGGTTCTTTATATGGATTAACAAGCACATTGTCGTCCGGTTCATCAGGTTTAACCTCTTCATATTTAGTTGTTTCATCAACAGCTGGATTCTTAATAAATCCTAAAAATGTATAACTAGATCCGGCACCCCAATTTTTATCAGCATTTGTTCTTGTAGATAACCAGAATGGGTTTGTGCATCCATATCCAGATTCAGATGTAACAATTTTAACAGGATTATGATTACCGTCGTATTCTATTTTTTCAACGATTGCCACATGACCTGCTCCGTCTGAACTATAATGTGTCTTTCCTTTTGCCCAAACTATAACAGAACCTAATGATGGAGTTTGTGAAATTTCTAACCCTTGTGCCTTTGCATGGTCTATAAAATCCTCTGCGTTTGGTGGATATTGTAAGAATAACCATTTTCCTTGATTTATAATTTCATTAAATCTAGATGCTGCATACCCAACACAGTTGTTCAAAACATTTAGTCCAGGTTGTAATGGATTTCCTAGAATAGTTCCAACTGCATACCCACCAGCAGCGGTGCTATTATAATATTTATTACCACTCTCTGGAATAACTGTTCTTGGATTATATACCTTTAAAATTGGAACTTTGGGGGTAGGTGTGGGGGTAGGAGTAGGTGTTGGTTTTGAATAACCGTTTAAACCTTTAGCAATTATTTGAGTTGGATAATCAACATAACAATTATCCATATCACATTGTCCGTTTACTCCAGGAACATTTGGAACTCCCCATGGATTATTTGAAGGATCAGCTCCAGCTACATTATATTGCCAAATACCATAATTTCCCTTATACATTGGGTTTTTAACATATTGAGCTAACCAGAAAGAATATCTATTAACTGTGTTTTGAGATAATAGATTTTCTGCTAAATATTGACCACCATAAATACCGCACCAATAACCGTATGCTTCCATCTGTGAACAAAATGTTCTTGCTAGAAGATCCATTGCGTATGCACCTTTTTGAAATGCTTTTTGTTCTTCTAAGTCATAGAATACAGGCATATCAAATTGTTTTCCTGCGATTACAGTTTTAAAAGCATTTGCTTCTGCTTTTGCCCAATCTGATGTTGAAAGAGTACAGGTATCATCTGTTAATGCATAAGAATACCAATATGCACCTACATGAAGACCCGCTGCCTTTGCATTTTTATAATGTGTTTCAAATTCATCATCTTTTTGAGAAGCATATCTTCCTACACCAGCTCGAATAATAACAAAGTTATACCCAGATGCTTTTAGTTTGTTGTAATCAACATTCTTCTGATAAGTAGAAACGTCAATACCTTTCATTAACACATTTGCCATATATAATCATTCCTTTCTTGAAAATGTAGAATTTCACCTTTACATATATATAGTATATTTTTCTGTAATAAATTCCGTATTTAACTTGATATTTCAGTAATCTGACTATTTTGTTAAATTAAAAAATTTTCTGAAAACACTTGACATTTGATTTCCATTATGTTATAATATATTTGTAAAATTTAATTTGAGGAAGTGTTCATCTTTGAAGAATAATGAAAAAATGAGTCATGCGATGATTCAGGCGGTGATTAACATCATTTGTTCTATAATCACTCTTATTTTAATAATAGTATATCTGCTTTTTGGAATTAAGCCTGTAGAACCTTATGAAAGTAGTTCCATTCCGGAGATTACAACAACTGTTTCTGAAACTACAAACTGTATAACAGCTAATACAAGTTATACATCAAGCAACAATATAACAAGACTAACAACTACTTCTGAAACAGAGATAACAACTGAAACATCTTATGATCCGGCATATACAACATTTATCGGATGGACAGTTACAACTAAAGCCCCTGATCCAATTATTGTAATTACTGATTATGATATTATTGTAGTCCCCGATAAAACAAAAACTACTATAAAAACAACTGCGTTGAATTTACCACAAACAACATATACAACTACTCTTTCAGTCGAGGATGAAATTATCAATAAGGAATTTGTAAAAACATTCTCAAAAGGAACATACTATTGCTATGAACAAACTGGTGTTAAAGGTGGTTCTGGAAGAACATTGGTAGATTGTTCCGTTGGTACTTACACTATAAGGGGTTCTGTAGCTTGCAGATATATCTATAATTTATATGGTTATAGACATGGTTCTCACACAGTGGTTTATCTTGAAATTCCTGATTATCCAGATATGAATGGATATTATTTTGTCGATGATTGTTGTGCAAGTTATGATGTAATTGATTTTTACTATGATTACAAAAATAACTGTCCGTTTAAAGATCAAGGTGTTATTGGCAATATAAATTGCTATATCGTTAATTAAAAACTAAGGAAAGGATTTGATTAAAATGACCAATTACATGAAATTCGCAGATGATAAAGGATATCTTCTTGCTGTAAGAAAGGATTATTGTTCTGAACAAGAAGCGGAAGAAATTGCAAAAAGAGAATTGTATACAGATACAATTAGTAAAACAGATGAGTATAAATTTATGTACCATGGATTTGGAAAAACTATTGGAATGGATGAATGGGAAAATACTTGGTGGCTTACTGAAGATTGTAATAAAATTTCAGTTCCTGTTTATGTATTTAGAGAAGTTATTGATTAAGAAAAACCCACTGGAATTTGATCCAGTGGGTTTAATTTTATTTTTCATTATTCAAATATTTTTCTCCGGTGATTAGTTCAAATTCTTCTTCTGTAATCCATTTTCCAACGGCAGAATAAACCTTCTCAATATCCCAAAGTTCAAGATCATAATATCTTTTTACTTTTTCAAAATTCTTACTCATAGCTCAATATCCTCCATCATTGCAATAAAATCTAATTTTGCAGTTACATCTTCTAAAGCTAATTCTTGACTTGTTTTTTGTTTAATTATAAACCAAGATTGAGTTAAATATGTTTGGAATTGAACTAATTTCATGTTTGAATAATTAGTTGTGACTTCATAAACTTCATTATCAATTTCGGTTATTTTTGTAATTTCAACATGAACAAGATTCACATCTGAAAATAATTCCTCCGATAATGTAAGATTACAAATATATGTATCATTATTCAAAATTAGATTTTCAATAATAGTCCCATCATTTAATTTAATTCTGTATGTTGTGGATGTCATATATAATATCATCCTTTCTTTATAATATCGCACACTTGAGATGTTTTCGGACAGTGTGAAGTAAGACAAACTGCACGTTCCGGATTAAATCTCCTGAATCATTTTAGGTTACTGCGGTTCCGTTAAACTGATACCAACCACTCCAATTCCCGTCTGTACCAATATTTCTGATATAAATAACATCTGGGGTGTTCGGCTTGTAAAATTCTTGTCTCTGGCGGTTAGTCGCACTTGTGAACGAAACGATAAGTCTAAAGCCACTACCACCAATCGGCTTATTAGCTATCGTTGATGCATTTGTATTATTAAGAACATAGAACGTACCCGGCGTTTTATAATCATCAAGATCACTGTTATTCGGGATTTCTTCTCCCATACCGTACACAAGATTAACAATCCCCCCGTTTTGCAGCGCCTGAATCATCTCGTATAACTCTCTGTTTGTCGGCGCATACGGTACAAACTTCTGCGATACAGCCCAATCTGCGGCGGTGCAGATCATCATATTTGTAAATGTCATTGTTTTACCAGCCGAACCGCTGTTATTGCTGCCTGCATATATCCGGACATACTTACACTCCGCTGTCACAACAAACGGGATATAAACGCCATTTCCGCGACTTATGTAGTAATACTGCGATTCACCGACATTCTGCGAATCTGCTCCGTAAAATGCGACTTGGTTCACATTGCCGGTCGCGTCTGTCGTGATATTGCCGAGATACAAAATGTAGTTTCCCGCCGGAAAATCGAAAACATCCGATTGGAAAAAATTTTGTGCTCCGTTACCACCGCTAGCAACCGGACTGAGATTCTTCGCTCCCGCATCAACCTGCTGAATCAGTGCTGCTCTATCCTCATCCTCTGCGACCGTAAGTTCGCGGTTAGTTTTGGCGTAAGGCTGATAGGAGGCATCGGATATTGCGGCGGAACGGATCATGATATTGCTTATTGTGTTCGCAACTCCGGTATATAATGTTATCTGATTAGCATTATCCGTTATCGTTAATTCTTCAGTTATCAATCCGCCGGTATTGGATATCGTTTTATTCCATAACGATGTGTCGTCTTTAAGAAGTCTAACAGCAATAGAGTTAGTTGATGCTGTTACTGAACAACTCAGCACATAAGTTCCTGCCGGAAGATTGATAGGCTGTTTATCAATAATTGTTTTGGCACTGTCGGCAGTCAAGCTATTATAAGGACAATAATTCTTCGCCCCTGCGTTTGCAACGATGCCGATTTCAGTTTCTTGCAACGCCTGACTTGCCGCTACACCGCCGCTTGTCACTGGCACTGTACTGTTTTCTGTGGGGGTTGTATCCATAGTTTCAGCAGTTGCTTCAATTTTCCCGTCTGTCTCTTTGATTGCAGAAATGTACTTGCCACTGCCCCCAACAGATAAAACATCTAAAGTCTCCAATGCAGCAGCAACACCTTTACCACTAATTGCTTTATAACTTGAAGAATTATATGTGTCTTGAACATCATATGTTTTTACAGAATCTTCCACTTCTAAAAATGTTTCTCCTAGGGATGGAGCATACATAGTATATTCTGGAAAAGCAGCATAAACATTTGGTAGACAAATCATTTGTTTTGAAGTTTTTAAATAACCAACTGTTTCGGAAGAATAAGTATCTCTGTAATATTTTATATAATATGCTTCATCTGATAATGTTACATTTATATGCTCTTCTTTTTTAGTATCGCAAGCTATATTGCAAGTTCCAACAACTGTATTTCCATCCGCTCCTAGAAATTCTATTTTTGTAACATTTGCAACACTTGGATTTTGAACGGTATAAATTTCTGCACTATACACATATGTTCCGGCTTCAATAGGATAACCCAATATTTCTTCTGTTGCAGTTGAAACACTATCAGACAGAATATCATGAATATATAGTAAATTTTTCGGTCTATCATTTGCTGCTATGTTTGCTGCAATTTCATAATCATTTAAATCATGATGAATTTTTGCAAATGAATTCGATAAACTATCCCCTGAAACAATATTCGATCTTTGAGACAAATCATCATTAAATTGTACCTGTGATTTTATTTTCATTTCCATCTTAATAATCACCTCTTTATAGATGTACTCTCAAAATAATATTCTAATGAGAGTGCTTTTAATTTTACGCAACATAAAACAATAATAAAAGCTACTAAAGTTTTATGTATTTCTTTATATTCCTTCTTCATAGCGTTCGATTTTGCAATAAGCTACTCTCGTTTGATATAACGCTCCAAAGGCTTAAATTCCTGCGATGCGTTCGCAGTACATATCTATAAATCGCTTTTAGGATGCTTGATTTATAGATTTATTAAATATTTGTTGACCATATTCTCTGAGGTTTATGGCAGCATTTATGTCTCTATCAATTACAGTTCCACAAATAGAACATTTATAAATTCTATCCGATAGTTTTAGATCATTTTTAATATTCCCACAACACGAACAGGTTTTAGAGGATGAATAAAATCTATCTGCTTTATATAGCGTGATATCATATTGATCACATTTATATTCAAAGTATGATAAAATATATCCTAGTCCTTGATCAGAAACTGATTTCGATAGATGTTTGTTTCTTTTCATTCCTTCAACATTCAAATCCTCAACACATATGAAGATTGGATTTCTCTTTACAATTTGTGTTGTTATTTGATGTCGATAATCTTTTCTTATGTTTGATAATTTTCTGTCTATTAACCTTATTTGTTTTTCAAGTTTGACTATGTTATGTGTCTTTTTATATGACTTGTTTTTATTATTCATATCATATTTTCTTGAACACTGTTTTTGTAGTCGCTTTTTTCTCTTTTCAAGTTTTTTCACTTTCTGTGTTTTATTTATATTTTTATATTTAATTCCATTTGATAGAATAGCAGTATCCTTTAATCCTACGTCAACTCCAAGCGGTTCCGTTTTATCATATGTTAATTTTTCAACATTTGTTTCAACAGCACCACAAAGAACCCAATATTTACCATCAAATTTAACCTTAGCATTAGCTATTTTAAAATCTTTGCCGGATTTACCTTGTGGAAATACATTACTATTTGCTATTTTAACAAAACCAATCTTTTGAATAAACGCATAATTATTCCTGAATTTAACTTGCATACAATCTAAATGAAAAGAATGTTGACAGTTCGACCTCTTCTTATATTTTGGATGTCCATTCATGTCATATGATGTAAGTTTCTTTCCAGTGATTTGAGAATGTTTAATTGTGTTTTTAGTGAACCTTTGATAACCTTGTTTCTTTTGCATACTAAAGAATCTGGAATAGGCATTACCTAAGTCTTTTATAGCTTGTTTAACAACATCACAACTTATATCTAATAACCATTTGAAATCATCATCTGTTTTCTTTAGAATAACAATTTCATGACATAAGTCATTGACAGATATAAACTTTTCATGATTTTCAAATGTTGTTATCTCCCTAGATAATGCCCAATTATAAGCGAATCTTCTGGCACCCGCAAATTGAATAAATAATTGTTCCTGTTCTTTTGTTGGTAATAATTTTACAGACTTACCCCTTAACATCTAAATCATCTTCTTCCAAAAGGTCATTCATAAGCTGTTTTGTTTTTGTAGCTCTTTTCCCATGAAACCTACAACTAAACACAGTTATTATTTGCATAAGATCTTCTACTAATTCCTGTTCTTTAGTTTTGTCTTCATTATCTAATATAACAATATTAGTTCCATGTAAATCTGCTATTTTTTGAATTAACTCAAAACCAAATCTTACAAGTCTATCTTTATAAAGTACATAAACAGTGTCAACCTTATTTTTACAAATAAGTTCCAAAAGTTCACAAAGACCTTTTTTAGAATAATTGATTCCACTACCGATATCTTTTATAATATCATAAGGCTGTTTTAATGATTTAAGATAAAGTTCAATGTTTTCACACTGTCTTAGGAGGTCATCCTTTTGTTTAGATGTAGAAACCCTACAGTAACCAATATTTTTACGATAAGAATTTTTAGAAGTATTATACTTTTCCGAAAATTCTTCAACCTGTTGTTTTGTATAGTACCTATATCCGTTGCCTCGTCTTTGAGCCGGGATAAAATAACCGGACTCATCCCATTTTCTCAATGTTTGAGGAGTGACCCCAAGAATGGATGCCACTTTGTGAATACTTAAATAAACCGTTTGCATGAAATATAAAATCCTTTCAAATCATATTTAACAACTTAAATTATGTTGTTACTTATATAGTTCAAGAACTTTATATTTTATGATTAAAAATTAGTATAAATCTTATATTAGAACAAACTTTGTATAACTATCCAAACAGTATATTTATATTTATTGAATTTTTAATAACATTTTATAAGATTGTTAATTACTTATGGCACAAATATAAGAGTTAAATCAGTTAGATCTATTTTACCATTTGTCATTGTTGCATCTGTAGTTGTTCCAGAACTATTTTTATATTGTAGTCCTGTTGCAACATTTAGATTAACATTTCCGCTTGTAGGTGTTGTTTGGGTTCCACCATTTAGTGATATTGACTGAACTAGAGTTGTATCTTTATTACTAATTTGTGAAGATGTAACAGAAATATCTCCGAATGTAGCACTTAGAACACCGTCTGTTTGACTTAATGCAGTCAGTGTTTTTCCAGATCCAGCAGCAGAAGTTGTATATTTCATAGCTTCAACTGCTGTATTTACAGCTCCGGCAGTAATTAGGTTTTTACTCAACTTTCCAGAACTTGTGGTATCGACAGATGTTTCTGGAGTTGCTATAACCGTTGCATCTCCACCAGCTAAGGTTACATATTGTAGTGTAGGTGTAGATGTTGATGTGTTATATGTGATTAAACTGACAATATTTTCATCTGAAACCGCTGTAGATCCTGTGATTAAACCATCTGCATCATATGTGAATTTTCTAAGACTTGATGTTGTCTGTTCCCCACCGGTAGGTGAATTTGCAATGCTGATTGTTCCATCATTGGATACACTGAAATCTGATCCTACAATAACTCCACCAATAGTTGAAGAAGTAGCTGGTTTCATAGATGGAAGTAATGCCCTTTTTATTTTTCCAATTTCATCATCTGTTCCAACAACTGTGGCAAAAATTCCAAGATCAAATGTTTCTGTTGCACCGATTTGTGCATCTTCACCAGTGACAGATATCATTTTCCAAGTAGAACCACCGTCAACAGATTTCTCAACAATAATAATATCTGTTCCTCCACCTGCATTAGGTGTTCCACCTTTAACTCTATATAAAGCACCATTTGTTAATTCTTTCCAAGTTCCATCTCCGGCTAAATATCTTGCTTCATATCCAGCAGCAGGTGCCGGAACTAAACCTTCTGAACCTGCAACACTATCTGTAGCACCAATCATATCAGTATAAGTTACATATTTAAGGTTATTGAATTCAGTTGTTCCATCTCCAACCTTAACAAATGTTTTATATTGAACGGGAGAAGTTCCAGTGATTGGTTTTAATTCTATACAAACTAATCCTTTTGGAATAACTTTTTTAGTTGGATTATTCGCTAACCAAGTTACCCATTCAGCAGTAGTCATTGTCATGTTCATTACAAGAACATCATATTTAGATGTAGTATTATCCCAAACATAAAATAGTCCGGTATCTGTATCTATATAAAGAACTCCTTCTTCTCCTTCTGCCGGAAAACTATCAACAATAGAAAAAGATATTTGTTCTTTAAGATTATCTAATTTTGTTTTCAATGCATTTGTAAAATCATTTGCAGATAGTCCTTTTCCAGAAACAACTGTAACCTTATTTGTCATTAAATAGTCTAACGCTTGTTTTGTTGTTGATACATTTTGCATTGATTGATTAGAATATGATATATTATCAGAATCTATACCACCATCCGGAACACCATAAGAGGGTATACCCATAAATACTGACATTATTTTCACCCTTTCTTTTTAATGAATTACTTATTGATTTTTATTTTGAACAATAATTGTAATTGGAAGATCTATTGTAGGAACATCACCAAATGCTTCTAACGTAACAGATCCAGCAGTTTGATTAACGCAAGCAAGATTTGCAGAAGCAACAGCATTATATTGAGTTTGAGTTAAATTATCTGGAATATCAATATAAATATATGAACTTAATTTAATATTGCTGTTTGATACTGTATATTGAGTTCCAGACCAATTTGCTGCAATAAGGGTAGTATCTGTTGAATATTGTGTTGTAGTTTTACCTAATACTTCAATTATAGCATCCTGAACATTTGTTGAAAATAAACCTGTTCCAGTTGGATCAAATGTGACTTGATCTGCTGAACCAGGAGTCTCACCCCCGCCTCCACCCTCGGAACCACTTCCGGATGATACATTTTCATTATCATATTTTATTGTAACACCGAAAGTTTCTGTTGGAGTTGTCCAAATGTCTCCTTCTTCGATTCCACATTCTATAAGATTATTTCTTGCAGAAATTGCATACTTATCAAATACAGGAGTTATTTTAAATTTTCCAGATTTCGGAATATTATAAAAAGGAATTGAGTAAGGTTTAATAGTATCAAAACCTTTATTTAAATTAGTATTTACCGTAACCATATTTATATCAAATGTTTTAAATAATGTGCCATCATTCTTAAAAATTTTAACATTGATGCACGGTAACTCTAATAACATTTGGTCACTCCAAGGTGTATCAATTTCTAAAGATAGTGTTCCGCAATTATAGTTTGCACTAAACGTAAACTCAATTGGAAATGTATCTGACCTACTTATAGAATCTAAAATAGTAAAAATTGCCATATACTATCAGTCCTTTCTGAATTTTAAACAATGCTAGAGTTTTCCCTAACTATTTATATATAGTTATTTTTTGATATAATTATTGTATTTTCAAGATGTTATTTTTTAAGAAAAAGGAAACCAACCTATTTTGCTAGGTTGGTTTAAGTTATCTGTTTCTTTCGTCAGTTAGTTTTACAAAACATTCCATAATCCAAATCTTTGCTTCTTCTTGCTTTCTAAATGTTTTTCTCGGAATTCTTACAAATGCAAAAGGATCAATTACATCTACAGTAATCTGTCCTCGCTTATACTCAATTATTTTAAATTCTATTCTTCTTTGCTTTATTAGAATTCCGGCAACAAAACAGGTTTTAGAATCTGTTGTTATATTATACTCAAATACGCTTAACTTTTCAAGCAGTAGTTGTTTAGTGACTTGAAAAGATATATTGTGTCCAAACATATGTATATCACGCTCCAACTCATTTTATTTCAAAACATTCAAAATCCCGTAGTTATTTAAAAACTCCTGAACTTCGTCCTCATCATATTCATATTCTTCCGCTTCATCGTAAAAATAATCAAGCCAATTTGCCCCGTACTCTTTTCTACATTCAGCATAAATCGCTCTTAAACTTTTAGTTAGAGCATCCATCCTGTCAAGTTTTTTATATAAATCCTTAAATATTCCATTCTCCGAAAACTCATATGGGTTTGAAACAAAAATAGTCCCGGTTGTGATTGGAACTTCATGTGAATAAAATCCTGATTCTTCATAATCTCTGTAATTCATATCCTTCGGAATGAAAAATAATCCTTTCAGATTATATTTATCAAATCCAAAATCTGAATAAACTTCCGCATCAGTATACCCGGAATTAAAGTCTCCAAGTTTTCTCATAGTTGCAATATCTCTGTCAAGATCTTTTGCAACTCCATATAGATAATCACTATCAAATAGATCAATGCTCATATCTTTATGAGTTTGACTCATAGCATCTGCAATACACCAAACATCATACTTTGCATCATATAGAATTCTATATGGTTTTGGTTTATTTAAAATCCAATTCACAATATCACTGACTGAATCAGTAACATATGTACCGGATGCTATTTCTTCTAATCTTTCATCTAAGCTCACCTTTTCTGAAATTCTTAAAACTAAAGATTCTTCTTTAGTATGATTATTTAATTTTATTCCTTTTAGTTTCACAAAACATCAACCTCTCATTCAAAACAATCTGTTTCAAAAGAATATTCTTAAAATGCAAATGCTTTATCAGGGTTAAATTCTTTCTCATTACCATCTTCATCCTCAATAGTGATGATATATCTGTTACCATGTCTATTCTTTCTTCCATACCACTTCATAGCATATTCAACAGCATCCTGATAATCATCCGCTATATAAATATCTTCATAGATATTGTCAGTATCTTCCTCTTCAAAGTCACTATAACTGGATCTTGTTGGTTTAAAATCAGGATCAAAAACAGTGACCATATATCTTTCAGTGGATTCTTTAAGTGTTAGTTTCATATCAATCAAACCTTTCTTTATAAATTAGTAATCCCCAGAAATAACTTTGCTTAATGCATCAAGAATTTCACAATCTGTTTTGTAAACCATTCTTAGAATGGCTGCAAGTTCTCCCGTATCGAGTTCGTGATTCCAATGCATTTCAAGCGGCTTTCTAAATTTCTTAATGTAATTAACTGCTTGCTTCGCATATTTGAATTTTCTAATCTCATTTTTATCGTTATAATACAAAATTTATAAGCAAATATATGTGAACATAAGTAAATAGGCATAAATGCTTATAAATCTCTTTATGCAGATGAATTAAAAAGAAAAATTCATGCGCAATGGATTCATTACAAACCCTCTATCCGCTGGCATCTCTACATCACGGAATACCTTTTTCATAATTTGATATGCGGCATTTACATCTGCATTTATTAGTTTTCCTGAATTTGATCTAAAAAGACCTCTATGAACTCTTCTTGATTTAATATAATTTTTCTTTTCTGGTTGTTCATCATCAAGAAATGAAGTTCCAGAAGTATAAGATTCTTCTGTCTCGATAACAGATATTCCAACTTGTTCACATTTATAGTTTAGCTTCGATATGAATGATTCATACGGGATTTGTGTAAAATGTTGGTTATTCTTTTTACCGAGTTCTACATTTTGTTTCCACCCATCATTTTTACCAATGATAATTGTTGAAATACTGTGTTCAATACAATAGGAAACAACAAAACAAGATGTCTTGTGCATAAAATATTCTATTTTGTCATTTCTCTTATTTATTATTGAATACAGTTTATGTGAGTATCTTTTCTTATCTGACCGCAGATCAAGTTTTGATTTTTCTTTCGCAATCAGTTTATTATAATATTGATTACATGATTTTAGACCCTTACCATTTATGATAATTGGCTTGTTACCTAGATTATCAACTAAGGTTACAAAGTTATCTAAACCAAGATCAATAGACGCAACATTCTGATTTTCAAACTTATCTGCGACTTCAATAGTATAGACAAATTCTAATATAATTCTGTCATTTTCGGGTTTAACTCGACATAACTTAAATGCAACAAACCCATCTTTTTCAGAAAACACAACTTTGATCCTCATTAAATTCCCATTTTTATCTTTCATTGTTTTTGGAAACTTAATAAAACCATTTTCAACATGGATTTGTGCGTATGTGAGTTGAAAACCGCATAATCTGTTTCCTTTCAGATATTTTGGTGGTTTCGGCATACCATTATATTTATCTCTATGTTTGCTCCAATCCTTAAGGGATCTGAAAAATGATTTCCAGTTTTTATCAAGAACTCTTAGAATTTGCTGACTAGAATTAGCAAGACCTAAATTCCAATAATCAGGATATTCTAAATCATCGTGAAGAATTTTCTCAATAGTTGTATATCCTAGATACTTCCCGTTATTAAAAAACTCTTGACGAATAAGATAATTTCCATGATTATAGATATTCCTAGCTAACATACACTTATCGACAAGCATACTATAATAAATATTCTGTTTGTCAATAATGTGCCTCTCAGTTCTTTTTACAATCACCTCATTCACCTCCTTTCTACTATAATTATACAATATTTTCACAAAGTTGTCAATGATACAAATAAATTATAATAATTAACACTTATTTATGAGTGTTTACTTATATAAAATATTACCATCCTACCACAAAAAAATAATTTACTTATAAAGTATGATTTTTATGAATTGTTAGTTTATTTACAATATATTTATGTTATTTACTATATATAGTATAACATATTATAATGAAAAAGTCAAGAGTAATTTGAATATTCTTAAACAAAAACCTCCACAAACTTTGCAGAATGTAGAGGTTTTGTTTTGTATAAACTGTACTGTTAAGCTTCTTTCAAGAAAACACTTCCACCAATTTCCTTTGCAACTTCCCTTGCCTTTTGAAGATCATTCCAAGATCCCCAATAATACCAACCATCGTTGGCACATCTTGCAACAATATACTGTTCAATATCTGTTACTGAACTGTCTGTAATAATAATTCCTACTTTTGCATCAATAACTCTCATTTTTTATAATCCCCCCTTAATGATTGATGAAATAATCGTATTCGTGAAAATCGTAATCAATTTCGTTTCCGTCATTAAACACAACTGTAAAATGATATCCTCTATTCATTATTGTCTTTACATTTTGAAGTCTTTTTGTTTTGTTTTCTTTAATATTCATAATTAGAACTTTCATATTTACCTCCAAACTCCTGCGAGAAGATTTGTAAAACACTTTGTCAGGACTTCTTCAAACTCTGAACGTGTCATTTTCTTATCCCTCCCGAATAGAAAAAATAGCATCCAAACAGTTTTCCCAAAGTTCATCGTTTATAACCTTAGTAAGACGAAGACATCTAAGAACTCCAACGGTCTGATTTTTTTCAGCCGTTGCAACCGGAGAATAAGCACCGAACTTAGATGCTGTTTTCATGTAATCAACAACCATTTTGTCAAACATATTCATCATTGTCTTTTCTGTTTTCGAGGGTTTTGTTTTAATCATGTTTTTCATTTTTTATTCTCCTCCTAGATTTTTAATGTGGTTAAGTTGTTTACAAGTATAGTATAACATATTTTATGGAAAATGTCAAGAGGTTTTTGAAAATTTGAAATAAAAAATCCAGTAAGAAAATACTGGATTTTTGTATAGTATTTACAAATAATTAGCCTTTGTTTCCTGTAGAATATTGTTCATAAAACATATTTCTAAGAGTTACAATATCCTTTGGTATATTTTCTCTTTCTTCCCTTGTATGTGTTTCAAACATTGTTTTAAGCCATCCATAAAAATCATTAGCAAGAGGAGTTGTTAATGCTGAGGTTTTTTGTGTATATCCTCTTCTAAGTGTTTCATGTGCTAATCCACGCATAAACTTCCAAAAATGATAGTATGTTAATTTTAGTTTTGTCATGAACCCGGCAGAATCTTCAATTACAAATCCTTCAATAATTCTTCCATTGTATTCATAATCATTTTCAAGAACCTCATTGTACCAATCGTAAAAGTCAGACCAGTTAGCAATTTCAGCGGCTTTTTCTTTTACTTTGATTCCAAGGTCGTTTCCAATATTTATAACATCTTCATAATTATATTGGGTAAAGTTGATTTCATTTCTGATAATTGACAGTAGAAATAACTCAGATTCAGGATATTCAATGATATGGGGATCATGAATCATATCTACGCATTCAAAAACAAATGTTACATTTTGTTCTCTACAAATAGTCTTTAGCTTTTCAATGTTTTCAGTAGAGATTTTATTGTAAACCATTTCCTTTAGCCATATAGCATAATCTCCATCAGGATTTGATTTAGTTGTGATGAACAAATCATCTGTTTCTTCATTATAAGATACAAGACCTAAGAATCCGTTTTCCTTAACATAACAAGTTATCGGGAATTGGAGTTTATGTTGAAGCATATCAAATTTAGTTTCCGGTCTCTCGTTAATGTTGAAAAATTTGTGGTACCCACGAGCGACAACTTTCATGGTATTTGTATTGATGTAAAGACCTCTTGCAACAATGGTCTGTTTATTCCAAACACTATCATAAAATGCTTCTCTAGTAAAATTAAATGAAGAAATATTTCCAAATTGTTTTTCCTGAATAAATCTATTACTTCTAAGGTTAAGAACTACATCGGCAATATCGGATGTTACAAGTTGTTTTTCCTGTTCAACCTGTACCGGAGGCTTAAATACTGTATTTTTAATTTCAACCACATGGAATCCTTCTTTATCTAATTCTACAATTCTAAGGTTTTCACCAAATTCAACCTTACCTTCAAGGTTGAATACACGATCTTTAATTTGTGTTTCGCAATGTTTTGTATTTCTATGTCCATGAATTTGGTAAGCATTATCAGGAGTTGTTTTCATCCATGTTTCTGCAATAGTCTCAAAGTCATTATAATTACCTACTCCATGAATAATTTGATGTGTTGATAGTTTTGTAAAGTTTTCCGGAAGTGTAGCAATTCCTCCATGAGTTACCACAACTTCTTTATCATTATATTGATACCATGCAAGTTGTCCAAGTTTACGATAAAATGTGCGAATCTCTTTCTTATCGATATCGGATTGTTCCAGTTGTTTTTTAGTGAACAATTCAAATTCTTTTGACTGTCCAATTCCATCATGAGCGTAAATCCACAACCATCTTTCATGATTTCCTTCAAGAACAAGGACATTCTTTCTTTTAACAGCTTCAATGAAGAATTTAACAGCTTCAACATTTTCAATACCACGATCAATAATGTCACCAACAAAGATATAAAAGTAGTTGTCATTAAATCCGTTCTTAAAGTATTCCATCAATGCTGTATAACATCCATGCACATCTCCAATATGAATAATCTTCTCATAGTTACTCATATTAAATTTCTTCATCCATATTTCATCCAACTGTTCTGGTTTCAAAACTTTAATGCCAGATGGAATCTTTTGTGTTCTAAATCTGGAATACATTTTATCAATGCAATCTTCCGGAACCTGTTTAAGAGGAATTCTACCAGCATTTCTTCTTTTACATTCTTCAATAGGAAGATCAGTGAAATCAATACAGTACATTCTATAACGATATGTATCTGCCATTTCTTTATATTTATTCATTTCTGATGTTTTAGAATTAGTAGCATCAATAACAGTAAATTCTCCATGTTTCATTCTAATTTCAAGAAGTTTAAAAAGAATGCTCCATGTATCTTTTTCATTATTCATGCTTACTTCTTCTGAACCATAAATATTTTGTTGAGAAGATTGGCACTGTAATCTAATTTCATCTGCGGATAGAGAAAATGGTCTAAGTCCATTATTATCAATAAATGTAGATTTACCACAACCGGGTGCGCCTCTAAGCAAAAGCAATACTCTCATTTTTTATCCTCCTTAATTATAATTCCTTGTGATCTTGCAAAGTCATAAACCATCTGCTCTAAGCTACGGGCAGGTCTCCCAGAATCACGGTCGTCATAGATCATATCTGTCAATGTATTAGCATCCAACAATGCTAGAACATCCGAATAACTCATTTTCATTTCTTATTCTCCTTAAATTTGAAATCAGCACATATCTTATCATTTGGATTGTGTGATTCAAGTTCTGGGCCCTTGCACAAACACGCCTTACAATCAATGCTATAAAATCTGCAAACCTTACAAGTTGCATCCTTCTTCAAAGAATTTACATTTAGTAAATATTCAGTTCTTTCCCAATAAGTTATTTTATACCGCTTACAAATATAATCAAGAAAGTCGTCTAATGTCATCCAAAAGAAAATTCCCTCATCCGGAAGTTTACACTTTGATATATAATCCTGATTAAAATTCTCATCAATGATGTCCATTAACTTATCAACATTTGTTTCCGATATAACATACGGAATTAGATCTATAGAATCTAAATATTCAAATTCTTGTTTTTGAATAGTTTGCCAATTTTCCATATTAACCCTCCTCCATTTTTAATCTGTATCCGAATTGATTTTCACCAATTACAAGATATGGAATTGTTTGTGGAAAAATCTGTTTGTTATGAATATCTCCAATATATACACAACTTATTAACATAGAATCATTCATAACTTTAAGTAATTCTTTAAGCAATCTTCCATTAGGTGTGTCAAGAACATCAATATCTGCCGTGATTCCATCTTCTTTCACATCGAAGGATTTTGCTATAGCACAAACTTTTGCAAAATCAGGTCCATCAATAAAACCACCCATATTGCCAAAAGTAACAAATCTATCTTTACAATCTTTAAATAATTTTATCATCTGATCTTTATCCACAATATATTTTCTTTGCACTTTGTTATTAAATTTATAAACATATGCAGATAATTTCATTGGCCCATCCACTTCTCACTGTCTACCTCCCTACTTCCACCAGACCTAAGTGCCTCAATTTCCTTATCCTTCATTCTCAAAAGCATATTAGCATTTCTAAGATCTTGCTCAAGCATTTCAATTTTTCGATTAGCTGTCTCAAGCATTCTTTGAGTTGATTCATAGAGGCATTTATAATGGATTGGATCGAACATAGGTATACCCTCCTTTATATATTTGTAAATATATTATAACACATTGCACAGTAAAAGTCAAGAGTTTGCTAAAATGTTTTTGTTCTAACAGACTCTTAGTTCTTATAAGTTAAAATAATAAATCGTTTCTTCTCTAAAGTTAATCCCGTATCTTCTTTTGATGTACCTTACAAAATCATAATGGCTAATACAATTAAATAAGAAATCATCGTCCGGATTTTGCTCAAGATATTTATCCTCATAATCTTCTTCCAAAATATGAATGATTTCTTCTGCATTATCTAAATCATTTTCTTTAAGTATAGATAGAATATCAATAGTATCTAAAAATGCATATTCTTGTTTTTCTAAACTTTCAAACTCACTGTTTGTCATTTTCAAACTCCTCAGCACGTTTTATATCATATTCTCGTGTATATCCATTTTCATAAAACTCACGAACTCTATATTTTATATTTTTAATGTTCACGTCAAGAGTTCCATTTTTATTTCGGCTTATACAGTTAGACGAATCCTCTATAAGCACTTGGTAGAAATTTCCTAATGAATCATACCCATGTCTTACCCTTAGAATTAGTTGTGTGTCTTCTAAAACTCTGGGGTTCTCATAAAATGGAAAGAGCTTCTTTAATTCATTATGGATGAATGCATAATTCATCTGTGCCACCTCAAATAATAAAATCGTTCATCAGAAATCTTATCTTATCAATGGATTTATCAATGTGATAATGACCACATAACCATCTTCCATAGGTACATTTTTCTTCAATAGTGTCTAACCATTCCTCGGTGGAATTATCTACTTTTGATTGATCTATTCCTGGAAGAAATGCCTCTGTTGGAATATATTTCTTTGGGCAAGTATGTGTGAGAATTTGATCAAATTCATAACCCCACATTCCAATAGCTTGTTCTGTTTCCTGTTTTGTTTCGTCACTAGGTTGTTCATCAGGAAACCAGTTATACCCCATTTCAAGTCTATAATACTTATCTACAGAATATGCTCCGCCAATTACAAGAGTATCTTTTCCGTCTAAATCATAAATATTACCGTCCACGGCGAAGATAATATTTGGAAATTCATCTTCAACATACACATAACCCTGATTCCAAAGTTTTCTTCTATAGGTTGAAATAGTTTGCGGTCTGGCCTCGTGGTTTCCATGTATACAGAAAATAGTACATGGAAGCTTGGAGAGTTTGTACTTCATGTTATGATCTTTTACTGATTTCTCACCGTAATAATTACAACCAACATCTCCAAGAATTACAATAGTGTCGTTCTTAGTTAGTTTATTTTTTAATGCAAATTCAATAATCTTATCTGGTTTTCCATGAATATCTCCTGTATAATAAAACATTACAAATCAACCTCCATATCCCAAACTTTGAAAAAACCACCTTTGCCTCCACAGGTTGGACACTCTCTTGTTATTTGATCAGTTTCGTAAAATTTAGTTCCTGTTCCACCACAAGCAGAACAGACAATTCCCTTTGTGGACAAGTCTTGCAACATATCTTCTATTTCACCAAATTTAAGATTTCTAAGATGTATAAACTCATCTTCATCACCGGAGTGAATATGTTTGATTAAAATATCTGTCATAATTCTATGTGCTTTTGCAAGCGATTGAAATTCATGAAAATTCATAAAGTCACCTCATTTATAAAATATCCTCTTCTAAATGTCATTGTTTCAATAGAATTCCATTGTGCATATCTTAATGCATCATAATAATTGTTAAATTTTCTAAAACAATCATCAATGAATTTGTAGTTATGACTCTGAAAATCAACTTCAAAAATTGAAACATGATAAACTGATTTCATGATTACAGCTCCTATAAATTATTCATCCGCCGGTCTTCTAAACACACAACCAACCATCTTTCCTTCATATGGAAGATCTTTGTACGGATCTTCATTTTCTGTATTTGGAATACCTGTCTCTTCTTTTTCATTTTCTTTATGTAAATATTGTGTTAATAGCCAATCACATTCAACCTCATCGTATACATAACTAAAGTTCAATTTCTTTTTCATATAATCATTGTCTGAAACACATCCAATACCAAAGCAAAGACTTACAATAGCTAACCAATGCAGCATTCCAAGGCTTTTGGTCATAGTATAGAAAACAGCAAGTACCAAACCAATTACGCCATAAACAATTAGAATTAACCCAATAATTTCTTGCCAATTTATTTTCTTTTGCATCCGGTATGACAGGAAAATAGATTTACAGCTATGACAGAGATGTGGTAATACTTTATACTCATTATATCCAAACCCATTCCAACATTGTTCATAGAATGTTTTAATTTCATTACGAAGTGGTTCTACTTCTTGTTCTTTTCCTGTTTCATCTACATGAAGACAATGTGGACAACAATTTTGAATCATATCAAAATATGGATCATCTTTTGCACCGGGAGTTAGATCAATCGTTCCATATTGGATTTTCTTTTTCATTTTTAACCTCCATTACTGAATACACGATTGTTTTATTTACAAGTATAGTATAACATATTATGAAGTATTTGTCAAGAGGTTTTTTGAAATTTGAAATAAAAAATCCGGTGATTATTTACCGGATTTTTGTATATATTTACTAATCACTTTTCAAAACCACTTGATAATTTCTTCACAACATAATTCCAACGGTCAGTTAATCGTTCGCGGTCTTGCTCAACTCTAATTCGATATGCTGTTAAATCAGGTGGAACAGCAAACCTTCTATCAATGTTTTGTTCCTCAAATCGTTTATTTACCTGTTGCAAGAAATATCCAAGTTCTTCAATATTTTCAGTTAGTAGAAGGTTAATTAGTTTATCAGCACTATCGTACCCATAAAATATGGCTGTCGTTATGAATATACAATCCATTTTTTCAATTTCTTCTTTAATCATAGCATTTACTATACTCATAAAATCCGTTGCAGGTACACCGCAAATATTTGTATCTTCAAATGATAGTGTTAAAGATTCTCTAAAATTGATCTTAGTCGTATCTACCGGATCCCACGGCACTTTATTTAATTTTGCAGATTTAACATACTTATTCATAATTAAACCTCGGATTCCTTTAGTTTAAAAAATGTACTATTATAGTAGTTGTTATTTAAAATTTTAATAGCATCCTCAATCGCTTTCAACTGATCTTCAAGCACCTGTGTCTCAAAATCTTTATATTCACATAGTTTTTGTAATTTATAGTACAAAGTGTTGCTGATGCAAGAATTTACAAAATCTTTATCTTTTAGTTTTTTAGAGCGTATAAACTCATTTGCGTCATCATATGTCTTAAAAATTTCTTTTAGTTCTGTTCCGTTTCTTAAATTGATATTTACAGTCCAATGATTCTGCGTGTATTTCTCTCTTGTACTGTCCTCAAGCTCTTCGTAATAATCAACAACTTTTGAAAATAAATCAGTAATGTCTTTTGCCTTTTCTTCAAGAACTGAAATAGCAAATTTTATATCATGCTCTGTTCCCATTGTCATCCTCCTTTACAATAGTCCGAATTGTCATATAGAATCCATTTCCGCTAATTTCAATCTTATAAGTATCAAAGTATGTTTGCATTATATTTACATTGAAGGACATTACAATCAACTTTATTCATTTTTGTTTTCCTTTTTCCAAACCATACCACACATAGTGCCAACCTGTAAATAAATAACAGTATTTTGATCATTAGTTTGTTCTGCAAACTTTTTTGCTTCATCAAAATCTGTAAAGGTTTCTACACCTTCTCCAAAGACTACGCGATACTTAGCATCCATTTTTAGGCTACCTCCTATTTAAATTTTCTCAAAACTGTATGTTTCTTTGATATAGGGAATGGTTACAATTTCTTTAAGGTTCTTATCCTTTTCACGGTATACAACCATCATATCTTTTGTTTGAGGTTCAATTCCAATAGCAATAAACTTCTGTCCGTTCTTACTATAAAAAATATTTCCATTTTCAAGATCAAGGAATTGTTCTTTTGTAAGATATGTTTTGAGTTTCGGGATTGTATTTTTGCAATATCTTGCCCATGCTACCGCCAAAGCAATTTTTGCATCAAATTTATCAAATGTATTCTTCTTAGAATATCCAGATTTACCGTTTACAATATTTGTAAGTCTAAGGTAATTTTCATCTTCAGAGATATAAACCATAAATTGATGGTGTATCAATACATTTCCACTATGCCCTTTATTCGTATACATAACGCGCATATCCCAGAGCAGTCTTTTTTCATAATTAACATCTGGAAAAGATGCAAGGTCTTTAATTACACGGTCATGAATACCTGTATTCCGTATACAATCATTTATCATTCTAGATACCCACATATCAAATTTAATTTTAGAAACTTCCTTTGTAATAGACATTTTTATTTCCTCCTTAGTTTTTAAAAGTATTGTTTTCCCTTGGAATAGGATTTTTACAATATCTTGCCCAAGCAACTGCCAGGGCAATTTTAGCGTCGAAAAAGTCACCAACATTTCTTTTGGAATAGCCAGATTTACCGTTTATGATGTTAATGATTCTGAGATTATCATGATTCTTCATGACTATTAAAAATTTTCCAAATTTCTCATAAGGATCATCATACAAGTCAGAAAATTCTTCACTTGATAGTAGCCCTTTAGTTAAAAAGGAACCATGTACGTTTTCTACATCTTTAAATGTTATTCCAGTAACCTTGTAGCAATTATCTAGAATTCTGTCTACCCAGATATTAAATTTTTCTTTACTGATTACATTTTCATTCATAGTAAACTCTCCTCTTTAAACATAGTCGTATTAAAAATTCTCGTCCAAATAACAACGATAGTGATTCGAACCGTCTGCGATCATTTTAACTTTCTTAATTCCATTTGCTGATGTTAGGTTAAATCTGTCCGTTACCCAAGATTTAAGTTTATTCTGATCAATATATGGTGAATGATAAACCTTTGCAATTCCATTCGATATTTCTACTCTTCCTCTCGGATAATAGTCAAAAGGCTTACCTTTAGTTTCTTTATGTGATAATGAATTCCAAACTCTTTTGTGATTGTAATTGTTTGATCCAGTTGATGACATTTTATCTGAGATTGTGAAATCTATATCACTAATGTCACCATTTTCATCACATGGAATTTGAAAATATAATTTTGAATTATATAGATCATCAATATCTGTTATCCAAAAGATTCCTCTATACAGTTGTCTATCTTCTTTTAATATCATTTCTTTTTAGCCTCATTCCATGTTATTTTTTCTATATCGGAATGGTCAGAAAATTCGTATTTAAAATATATTTTATATCCTTTGTCATGAAAGAAATCTTTAATTTGTTTCTTCGTAAAGTTATTATCAATTTCATAATTAAATGATAAATCATTAGATAACCTAATTCCATTAAAACCTTTTAATGCAGAATTGTTTATTTTTTTGATAATTTTGTTAAGGATATCTTTTTGCGTTGCTGTGTAGTTAAAATTACCTTCATTTGCCTTACTTATCTCAAGCATTATATCTGCATCCATAAGTTCTAGACTTTGTTCTGACAAAGCATCTTTTTTAATTTTATGAAGTGCGTATAGATATCCTATTGGAAATGCAATAATAAATGAAATTACAAAAGTTATAATTATATTCATATCTTAAACCTTTCCTGCCATTTCTAAAAGCGGTTGAAAATATTTTTCCTCTGCTTCTCTTCTTGCAGTAATAGCATCTTTAAGATCTGTAAAATAACCAAGACGAATCTTTTTTCTGTGAAGATGTAAATATGCTTCCCATTTTTCGTGATATTTATTCCACGCTACTCCCTTGCATCCGCTGGTATTGTTCTTAGGAATTTCACATTGAATAGATCCGAAATTTGTTTGAAACTTTCTATTGGTTTCAACTTGCTCTTTTGAATTCTTAGGTAATGATTTAGAACAAATTTCAGAAGCAACCTCTTTTTGAACACACCCACATGAAATAGTTGGTTGTTTTCTCTTAGTTAAAGATGTTGCCCTAATGTCTTTAAAATTGCCACATTTATTACATTTACAAACAACATATCCCTTTCTAGATGAGTTACCAACTACTTTAAGATAACCAAATTCCCTATTAAGAAGATTCATAATACTAGTCACTTCTTTCCATAATTCTTACAAATATATTATAACACATATTTATCAAAAAGTCAAGAGTTTGTTAAAATGTTTTTAAATTAACAAACTCCTGTTCTTTAATCCAACCTTCCTAAAACTTCACCGTAATAATAATTACAATTATTAACCTCATCGTAATGTTCTTTAGCTTCTTCCGGAGTAGCAGCTTCGATTATTTGAATGTTCTCATAATGAATGTCTGGATCCTCCATGATACCACCGCAACAAAGTCCTACCTTAAATCTATGTAGTTTAGATTCCTCACCATTCATTAGTTTGTATAATTTTTGAAGCACCTTATCATAAGCATTTTTCTCATAAAGAACTGACATATAATCGTCTTTGTTTGGAATAGAATTCTGTTTCAACCAATCCTTTAATTCATTTAGAACAATTTCACAATCTCTGGAACTTCCCATTTTTAATCCTCCTCAAATTCTTCAATTTTAAGAATATCGTCCATCCTAATTTCATCAGATGTTTTTTGTGCTTCTACATGATCAATCCTAATGCAGATATCATAATTTCGGTCTGGTGTAACAAGAACAAAAACAGCGATTGAATTATTTGAAATAAGTTCCTTAAAAATTACATTTACTCCATTTTCTAAGGATGTATTCAGCCTATAAAGGATTTCTTCAAGCTCGGTGATTTCATAGGAATATTTAATTCCATTTAGAATTGATTTTCTTACATCCTCATCATAAATTGTAATCTTATATGGATAACCGCCCCTAAAGGCATTATCTTTGAATACGGATACATTCTTAGTCATATCCTTTGGTTCAATTTTTTCCATTATTTATTCCTCCTCAATATATCCATAGTAATTACATTTTTGTGCGAATTCATAATCAATATCTTTTGCCCATTCGATAAATTCATCAATCGTGTCATTATCCACAACTAAAAATGTAGCATCATATTTTTCAGAAAAAACATACCATAATTTTTCTAATATGATTTTATCAACATTTAATTTGATATTTTTATTTTGAAGTTTTTGAACCAACTTATTTATTTCTTCTGGATACGATAATTCATTTTCATTGACAGGCAATTCAATAACTTTCATTTATATCCCTCCTCCTGTAGCGCTCTCAATTTATCATGAATCTCCTTCACCTTATCATCATTTCCTAATTCATAAGCTTCCTCTATGTCACATTTATCAAATTCACATAAGGGTCCGTCATTAGTGCAATAGGGACAATAAGCCCCTACCAATGGAGATAGGTCACAATGATATTTCATGTTATCCTCCTAAAATAATATCCCAATCTGTTTCAGGAACTTTTTCAGTACCCTCAGTTTTTCTCCAGGATATGGAAATATTCCCACAATTTTTACATTTCAAAATTTCAACAATGCAATTTGTAAAGACTTCTTTAGTTTCATATAAACAAGGATCTAATTCATTTTCCCCATCTGGTCTAATTATCAATCCATCTGGAAAAGAGCATTTATCCAAAACATCATCACCTCCACAAAAGTCTACGAACTTTATATTCTGCTGTTTGTTTTGAAATAGCAGTTACAACAATATAACTGTAACAATCGTCATAGTTGGTTATAAGTTTATTTATTATTATAGAATCATCTATATAGTCTAATTCTACAGTATTCACAATCTCATTAAATGGGTTCAGAAATACTTTCCATAATCGGAGATATGTTATTTGTTTATCCATTCATAATCATCCCTCCTTTTTGAATCTAACGCCATTTTCATAAAACTCGTTAAAACCATGTGCTCCATCGCAGTTAAAGTAATGATCAAAATGTCTACTGGTTCTTTTTATAACGATAATTGTGGTCATGTTATCCTTTGGAACAAGAACTACCCACCCATCACCATATTGAACGGATAGTTCATAACAAACTCTGTCAAGCTGATCACTATTAAGATGCCAACTTATAAATTCAATATCGTGAAGATTATCATTCTTAGTAACATGACCGCTGCCGTTATCGGCATTCTTGAAAAGAATATAACTATAATCTCTGAGATCATCAGTGATATCAATTCCTTTACGCCAGTGTTTCTTAGCAAGGTCTTTCGGACCATAGCAGCAAGAGCACTGACCCTTTTTATAGGTGTAGTGTGCGAAATCGATATCACACTTTTCACGGAGTTCCTTGAGTTTAAGGTCATTGTAAGTAGTCATTTTAATAACCTCCTAAATTATCTCATAAAATAATTTTCATGAAAATATGTTTTTGCAGCCTTGAAAGCCGATTCAGGATCACCTTCATATCCGAAACCAGCATTACTGCGATTTCCGTTTTTATCTAACTTATAAACAATCCAGAAAAACATCTGAATTCCATCAAATAAAGTAGGTTCCATATGAACAGAAACTTCATATCTATAATCATTTGTTTTTGTTTTCACTCAATAGCACCCCTCTTTTTCAAATCGTAGAAACACCAACGGTTTACTTGTTTATCTTCCATTTCCTTAAACTTGTCCATCTGATCCTCAAAGTCTTTTCTATATTCGTCAATCATCTGTTGCTGTTTAGTAATAGAAGTTCCATACAGATCATATCCGGCATTAAGGTCTGCTGCCATGTTAGAAATCATTGTGGTAAGCATTGCCTTTTTATCCTGAAACCACATTTCAAACCAATTATCACAATCACTAATTCTTGCACCGTACATAATCAAACCTCCTGCAATTCCAGAACCATCGGTTCTTTAACTTCTTTTTCTATTTCGTAAGTATGAGTTGCACAATAGCAATCACTACCGTCAGTTTCAGTTGTTTCCTCAAACCAATGTCCAATATTAAATTCATTCAGGATGTTCCATCTAAGTCTAAGGTGATCGTGCTTCCAGTCTCCCCAGGAAATATGGACTTTAATTCTGAAACAATCACGGCATTCAGTAACTTCAACCTCGCCCATGATGTGATTGTCATTCAGGATTTCATGTACTCTTTTTTCAATCTCCATAGCTTTCATTTTTTGTACCTCCGTTTCATTTACTGTATATAGTATAACATATTTATATAGATTTGTCAAGAGTTTTCAAGAAATTTATAAGTAAAAAACCTCACAAACTTGGTGTGAGGTTTTGTTTGATATTTGTGTATATCGTACATAATTTTAAATTATTTATTGGGATGTGCGATTCTCATAAGCTCGTCATATTTAGCAGCTTTTTCTTTTAAATTTTTTATCTCATTATGAATTCCAAGAAGTCTATTAGTATCTGAGATACCAAGATAGGAATCTATTGCTTCGAATATTTTATCTTTTTGTTCTTTGGCATATTCTTCTCTGTCAATACACTCCCCAACCCTTTTCTTTATTTCTTCGGCAAACTCTTCCTTAGAACAGTGTGCAGATATATTGAATTGATCCCTCATATAATTTCTAAAATCATACTGTTCCTGAACTTTGTCTAAAGACCCCTTTACAAAACTTCTGCAAGTTTCCCTGATTCTAATAGGATCTGTATCAGTTGATAAACCATGAATATGACAAATCCCAATGAGGGCATCTTTCATTTTTTCAATCTCATCGTTCCTATTGAAATCAGAAATATGATTTGCCAGATTATTGAAAAGATCGTATAAGGATTCTTTACCGTAACTATCAAGCTTTCCTTTAACTCTAAACTCAAATTGCTGACTATCTTTTCTAATTGAAAAATTATCTATCTTTACATTTGAGAATTTCATCCTGTTTTCTGAGTTAAAAAGTGATTCTCCAGTATCATATGATTCATGTTCCAACCAGGAATCATAAATCTCGGTCTCTTCGTCTGTTAAATTTCTCATATCCATATAGTACCTCATTCATCAGCCAGCATCTTAAAAATATCTTCCAAAGAATTCGTGATAAATTCAACAGTATGATTATTATAAAATATTGGATGTTTTTTCTTCATATAATCAATGATATCATATTTGATCTTTTTTCTTTCGTACTGGACACAAACATCACATTCTTCATTAACTTTTTCAACAGATTTGTGAAGAAGATTCTCGGTCTCTTCGAGTTTAGATTTTAGTTTAGAAATAACTTCTTCTGAATCATCCTGAATTTTTACTTTTCTAAGAAGCTCCGCATTTTCTGTTTCAAGTCTATATTGTTTTTCGATGGACGCATCATACATATGTTTGATATTCTTATTTCTATCATTAAACTCAATACATTTCTTAATAAGAATTTCTTTTCCTTTAGATAGCTGTTTATTCTCAGACATTATTACGTTAATTCTTTCAAGAAAAACATCATTTATTTCAAAAACTGGTAATTCAAGAACTGTGGCAACAGCTTTCCTGAATTTTTCATATGCTTCTCTGGTGGAATCATAAATGATTTTGAGATTTTCATATTTTTCTTCCAGTTCTTTATTAACTTTACAAACATAAGGTTCTACAGGAGTAAATATCCCCGGTCTATAAAAAATCTTAAATTGATCTCTAAGTCTATCAATCATTAGTGGAACTGCGGAGGCATCAATTTCATCATGGAACGGACATTCTTCCAAATAATAATGATCAAGTGCCGCTACTAATTCTTTATCATTCATTCTTTCAATTTCCATTTTCATAATCCTCCCTTATCGTTTTACAGAATGGTTAATTGCATCACACAACTTATTATAACAAGTATAACTGCAAGCCCATCTTGTGTAACCATTCTTATTTGATTTCTTATAAAGGTATTTGCCGCTATTTACATAGAATTTTTTACCACATATTGGGCAAAATGATTCTTTATTCTTAAATGTTTGTTTACAGCATTCAAAAATAAACTCATTTATCTTTTCCTTTTTAGGTTGTTCTGGCCTTGACAAATAACTAAAATCAATCATTGTTCTCAATCTCCTTAAATTTTTCAGTATAAACGGAAATAATATCCTTAACTTTATCCTGATAACTAGTGAACCCAATCATATCAAGATCAAGTTTTGAAACCTTTTCATCAAATTTCTTGAATAGTTTATTTGCCTTTTTAGACCATTTACACAGAAGTTCTGCCTTATCCTCTTCCGAGAATGTTTTTGAAATTTCAGGGCCTTCTAACCAAAGTGAAACTCCTGCATTTTCAAGTCTTGCAATAGTTAATCTTTCATCTTTTGTATCTTCGTGAATTGGATAAAGAACAATATCGTTTTCTGAAAATTCCATTTATTCAATCTCCTTGTTAATTATTTCTCCTTACAGCCAATTAAAATAGGTTCTGCAATATTTACAGACTTTTTGTTTAGGTTCTAGGCTTGCGCCACAATTAGGGCAATTAAAATCCGCAACAATATTTTTATCTGGTTCAGATTCTTCAATCATTTCATAAATATTTCTCAGATAGTTATATAGTTGTTCAAGACAAACTTCTATCATAGTGTTTCCCATGAATTTTAAATCAAAGTAACAGTCTGCTCCCTTAATCCTTATTATGTTCTCTTCTCCCGTTGAATTTTCTCTAATATGATAATTCATGATGTTAGACTCATTATCATAAACAGATCTAATTTTTATGTTAAATATCTTTTCAAAATCTTTTAAAATCTCTTCATGGTATTGTATTTCGGATTCTCTTGGACTTTTAACTCTTATTTTATATTTCATAATCCTCTCCCGTTATATATTTATAACCCTCACAAAGTCTTTGCCAATCATAGGCTCCAATTTCACTTCTTCCCATATATGAGAATCTATGTTTTTCGTAAAGGTTTGCCATGCACACCCTTAGATAGCATTTGTTATGCCAACCTTCAAAGATAGAGTTTAATTGCAACATACAATCTTTTGGTGTTATTTCGGAACCAGGATGAACATTACAAAAATCCTGAAACTCCTGAACATATTTTTTATTAAAAGATTTGCCAAATCTTTTTTCGTAATTATATTTGTACCATTCAAAGTAACTATAAAATTCTGCTTTATCATAGCTTACAACAACATTGATAAGCATATGTCTGGGCATACCAGTATCCCGCCAATTATGCATAATAGCTACTAATTCTCTAAGCTGACCTCTAAGTTGCATATCTGGAAGATAAGGAAGTAATCTATAATGCCACATTCTCATAATTACATTCTCCTTATTTCACATTCAACTGAGTATAGTAGGATATTGTTACAAGTTTCTTTGCAATTTTAGGATGATTTTCAGCAAGAGTTTTATATGATACTGTTTTCTTTTCACAATTAGAAATAGAAACAGTATGCTCTTTAATTGTGAATTTATTATCTTTTTGTGTTTGTGCAATTTCTTTAAGTTCCGCAGAAAGTTCTGCAAGTTCCTTCTCAATATCTTTCTGCTGTTGCTTGAGTTTAAGATATTTAACCACTTTCTTATTTACTTCCGATTCTGTAAGTACCTGAGTTCCATTAACTCCAAAAACTTTAATCATATTTGCCATTGTGATTTCCTCCTTTGAAATGTTTGTTTGTATATATAGTATAACACATATTTTAATTTTTGTCAAGAGGTTTTTACTAAAAAGAAAACAAAAACTACCACAAATATTCTGTGATAGTTTTGTGTAAAATGTATAATTGATCTTTATTTTTTTTTCTTTCGTTTCAGGTTCATTTTGAATTTCGTTGGGCAATTTCTCTTCTTCCTGTTCCGTCTTCTCTACACCTTGTCGTGGTACCAACTTCGCCCTTTTAAAAGTTTGATCGTTTTATTTTGCAGCGCCTGAACCATCTTAGGTTACTGTTGTTGTGGTGAATTTGTACCACACACCCCACGCTGATCCAGACCATCTTCGCTGATATACCGCATCTCCGCTATAATAGATCTGTAAATATCTATCAGCAGCGTGAAGCCCCTTTACTTCAAGCCTTCCAGCTCCGGCGTTCGGAATATTTGAAATCGTAGCTGCAATATTGTTACTTTCAACACGGTATATTCCAGGTGTCTTATAATTATCCAAGTCACTATTCGATGGTATGGCTGTACCGAATCCATATATAGCAGCAACTGTGGTTTTCGTCTCAATCTCATCTGCCATCTCCTGCCAGCTAGGACGATACGGAACGAATTTTTGAGAGATAGCCCAGTCTGCGACGGTGCAGATCATGGGTTTGAATGTCACCGCATTTGCTAATTGATATCCTGACGAAACACGGATATAAACATCAATCTGGCTGCCATCATATGTAAATTCTAATCCCTCTCCAGTGTCTGAGCCTTTACTGGAGATATTAAGCCTGTATCCAGACAAGCTGCCACCACTAGGACAACCCGTCAGTATGTATGTTTGCCCAACAACAAGATTGGCTTCTGCGTTTGAGTTAATATGCAGATCCGCATTTCCACCAGACGCCGTCCCTGATGATATCGTAACACAGCCATGGCTATCTGTTGTGAATTCGAGCGTCTGGATTGTTCGTGAACCAACAGAATTTGTATTTTTCAGCAGATTCTTCGCCCCACTGTCAACCTGACCGATCAGCGCAGCTCTGTCCTCTGCAAGTTGTCCGGTATCCGGTCTGAAGGTGTACCAGTCTGACCACCCCAATACAGCACCACTACCTGTTCCTCGAAAATGTCGTTGCCAGAATATTGGAATAGAATTTGCAGATTGTGCCTGATAGAGTATCTGAGTTTTATAGTTGATTTGCGACGAATTCTTACAAACGATATCATATCCCGTATTCGTTATCGGAGCGTTCAGAATTCTCGCGGCATAACCGGAATCAGTAACCCTAAATCGTCCGATAGGTAGATCATTCAAATCGTACGTCTCACCGCTATCTGGACTTATTGTTGTAGCATTACCGTAAGCGAATCTGAATACACCGTCGCTTGTGACTGGATTCTGACTGTTATTGGTAGGTACCGAATCTATGGCTTTGATTATTGGTCTGTATGGTTGATATGTTGGATCTGTGATCTCTTCTGATCGGATCATTGGCTTGAATGTGACATTCGTATACGTTCCTGCTGCAAATCTGGCTGCCAACGCATATCCTGTGCCGTCCATAGAAAATATCTGTGAGCCGCTACCTGTGTCCGTTGATGCTGAAACTGCTGTTCCGCTTTTAGTTAATCGGAGAATATAGGAAGATTCACCACCACCAGAAGGACAGCCCGACAGAATCAAATTTCCAGAAATTGCATCAATGGGAAATGTTATGGAGTTCGCGCTTGCAAGTGTTCCGGAAACAGAGAATGTACCGTCATTATTATCCGTGAGTGTTAAGCCACTCGGAACAGTTGGTGTTATACCGGAAAGATTAAGTAAATTCTTAACCCCAGTATTAACAGCATAATTTATCTCTGATTGCTGAGAAGCATTTTCTACCGTAAGTTCACAAAAAGAATTATACAATTCTCTATTAGTAGGAGAATATGGTTGAAATGTATTATCTGTTATATTAGCATCTCTTATCATTATATTAGATAATGTATAATTATCTGATGTATCATACCAGAATTTACATTTTGAAGCATTATCATTTAATACAAATCTTATTCCTGCCTCTGCTTCTTGAATAGTATGTATATCAACCAATGCTATTCTTGTTCCAGATTCACTATAAACATTAAATTGAATAGGTGCTACCATTGTTCCTGTAAGTGAAATTATATAAGCCCCTTCTGGTATTGGAAAAGAATATTCTGTTCCAAACCCTATTTCACTGCTATGTGTTTCTGTTCCTATTGGACAAATATTTTTGCTTCCAGCCTGTGCTATAGCATTTATCTCAGATTCCTGTCTCTGGTCCTCACTGTTTAAATAACCTAAATCATAATGTATTTTACCAAATCCTGTACTAAGACTATCATTATTTTCAAGATTTGTAAAAGCATTATAATCATCTGTAAATTGTACTTTTGTTTTAACCTGTTGCTCCATGAGATTTCATCTCCCTTTATTCGCAAAATTATATATTTATAGTTGATTTTTTACTTATTTTTGATACCTTTCTTATCATAGATTTTTGAAAAGAAAAATCCCACATGAAGTAAATCATGTGGGTTTGTTATTTTATTTCATCTTTTTCTTTTCGCAATATTCGCAATATGGAAACTCTCTAGGACACTGCATTATATCATTGCAACCATCTATATTTCTATAATATAGATTTCCATACTTTTTTCGGAGAACTACTAATTTATATGGTTCATCTGTTATTGTTTCACCAGGAGTTTTTATGTATCCTCTAAATATATCCTTTTTCTTTTTTCCTGTATCTACATAAAATTCAACTGGTGTTAGTAGTTCTGGTTTTGATTTTGAAAAATCTTTCCATCCAATATCATCAGGATCTATTTCTTCACGCACTTTTTGTTTTATTGTTTTTGTTTTTTCTTTTACTTTTTTAACTTCTTTTACAGGAGTTTGTTCAAAATTTGGTAAGTCCGTTTTTCTTGGTCTTCCTCGTTTCTTTTTTGGTGTTTCTTCTTTTGATAAATCAAATAGTGGTTTAGCATTACTCTTCTTCATTCTTCATATCCTCCAAATTAGAGAAAGTATATGGTTCTGTTTCATAAAGAGGTTTTCCTGTAAAAGGTTCGTAGGCTGGACAACCGTAAACTGTGACAACCGGAATATAAGGTTTTACCATACCTGTGTCTCTTTCTAATTCTTTAAAAACTTTCTCCCATGAATTTGGTACAGATGTATCTTGTTCATTTAACTCATTTTCTCGCACTTCTGAAAAGATTTTATTATCTTCCAGCTCTTGCTCTTTTAGTAATCTTATATGGTGTTTTATTGTTGCGATCCTTTTTGTGAAATCTAATTCAAGTTGTTCTAATTCTTCTTCTACACATTCTAGTCTTCTTTTTCTATTACGCACTTATATCATCCTCTTTCAATAGTTAAATCGTCATACTCATTTCTCTTCATCTTTTTCTATACACCTCGGTACGAATCATGTTTATAGTTCCATCATCTGTCGGAACCAAATTCACTTCATAAATAATACCAGTTCCAACAGGTCTGCACCAATCGCAATGATTCTTTTCTAAATGCTCTTTTGCAGTTTCTAAAGTGACACATCTTTCAGTGCATTCCGTGGCAAATCTTGAAGTGGTATTCCAGATTTCATAGTAAGTGTAAGCGTCTATTACATTAGTAATCGCACCATCGTCCCTATTTATTGCTTTAAAAACTTCACATATTCCGTCATCATCGACAATATCTCCATATGGACACGCATCACATCCACATGGTTGATCACTTATTGCATCGCATAAGACTTTTATATATCCTATTGCTTCATTAAGTGTCATTGTCAACACCTCCTATATTTCCTGTTTGAGCATATTAAGCATTGTTTCAATATCTTTCTTCCCACACACTGAATTGATAGTATTATCTTCAATGGATTTAGCACGTTCTATGTCAACAATTCCGTTTGCTTGAACCGCTCCTCTTATTAGGTACTTCACAAGAAGTACAGCAAGCTCCTCGTTTGTCATTCGTCTGATACGGTCCGCATATGTCAACGGTTTCTGTTTGTTTGGTTGTTTTGGCTCAAAAAGGCAACATCCTGTAATTTCAGCGTTGATTTCGATCGGGTTTCTTGTCTCACCAATCACACATTCTCCACAGTAGAGATTACTCACAGTTACAGGATGAAAGCATCTACAATCT
>JAGCLR010000362.1 GCA_017646885.1 Methanobrevibacter sp. | reverse complement strand
GGGTGAGGAAACAGCCAATCCTATGTTGCTGAAGGTAAGTCAAAGAGAAACATTGGGTAAAGTGTAAGTAAAGTTTATCCATCTTTACGAAAATGGGAGCGTGGCGGAATTGGCATACGCGCCAGATTCAAAATCTGGTTTTCTGTGGGTTCGAGTCCCTCTGCTCCTACAAAGCATTTCAAGTTGGGGACACACTATAAAATAGTTTCATAAAATGGAGTGAAACAAAGGTGTGAGAATATAGATAAGGAACTAGTTCGTAGCGGATGGAGCGATAAATCCATCAGGTTCCGACAAATGTGACTACGGAAATCATTTGAATGCTTTTATTCGGGGCGTGGTGGAATTGGTAGACACGCCAGACTTAGGATCTGGTGCTTTCCGCGTGTGGGTTCGAGTCCCACCGCCCCGACAAAAAATACATTTTGAATGGATATTTAATATAGACTACTAGGATGCCATTTAAAATGATGTTAACAACAAAGTACTAGTAGCAAAAAAATTATGAAAGTTAATGAATCGTTTATCCTAAATGCATTGCGAAATTGTGGTTATAATAATTACACAGCAATTGCGGACATTATTGACAATTCCATTGAACCAGATGTGGAAAGTACTTTTGTGAGAGTGTGTTTTGAAACAGAAGGTAAAGGAAATGAAACTACAATAAATTCTATTTTAATTGTAGATGATGGTATTGGAATGACTTTGGATACGCTTAAAGAATCTATGAACTTGGGTTCGCAAACTGGTAAAAATGCTGTGGATAATTTGGGAATGTATGGAACAGGTCTAAAGGCAGCATCTTTATCTCTTGGACAAGTTCTTGAAATATTCACTAAAACAGAAGATTCAAAATTAAATTATGCGACGCTATCAATTGAAAAAGCAATTGAAAAAAGAGAAGGCATTGAAGATTCATGTGACGAATGTGATGAAAATAGTGAAAAGTGGGATACTTTTAAGAAGTATATAAAAGGTTCACATGGAACTATTATCAAAATATCAAAGTTAGATCGACTCGCAAATAAAAATTACAGGAGCTTTAAGGCGACACTAAAAAATAAATTGGGTGAATTTTTTAACAAATTTATCTATGGTGAGATTATAAAGTTTTATGTTGAAAAAGATGAGGTACCTTATGTTGAATTGATGGGAAACATTAAAACAAATGATCTAATGAGAGAGGGTAATTTTGAAGTTGATGGTCATATTATAAAATATAAGGCATATCACATTCCAAGAATTAGTGGATATGATGAATTGGAAGAGGTACACCAGTCGAAAAATGATGGTTCAGAATATATAACAAGAACTCAACATAATCAAGGACTTTATATTTATAGAAATAATCGTCTGGTGGGAAAGGGATTAACTTTTGGTATGTGGTCAAGACACTCTCTTTTTAATGGATTTAGATGTGAAATATATGTAGATGGAACATGTGACTATTTATTTGGATCAACATTTACAAAGGTAGTTAGCGAAAAGGATAGAAGTAATATGAGTGAAGCGTTGATGAATAAGCTTATAAATGAGATAAAACCTTTGGCTGATGATTCTAGAAATCGAGAAAAAAGAAAAGATAAAGAAGATAAAGTAAGTGATCCAGAAGCAATAAAAGCAACCCAAGAATTTTATAAGATGGTTGCCGAAAAACAAAATAAAAATAAGATGTTGTCGGCAAATAGAAGTGGTGAGAATCACAAAAGAGAGGAAATTGATGAAAGAGAACATCAGGTTCGTGGTAAACAAAAAAACCCAAACCCAATAAAGGTGCGAACAAATAAATGGCTTGGTGGATTTGATGAAAGACAGTTAGGTCGTCATGGTGAAATGTATTGTATTGAACACAATGATAGTAAACCAAATATCATTATTAACACAGATCATCCATTTTATCAAGAATTTTACTCAAATCTTGCTGATGAACATAAATTCATAATGGCACAAATTATTTCTTGTGACGAAATCGCAAAACAAAGAATTAGTTATTATCTATCTGATGATGTAAGAAATATAATTGATTGTTATGAAGATGTGAAGTCGGCAGAGGTGATGAAATCATTAAGTTATTAAGAAATTTAATAGAATTCAAGTGCATATTTTGTTTATGCCTGTGGAAAAAATCAATCCGAGCACGAAAGTGTTCGGATTTTTTTGTTATATTTGATAGTGTAATTTAATTATATTTAGATATGAGAATTGAAACAGAAATTGAATTGGATTATAGTGATGTTTTGATTAAGCCAAGACGATCGACTATTGCAAGTAGAAAGGATGCAGATATTACCAGAGAGTATAAGTTCAAATGGAGTGGTAAAACTGTAAAAGGAACAGGAATTATGCAGGCGAATATGGGAACGATTGGTAATTTCGAAGTATCAAGAAAGATGCTTAATTCAGGATTGTTTGCTTGTTTGCATAAACATCATAATGTTGAAGATTTGGTTGAATTCTATAGAACGCTTATTGATGATAAGGATACTTATAAGAGATGTTTGCTTGCTGTTGGTCTTAAAGATAATGGAGTAGAGAAAGTCAGAGAAATTAAGCGAGCGTTGGGCATTACAGTATCTGTGAGATTGGATGTTCCTAATGGTTATATTCCACAGATTAAGCAGTTGGTTATTGATTTGCGAGCAGAGTTTCCTGATATGATTATCTTCGTTGGTAATGTTGTGACAGGTGATATTACAGAGGATTTGATTTTGAATGGTGCAGATTGTGTAGTATGTGGAATTGGTGGTGGTGCACAGTGTGTACTTGGTAATACGAAAGTAAAAACTTTGGATGGGTATAAAAAAATGAGAGATATTTGTGAGGGAGATTTGGTGCAAACACATACTGGAGAATATCATAAAGTTCTTACCAAATTATGTTATAACTATCATTATGAGAAAATTAATATTAATGGTATTGAATGCACGCCAGAACATAAGTTGTATGTGGTTAATAAGAAAGATATAGATAATATAACTGAAGATAATTATACAGAATTTGCATATTGGGTTGAAGCATGTAATTTGGATGAAGAAACACAGATGCTCATTGAAATCAGATAAATCCGAAAGCAATACCTATTTGAATTTTTTATAAAAATATTTTCATAAATGCTGTATAATAATAAAATTATATCAGTTATGTGTAATGTGTGTAAAGTTTATATTGGTGATAAAAGGATAGTTGGCATTGCAAAAAAAGAGATACATAAAGATAATCCCCAGCAACGAAAAAACACTAAAGTTTTTATATTGGATGATGGTGCATTTGTTAGATACACATCTATAAATGAATTTAAATATATTTGTGAAGAATGTGGTGAAGAATTTATAACTAAAACAAAACCAGATTATGGATATAATTTTGGTAAAGAAAATGAAAAACCATATATATGTAATAGATGTAGGGGATTAAACCACAACCCATTTAAAGGGAAAAAGCATTCGGATGAGTTTAAAAAGCGATTGAGTGAAGAAAGAAAAGGTGTGTGGGGTGTTGGTGAAAAAAATGCTATGTATGGAGTTAATTGGAAAGACCTTGTTGCACAAGAAGTAATAGCAGAACATAGTAGAAAGTTGTCAGAAAGATTTTCGGGTGAAAATAATCCTATGTATGGTAAAAGTTGGAAAGACTATACAACACAGGAAGTTATAGATGGACATATGCAAAAGCAGAGAGATAACTATCAAAATTTATCTGACGAAGAAAAGGAAATAAGACGGCAGAGGATGGCTAACAACGAGCGAAGGAGAAGAGAGACTGATCCAGAAAAATATCGTGAAGAGAAAAGCCGTGCTGGAAAAATAGGTATGAGTAAAAGAGAAGCATATACAAAAACTCAACCTGAAATAATCGTTGAGAATTGGCTAAACGAAAACAGCATACCTAATGAGTATTCTCCAATAATGGGAGATGGTAATCGTAATTATCAATATGATTTTATAATAAAGGGTAAAAGAATATTGGTAGAAGTTAATGGAGACTATTGGCATGGTAATCCAAATAAGTTTAATTTAGATGGAAGTGATGGTAAGAGAAAACTTAATGATATTCAAATTGCTAAAATTGAAAATGATAAAATAAAGTTGGAATTTGCTAAAAACCACAATTTTGAGGTTATATATATATGGGAAGAAGAAATTAATAATGGAGATTTTTCAAAATTAGATGTTTTAAAGAACAATTAGTATGATAAAATTTGTAGAAATTAAAAAAGGAAATATGGTCAATAATGACGAAAAGGTTTATGATATTGAGGTTGAAAAGGATCACTCGTTTGTGATAAATAATGGCATTGTTGCTCACAATTGTTTGACCCGTAGACAGACAGGTGTTGGTCGCCCACAGTTATCTGCGGTTATAGAATGTGCAGATGCTGCCCATCAGGTTGGTGGTATGGTTTGTGCCGATGGTGGAATTACTTGTCCAGGTGATATTGGAAAGGCATTTGGAGCAGGTGCTGATTTTGTTATGATTGGTAGTTTATATGCTGGAACAGATGAGGCAGAGGGTGAAATTGTTGAGAAATATTATAAGACTGGTGAAGTGACAGTGGAGCATGATACTGTATATACTTGTAAGAAGTTTAAAGAGTTCTATGGTATGAGTTCTACGCTTGCACAGGAGAAGTTTGGTAATGGCAAGCCAAGTTACAGAGCGAGCGAAGGTCGTGTGACGTTAGTTCCTTATGTTGGTAGTGTTGATGATGTGAATGAAGAGTTCCTTGGTGGTTTGAGAAGCACTATGACATATCTTGGAGCAAAGAGGTTGAAAGATATTCCGAAATGTTGCGTGTTCTATCGTGTGAATCATCAGTTGAATACCACTTATGAGAATACAACGATAGGAAAATAAAAAATAATAATTATTATTTCAATATGGAAGTATATAAGTATAAGGTGTTCAAGTCTGTAAAGGCGTTGGATGAAGCAAAGTTAAACGCTGTCGGTCGTGCAGGGTGGCAATTATGCGGAGTTACTCAAGATGAGTATGGATATGTATATTATTTAAAGAAAAAAGAATCATAATATATGGGGAAGGTCAAATTTTTTTATGGGGCGATGGGAAGTGGTAAGACAACCAAGATGCTCGCTATGTTTGATACATATAAAAGAAGGAAAAAGAAACCAATCATTATAAAGCCATGTTTGGATGATCGCGAAGGAAAATTCATTGGTTGGGGAGTAACTAAATCAAGAATATTGACAGTGGATGCGCCCACTTATTACTTTCAGGATTTAAAAACAGAACTTTTGGATTTGGACTTCAAGTGTCTGTTTGTTGATGAAGTTCAGTTTTTAACCAGAGAAGATATATTGTTCTTATGTGATGTTGCTGACAGCAGGAATATAGATGTATTTTGTTTTGGACTTAGAACTGATGTTTTGGGCAATTTATTTGAGGGGTCTAAACACTTATTTGCGTTGGCGGATGAATTTGAGCATATTGAAACACTTTGTGAGATGGAGGGATGTGACAGAAAAGCGGTTGCTCATATCAGATATATTAATGGAGTAAGAGATGAGTCTGAAATGAGCGTTGCTATTGAAGCAGGAGATGTTACTTATAAGAGTGTTTGTAGAAAATGTTGGAGGAATAGAAATGAAGATAATAGATAGAATTAGAAATTATTTCTTTGGTAGAAAAATAAAGGTTAAGAACATAGACGAAATCAAAGAAGTTAGTGATGGCAGATATTATAATGTTGCTATTTATTCAAAAATACCATTTAGAAAAAAATATTGCGTGTGGTCT